>JAYZBK010000048.1:0-28044 GCA_036339295.1 Planctomycetota bacterium
CTGCTGCGGCGGGTCCGCGACTTCGCCCAGGTCCGTGGGACCGGCGTCGTCGACGAGGCCGCGGTCGATGCGGCGCTCAAGCTCGAACGGGTCGACGACCTGGGACTCGACGAGATCGATCGCCGGTACCTGAGGGTGCTCGCGGACATCTACGAGGGTGGCCCCGCGGGGCTCGAGGCGATCGCCGCGACGATGGGCGACGACGCCGGCACCCTCGAGGACGTGGTCGAGCCCTACCTCCTCCAGATCGGCTTCCTCGCTCGAACCCCCCGGGGCCGGAAGCTCACGACGGCGGGCGCGGACTGGGTGTCCGCGGATGCGGATCCGTCCTGAGACCGAACGCCTCGCCTCCCGTTCCAGGGTGGGGAGTGATCGAGTCGGCGTGGTCGTGCTGGGACGTGCCGCCGCCGCGGTTCAGTAGGTGGGCAGCCCGACGCCGGGTTCCGGCGGGATCCGCAGGCTCATCCCGAAGACGGTCTGGTCGCGGATCAGGTTGTAGCCGACGCTCAAGACGAGGTCGAAGTCGGGGAGCGATCGCCGGATCGAGCCCGTCACCGCCCTGAATTCGTTCCGTCGGAGGTCGTACTGGGGACTGACTCCCAGCTGGTAGAGCCGCCCCACCCGGTAGAGGAGGCCGGCCTGCAGCAGCTCGTCGTCGCTCGCCCCGAGGTAGCGGTATTCGATGTACGAGTTGGTGTCCGGGTCGTGGGTGAACTGGGCGCCCACCGAGCCTCGGAGAAGACCGGAGATCGACCTGACCGTCGGCACCGGCCCGTCGGTGTAGTCGTAGACCTCGCGGGTCTCCCAGTTGAAGAGCCCGTTCGCCGCGAGCGCGAGCGAGCTGCTCAGCTGCCAGAGACCGCTTCCGTAGGCGTGCGATCCCCACTGGCTCAATTCCGGTTCCCACCGGTAGAACTGCGGATAGGGCGACTGCGCCCAGGCGTAGAAGTTCGGGTCGCCGGCGGCGTTGCGGAGGTCGGTCCGCTGGAAGTCGTCGGACCGATCGTTGAACACGACGCCGTAGTCGAGCACGAGCAGGTCGACGGAGCGCCGGTTGCCGATGCCGCCTCGCTGCGTCTGGAGCGTCTGCTTCATCCCGACCTGCGCCGCGGTGCCGCCGGTCGCCCCCTCGATCGCCTGGTCGTAGATCGGGACGCTGCCGGTCGGTCGATCGGCCCATCCGTACCAGAGCGTCGCGTTCGGTTCGAGGATGTGCCGGATCCGGTGGATGTCGAGGAGATCGCTGCGGGCCCGGTCGTCGATCGACTGGAACTGGGCCGAGGCGCGGGCACCGCCGCCGAGCATCACCTGGTAGTCGGGCTGGTCGACCTCGATGCCCTGCTGCGCCCGGTAGAGCTCGTCGTCCCCCTGGAGATAGCCGGTGAACCGCCCGAACACGAACGGCGACACGGCCCAGCCGTCGCCGTCGATCGGGACCGCGAATTCCTGCCGCGTATGGAAGCGGTTCACGGTCTGGGTGTCGTATCCCGCGGCGAGGTACTGCCCGGAGATCGACGTGTCGCCCGTCGGGACGGCGAAGGCCGGGAGCCGCACCCCGAGGCTGTTCGCGGTGCCCGCGGTCGGATTCAGGGACATGCTGGCGAAGTTCCAGCGGCTCGACCACGTGACGGCCCCGCCCAGGTCGTCGCCTTCGCGGTCGTAGTCGATCTCCGGGTACTTCTCCACGAAGTACGGTCGGCTCGCGAGGACGTAGCTGTTGGAGATGAAGTCGTTGACGTCGCCGCGGACGAGAAGGGACAGGGACGTGTTGTCGGGCGAGTAGTCGACGTAGATGCTCGATTCGTACTCGCGACGGGATCGGAAGTCGCCCTCGCGCCAGCTGGTCACCCAGGTCTCGTCCGACAGGTAGGACAGCTGGGCCTCGAGGTAGAGGTCCGCGGAGAGCGTCGCGCGGTACTCGCCCACGACCTGGCCTCGCATGCCCTCGTCGATCGTCACGTCGCGACCCGCGCTCGTCCGGTCGACGCCGCCGAGGTCGTAGAGTCCGTAGGCGTCGAACCTGCCCACGCCGTTCAGGCCGCCGAGGTCCTCGAGGCCGAGCGCGAGTCCCGCCGCCGGCCCGCGCTCGATCCAGCCGTCGAGTCGGACCTCCGCGTCGACGCCGTCGACGGGCGCGAGGCCGAGGAGGCCGTAGGCGTTCCAGCGGGTCGAGATCCCGACCCCCTTGTCCTGCTGGTAGCCGACGCGAACGTCGCGGAGGGGCGTCTGGTCGGCCGGTCCCTCGAAGCTCGGCAGGTAGAAGAACGGGATGCTTCCCGCACGCAGGGTGAGCCCGCTTCCCTCGACCCAGGTCGACTTCCGTCCGTCGCCTCCCTCGTCTCCGCCCTCGGTGATCGTGACCCGCTCGAGTCCGATCGAGAGGTGGGGCGTGAAGAACTCGCTCGTCGAGACCGTGGCCTTGTCGGCGGTCCACTGGTCGGAGGCGATCTGTCGCATCTCCTCCGCGCGGGCGTAGACCGGAAGGCGTCGTCCGGTCCTGGTGTAGGTCCGGAGGACCGCATCCATGATCACGGCCTGGTTTCGTGGCAGGTCGTAGTAGACGCTCGAGCCGCGAAGCGTGTACTCGCCGTCGGTCGCCCGGACGCCGCCTTCGAGGTAGATCCCCTCGATCGACTCGGCCTGCACGGTTCCGCCGCCGTCGCGGAGGCCACGGACCGTGCCGGGTGCGAGGAACACCACGCCTCGCTCCGCGACCAGCGAGAGTCGACGGAGATCGTCGACCGCGTTCGATCCGTCGTAGTCGATGACGACCGATCCGACGACCGCGATCGCGTCCCGGTCCTCCTCGACGACGACCTCGTCGGCGCTGAAGCTGACAAGCCCCCGCGGATCGAAGATGTCGAGGTCGTCGACGTTCTCGGATGGGAGTCGTATCGAGTCGGGGCCCGACGACTCCGGCGGAGCCGGGGTCCGGACGATCCGCCCCCCGGGCTCGAGGACCGGTTCCGGGGGGAGCGGGGGGACCTGGACGTCCGGGCGTCGCGTGAGCGCCGGTGCCGGGCGTGCGAGCGTGCGGCGAAGGTAGCGAGCGAGTCGCCGTTCACCCTCGGCCACCTCGCGCGAACGGACGGGGCCCCGGTCGAGGACGACCGCCGAGAGCCGGACGGCGCCGTCGATCGTCGCGGTGATGAGGACGTCCCGACCACTCGCGCCCATGCCCGCCTGGCGCGTCGGTTCCGACACGGACGGGAACCAGGCCACGAACTGGGTCATCAGGCCCTTGGCGCTGGGCAGCCGATTGATCCAAACCACGGCCGACTCGGCCCGGAAGTCGTAGGAGCCGAGCTCGATCGCCACGTCCCCCTCGAGCAGCAGCCGCTTGGTGTCGTCGACCGTCCACTCCGTGGCCCGCTGGGAGGACATGCGGAGGTCGTGCGCGATGGGAAGCACCGGAAGGACGAATCCACCCAGGCTGGTGCCGTCGATCGACACCTCCCGGACCGCGGGTGGATCCACGTCGGTCGGGCCGGAGGAGAGCGGAGTCGCAGCGGCCCACCCGTCGAGGGAGGCGGCGAACATCGCGGAGGCGAGGACGGCGAATCGGGCGGGACTCGGCACGGCGGCATGGTACTCGACCCCGGCCGGGGGTCTCCCGATCGGTCGCCGACGAGACCGGGATCGTCGACGGAGACCTCCCGGAGGAGCGTCATGACGATCAGCCCCCCGACGGCGATCACCGCCATCAGCACGGACTCCCGCCACCACCCGAGCCCGGCGAACCATGCCGCACCGTAGACCGCGTGCCACGCCGCCCCGTATCGACGCACCTTCTCCGCGCCCACCTGGCCCCCGACCCGGGCGAGCTTCCTCCAGATCACCGCCGCGAAGGCCACGGCGGCGGCGGCCGGCCAGAGCCCGCTGGCGACGTCGAAGTCCGTCGGCGCGAATCCCGCCTCGGGACCGCGGGCGATTCCGAGTCCGAGGATGACCGCCGACCAGGCGATCCAGCCGAGGATGGTGGCGACCACTCCCCACCGGCCGAACCGAGGTCGCTTGTTCTCCACGAGGTGGATCAGGATGGCCGTGCCGGCGACATGGGTGAAGACCAGCCACACCGGCGGCGTGAAGGCGAGGTCGTAGTTCGGGATCATCATGTGGGCGACGTGGATGAGGCCGGCGAGCAGGACGCCGACCGCCGGGATGTGCTTGCCGGTGGCGTCGTAGAACAGGATCCCGGTGGCTGCGAGGATCGCGAAGACCAGCGCCAGCGTCCCGAAGGGAATGGCGGCGGCGAGCGCCACGAGCAGCGATCCGACCGCGATCACCGCCGCCTGCGAGGCTCGGATCCGACCGGACGGGATCGGTCGGTCGGGGCTGAAGGCGCTGTCGTGGCGGGAGTCGAGGAGGTCGTTCAACGTCCCGGCGAAGGCGAAGAGTCCGATCGACAGGACGACGGTCACCAGCAGCCCCACGGCGAGCGGCATCTCGTACGAGGGGACGTGGTTGTAGCGGGCGTCGCCCTTGGTGTAGAGGATCACGAACCAGACGTCGGCGATCGCACCCATCACGAGCGAGAGGCGGGTCAGCTGGAACGCGGGCCGGAGGCGCTGGGGGCTCGTCGGCATGACCGGATCCTACGTCTTCGTTTCCGCGGGGGTGGCAGGGAGCGTAGGATGACGTCCTTCTCCACACCCGGGCCACCTCGATGAAGACCTCAGACACCATCACCGCCGATGCGAGCAACCTCCGGGTCGCCGTGCTCGTCAGCCGATATCACGTCGACGTGACCTCGGCGCTCGAGGCCGGGGCCCGCGAGGCCTTCCTCGAGTGCGGCGGGGAGTCGTCGAACCTCGAGATCTTCGACTCGCCGGGCGCGTTCGAGCTCGCGGGGCTGGCGGGCGTCGCCGTCTCGACCGGTCGATTCGATGCGATCGTCTGCCTCGGCTGCGTGATCAAGGGCGAGACCTCGCACGACGCGTGGATCAACGGCGCCGTGGCCAACGAGCTCGCCGCGATGTCCGCCCGCCACGGAATCCCCGTGGCCTTCGGGCTGCTCACCGTCGACACGCTCGACCAGGCGAAGGCGAGGTCAGGTGGTGATCGGGGCAACAAGGGACGGGAGTCGATGTCCGCCGCCCTTCTCGCGGCGAACACCTCGCGACGCCTTCGCTCGGGGAGCTCCGCATGAGGCTCGACCGTGCCGCCCGGCGATGCGCCCTCCAGGCGATGTATCAGTTCGACGCCGATCGCGAGGTCGACGAGGAGATCGTGCGCTCGACGCTTCCGGGCTCGGGTGCGCACGACGACGCCCAGGTCGCCGGCTTCGCGCTCGCGAGCGAGGCGAAGGCCGCCGTCGAAGCGATCGATCCGATCATCGACGGCCTCTCACCCGACTGGCCGGTCCGCCGCCAGCCGATGGTCGACCGGAACATCCTCCGCCTCTCGCTGCACGAGATCTCCTCGGGTTCGACCCCGCCGAAGGTCGTGATCAACGAGGCGGTCGAGCTGGCGAGGGAGTTCGGGGGCGAGAAGTCGCCGGGCTTCATCAACGCCATCCTTGACGAGTACCTCAAGACTCGAACCTCGAAGGAACCCGGCCGGCCCGGGGTTTCCGAGGGAGGCGGCGAATGAGACTGTTCAAGCGGACGATCGCGGCCGTCCGGCAGGGCCTCGCGCGGACGGCCGGCGCCCTCGGCGGCGGGCTCCGCTCGCTTCTCGCGGGCCGGCGACTCGACGACGAGCTGGTCGACGAGATCGAGGCCCGACTCATCGCGGCGGACGTCGGCGTCCGGGCCGCCACCGAGATCGTCGACCGACTCCGGGCCTCGGTGAGGAGCGGCGAGCTCGAGCGGGGCGAGGATGCGATCGACTTCCTGAAGGCCGAGCTGAAGCGTCGCTGGGACGACGACGTCCCGGAGATCGCGACCGCCACCCAGCCCCCGACCGTGGTGCTGGTGGTCGGGGTGAACGGCGTGGGCAAGACGACCAGCGTCGCGAAGATCGCGCACACGCTGCGGGCCGAGGGGCGTTCGGTCGTCCTCGCGGCGGCGGACACCTTCCGGGCCGGCGCCGTCGAGCAGCTCGCCATCTGGGCCGACCGTCTCGGCGTGGACCTGGTCCGCGGGGCCGAAGGCGCGGATCCGGCGGCGGTCGTGTTCGATGCCGTGGATGCGGTTCTCGGAAGGGGGGCGGACGTCCTGCTGGTCGACACCGCGGGGCGACTGCACGTCGACGCCGGTCTCATGCGACAGCTGGTGAAGATCCGGGAGGTCATCGAACGCAAGATTCCCGGTGCGCCCCACGAGGTCCTTCTCGTGCTCGACGCGACGAGCGGCCAGAACGCGCTCGAACAGGCGCGGGTGTTCGGCGAGGCGGTGGGCGTGACGGGGCTCTTCCTCGCCAAGCTCGACGGCACGGCCCGGGGAGGCATCGCGATCGCGATCCGCGACTCCCTCTCGGTGCCGGTCAAGCTCGTCGGCGTGGGGGAGCGGGTCGAGGACGTGCAGCCGTTCGACCCCGACTCGTTCATCGACGCCATGTTCGGCGCCGACGAGGGCTGAGGCCTCCTTCGGACGGGCTTCCGACGCGAAATCGGCGACCGCCCGGGGATTCGGGCCCGGGATCACGTACCATCTTGTCCGGGAACGCGAATCCGGGACGTCGGGGTTTCGAATCCGCGATTCCCCCAGATTGCCCGTGCTCCGCCCCGCCCGGAAGACCATGGACCTCATCAGCACGAGACCGATCGAGAGCCCTCAGGACGCCCCGGCGTCCCTCCGCCAGCCTTCCATCGCGGGACGGATGACGGGGTTCACGATCGTGGAGCTTCTCGCGGTCCTCGGGATCATCGTCGTCCTCACGGGGATCGCCGTCCCGACCCTCAAGGTCCTTCGGGACGAGGCCCGGTCGACGAGCTGTCGCACGGCACTGAGGGAGATCGGACTGGGGATCTCCGCCTACCGGGCGAACATGGGCGATCGGATTCCCTCGTGCGAGCCGCTTCCGGCGGTCGTCTCGGACGGCGAGGTCGAGGGTGGGCTGCCCGCGGTGCTCGACGGCTACATCGACACCGACTGCACCTGCTGGGTCTGCAGCGGGGACAACGACCCCGAGAGCCTCTCGACCGGGACCAGCTACGTCTACGTCCCCGGGCTCCTTCGCTACCTGCCGCAGATCCAGGTCTCGGTCGGCAGGGCCCTCATCCCCCTCGTGCAGAGCGGCGAGTTCTCGGCCGAGCGGCTCGAGATGTTCCGGCGGAACTACGAGGCGAACGAGCTCACCGCGATCTTCGACCACTCCCGCGGTCGGAGTCTTCCCATCCTGACCGACAGCCAGGACCGCCACCCCAACAACGGGTCGGTGGCGCGCAACGGCCTGTTCTTCGATGGCAGCGTCGGCTCGCTGACCGAGGAACTGGGTGACTTCGACGACTTCCCCGAGGGCCGGTGGGGGCTCGACCGGAAGGCCGACGAGCTGGAGACGCCATGAACGGGATTCGCGATCGGTTCGAGGACCTTCGCTACGCGCTCGACGACCGTCGTCGCGAGGTCGTGATCGGCACGTCGGCGCTCGCGCTGCTGCTCGTCGCGACGTTCGGATGGGCCTGGCTCTCCAGTCGCTGGACGCCGCCCCCGAGCATCTTCGACTCGCCCGTCGACGACGTCCTGGGCTACCTGGTCACCGACGACTTCAACCAGCTCAGCGTCGACGAACGGATGAGGTACCTCGGCGAGTTCGCCTCGCGGTTCCGCGGGTTCGAGCAGGAGGAGTCGGCGGCGGCCGCCGCCTTCCTCGCCGGCGTGACCGGCCCGACCCGGGAACAGATGCGGCAGAACGCCCGGACCCTCGCCAAGGACGTGCTCCTCGAGGGGGCCGAGGGATACTTCGCGACGGACGAGGCCGAGCGTGGTCGGTACATCGACGACTGGCTGGCCGGCTGGCAGCGGCGAGCGGAGGAGATGGTCATGGGCGAGGCTCGACCCATCGACGACGGCGCCCGGGCGGACGAGATCCGGGCGGATGCCCGCGAGGACATGATGCGCGATCGTGACGGCGACCGGATGCCGGGGATCGACGACCGGACCACCTCCAGGTTCCTCGGGTTCTGGCGGAGCGACATCGAGTCGGCCAGCACGCCGAAGGAGCAGGGCCAGATCATCCGGTTCATGGAGGACATCCGAGTCCACCTCGCCCTGTCCGAGTGATGTCTCCAGAGCCGCGCTCCCCCCAACGACTTCCCGTCCTCGAACTCGTGGGACGCCTCGGCCGATCGCTGGCCGACGGCCGTTCCGCGATCCTCACCGCGCCACCGGGCACCGGCAAGAGCACGGCGCTTCCGCCTGCGCTCCTCGAATCGGTGACGGGCCGGGTCCTCGTCACCCAGCCTCGCCGGCTCGCCGCTCGCATGCTGGCGACGCACGTCGCGCGGAAGCTCGACACCGATGTCGGCGGCAGGGTCGGCTACGCGGTCCGGGGCGATCGACGCGAGGGCCCGGACACCCGCATCCTCTACGTCACGGAAGGCCTGCTGCTGCGTCGAATGATGTCGGGCGACGGCCTGTCTCCCGACGACGTGGTCGTGCTCGACGAATTCCACGAGCGTTCGATCGATGCCGACCTGCTCCTCGGGCTCCTGCGATCGAGGAAGGCCCGGTACGTCATCGCCAGTGCGACGCTCGATGCCGCGGGGCTCGCGCACCGACTCGGGCTGGAGGTGTTCGGGGCCGAGGACCGACTCCACCCGGTCCGGATCGAGCATCGACGGGCCCCGAGCGCCGACGAGCCCTGGAGTCTCGCCGCGGAGGCCGTCGCCCGGGTCGTGCGATCGGAGGACGACGATGGCGGCGACGTCCTGGTCTTCATGCCCGGACGGCGGGAGATCGATCGCACGGTCGAGGCGTGCGCCGGGATCGGAGGCGTCGAGGTCGTGCCACTCCACGGCGGGCTCCCGCCCCGGGCCCAGGATCGCGCGGTCGCCGACGAGGGGCCGAGACGCGTCGTGGTGGCGACCAACATCGCCGAGACCTCGATCACCATTCCACGGGTCACCGTGGTCGTGGATTCGGGGCTGGCGAGGATCGACCGCTTCGATCCGGTCCGCGAGACCTCGCGGCTGGTGACCGAGCCGATCGACCGAGGCTCCGCGGTCCAGCGGGCCGGTCGAGCCGGGCGTGTCGCGCCCGGCCGGTGCATCAGGCTCTACACCGAGAGCGAGTTCCTCCGGCGGGCGGAGGGTCGGATGCCCGCGACGGCGAGGGCCGATCTCGCGGACGCCTTTCTTCGACTGCACGCAGCCGGGGTCTCGCCGCGCGACTTCGACTGGCTCGACCCGCCGCCGGAGGCCTCCTTCGCCCTCGCCGAGCGGACGCTCCAATCGATCGGGGCGGTCCGCGACGGACGCGTGACGGAACTCGGCCGGGCGCTGGCCCGGCTTCCCCTTCCGCCCCGGATCGGCCGGTTCCTGCTCGACGCCCTCGAAGCCGGGGGAGGACGATTCGCCGTCGCCGCCGCGGTCGTGCTGGCGGAACGCGACTTCGCATCGGCCGTCGAGCGGCGCGACCAGGAAGGCCTGCTTGTCGGTGACGAACCTTCCGGGGATCTCTCCTGGCGTGCGAGGCTGCTCCTCGACGCCTCGGCGTCGCCCCGCGGAGTCGATCCCCCGATCCTCCGCGATGCCCGTCGGACGGTCTCCGACCTGGCGGGGCAGCTTCGAGTGGATGACGACGGTCTTCCGGAGGCGGTCGTGCCGGCGCTCGTCCGCACCCTGGGGGATCGGATCGCCTTCCGACGTCCGGACCGGGACACCTGCCTGCTTCCCGGCAGGAAGCACGCCGTCATCGATCGTCGATCCCGGGTCCCGGCAGGGGGTTTCCTCGTGGCCGGCGAGGTCCGCGGGCTCGAGACGCGGGGCGAGGGGACGACCGTCCTGTCGCTGGCGACCGGGATCGAGGACTCGTCGGTGGACGCGCTCCTCGGGGATCGACTGGGGACGGCGGTGCGATTCGAGTTCGATCCCGATCGACGGCTCATGACTCGATGGGTGTCGAGGACGTTCGACGGACTCGAGATCGACCCGGTGTCCCAGCCGATCGGTCCCGATGCCCGGGCGGCTGCCGCGGCGGCGATGCTGGCCATGATCGAGGCGGGGGACATCGAGATCCCCGGATGGGACGAGGACGTCGAGGAGTTCATCGAGCGGACGCGTCGGACCGCGGAGTGGTTTCCCGAGCGAGGCATCCCGGTCTTCGACGACGACGACCTCGCCGTGATGCGGGCGGAGGTGGTGGGCGGACACACGAGGCTCGACGACCTCCCCGGATCCTCCTCGATCATCGAGGTGCTTCGATCGGGCCTCGAATGGGCCGATGCCGAGTTCGTCGACCGGATGGCTCCCAGGCGGATCTCCCTGCCGGGGGGGCGGTCGATGGGGATCCGTTGGAAGGCGGGGGAGCCGCCTCGGGGGAGCGCGCGAATCGGCGACCTCGTGGGCCTCGAGGAGACTCCTCGCGTGGCGGGGGGGCGCGTCCCGATCCTGCTCGAGATCCTCGCGCCGAATCGTCGTCCGGTGCAGGTGACCGACGACCTGCCCGGATTCTGGGATCGCACCTATCCGACGATCAAGAAGGAGCTGAAGCGGCGATATCCACGGCACCCGTGGCCGTGACGCCGATCGACTGGAGGCCCGTCGTCGCTACACTGCCGGATCCAGGTGACGACCATGCTGCGATTCCTCAAGCGACGATCAGGCGACGGCGACGGCGACGGCGAGAATTCCGTGGGCTCCCGGTTCATCCAGGGCACCTCCGGTGGCCCCGTGGTGGTCAACCTCGACGGGTACTGGTGGGGGGCGGACCTCGACGGAGGCGGTACGCACCTGTCCGTCCGGAGTGCGGGGCATCGCGAGACCTTCAGCGTCGACGATCACGAGGAGGCTTTGCGGGGGGCGTTCCTGCGAATGGGCCGGGAGAGTGCGGAGTGTCGCCTGCTCAAGGCATCGCTCGATCGACGAACGCCGGTGGTGGTGATCTATCCCTCCAATGGTCGGATGCGGAACCTCTCCAGCGAGCTCTTCGAGGAGTTCCTGAAGCGACGACTCGACGCCGACGGTCGCGACTTCGACGCCCTCAAGATCTACGCGGCCCCCGTCCGCCGTGGAAAGTCCAGGGTCGTCCGCAAGTTCCGTGGGATCGATGGAAGCCAGGTCCTCTTCAACCTCAGCGGCGAGGGGATCAACTACTTCCATCTGAACACGACGGACGCGGACGTCACGATCGATGCGTTGATCGACGAGTGGCCGGTCGGGGACGCCGCCACCGCGGAGACGATCACCAAGCTCGCGGAGACGTCGATCCGTCGCATGGATCGCGAGTACTTCGATCGCCTTCGTGGTGGGATCGAATCGGGGTCGCTCATCCTCGTCCTGCCCGAATGGGAGAGCCAGCGGAAGGTGGTTCTCGCGACCGCCGGGCGGCTTCTCGAACGGGCTCCCGGCGGGGGCATCGACCTGCTCGATCCGCGGATCATCCGGCTGCATCGAACGACGAGGGCCGCGGAGCAGGCCTGACATCGTAAGGTGTTTCCGGACATGCACTTGCAACTCAACGTTTGAATGCGGGATCCTCGATCGCTATAGTTGGAGGGATGTCTGACAACACCCCGCGCCGACGTGGCGGCGCTCCTTCGAAGCGGTCCTCGGGCCGCTCCACGACCTCCGGGGGGACCTCGGAGGGCGACGGGGCCAGGAAGGCCAGGACCGGTACGAGGGATTCCAGCCGATCGACTTCGGCGGCGTCCAAGTCCAGAAGCAACCCAGCACGCTCGCGTGGATCGGAAGTGGTCAAGGTGACAGCGAAGAAGGCCACGGCCAAGAAGACGGCGACGGGGAAGACGACGACCAAGAAGACCGCCAAGAAGGCGACTGCCAGGAAGGCGACGACCAAGAAGGCGACGGCCGGGAAGGCGGCGGGTCGCAAGGCCGGGGCGGTCGCCACCGAGGCCAAGACCGGCGCCGCTGCGGATCCTTCACGCATCAACGGCTATCCCGCAGCGGTCCGCTGGCTCCTCGAGCTGCAGGACTTCGAGCGTCAGCGCGTGGTCCGCTACGACGAGGACGGTGGGTTCAAGCTCGATCGGATGCGCCGTCTCCTCGCGGAACTGGGCAATCCCCAGGAGCAGTTCCGTTCGGTGCACGTCGCCGGGACCAATGGCAAGGGTTCGACCATCGCCATGATGTCGGCGATGCTGCGCAAGTGCGGCTACGCGGTCGGCTCCTTCACGAGCCCGCACCTCGTCGACGTCCGCGAGCGCGTGTCGATCAACGGCCAGATGATCGGGAAGCCGGAGTTCTCCGAGCTGATGCGGAAGGTCGCGGAGGCCTCCGTGGCGATCAAGGAATCGCCGACGTTCTTCGAGGCGATCACCGCGATCGGCTTCCTGCACTTCGCGGAGGAGGCCGTCGACGTCGCCCTGGTGGAGGTGGGCCTCGGTGGACGACTCGACGCCACGAACGTCATCGTCCCGGTGCTCAGCCTGATCACCGAGATCCAGCTCGACCACACCCGCATCCTCGGCACCGAGCTCGCCTCGATCGCGCGGGAGAAGGCCGGGATCATCAAGCCCGGCGTGCCGGTCATCACCCGGGAGCAGGAGGAGTCGGTCGAGGGCGTGCTCTCCAGTGTCGCGGAGGAGACCGGAGCCCCGATCCGATTCGTCAACCGCGAGATCGAGTTCAGCAACCGCTTCTGCTCGACGGCCGAGCTGGGGCCCCACAACCGAGTCTGTCTCTACACGGAGACCAGCCGGCTCGAGCACCTTCCGGTCCCGCTTCCGGGCGAACACCAGGCCTTCAACTGCGGCATCGCCCTCGCGGCGGTCGACCACCTGAAGTCCATCGGCTTCGACTGCCCGGAGCCCGTGGTGACCGCGGGACTCGAGGAGACCCGGATCCCGGGTCGCATGCAGCTCGTCTGGGAGCAGCCCCGGATCCTCGTCGACGGCGCGCACAATCCCGACTCGCTCGGGGCGCTCATGCGGTGCGTCGGGGCCCACGTCCCGTACGACTCGATGGTCTGCGTCTTCGGGTGCGCCCAGGACAAGGACGTCGAAGGCCTGCTGGAACGCGTGAGCCTCGGGGCGGACAAGGTCATCTTCACCCGGGCCTCGAGCAACCCGCGGGCCTGCGATCCCGAGGATCTCAAGCGACGCTTCATGGAGGTCAGCGGCAAGATGTGCCAGTCGGCGGAGACGGTGGGGGACGCCCTCGAGCTCGCCGCCCGGGCGGTCAGCCGGGACGACCTCATCTGCGTGACCGGCAGCTTCCACCTGGTGGGCGACGCGGTCAAGCATCTCGAGGCGCTTCGTCGCAGCCGCGAGGAACCCGTCGCGACCGGCTGATCGACGTTCGATCGTTCCCGGGTCCGTGGGCGCCTCCGGGGGGGCGGCGTGGTCGTACCATGCACCCGCCCGGACGCACGACGTGCGTCGGGCCACGCCTCCCGTCCGTGGACCACATCGATGAGCACCCCGACCGAATCGTCCTCCGATCCCGTCACCGACCACCGCTACGACGCCCGGCTCGCGGACGAGATCGAGCGCCGCTGGCAGGCGGCGTGGGAGCGTGACGAGGTCGACCGGACCCCCGGCCCGGGAGATCCCGACTTCGACCCGGCGAGGCCGAAGTTCTACTGCCTCGACATGTTCCCGTACCCGTCGGGGGCTGGGCTCCACGTCGGCCATCCCGAGGGATACACCGCGACGGACATCATCTCCCGCCATCGGCGGATGAAGGGCTTCAACGTCCTCCACCCGATGGGCTTCGACGCCTTCGGCCTCCCCGCCGAGCAGTACGCGGTCCAGACCGGGGTCCACCCCCGGGAGACCACGGTCACCGCGATCGAGAACTTCAAGCGTCAGTTGAAGCGGTTCGGCTTCGGGTACGACTGGTCGCGCCAGCTCTCGACGATCGATCCCGACTACTACAAGTGGACCCAGTGGATCTGGCTGAAGGCCTACGACTCGTGGTTCGACCGCGAACTCGAGAAGGCCCGCCCGATCGCGGAGCTCCTCGCCGGCTTCGAGGACGGATCGATCGAATGTCGCGACGGCGATGGAGCGCCGCTCGACTGGAACGCGCTGGGCGAGGCGGAGCGTCGTCGCTGCGTCGACGATCGGCGACTCGCCTACCTCGGCGAGCAGACCGTGAACTGGTGCCCCCGGCTCGGCACGGTGCTGGCCAACGAGGAGGTCATCGACGGGCGGAGCGAGCGGGGCGGCCATCCGGTGGTCCGGAAGCCCCTGCGTCAGTGGATGTTCCGCATCACCGAGTATGCGCAGAGGCTTCTCGCCGATCTCGAGCTGATCGACTGGCCGGACTCGACCCGCACCCAGCAGCGCGAGTGGATCGGCCGCAGCGAGGGAGCGACCATCCGGTTCGAGGTGGAGGGGGCGGACGACCGCCTCGAGGTGTTCACGACCCGGCCCGACACGATCTTCGGTGCGACCTACATGGTCGTCGCGCCCGAGCATCCTCTGGTCGACGAGGTGATCGAGCAGGACGGTCCCTCCGACCTGGTCGCGTACGCCAAGGCGGCGCGGAATCGCGCGGACGTCGATCGCATGGCCGACTCCAAGGAGAAGACCGGCGTTCCGATCGGACGAGATGCGATCAACCCGGCCACCGGCGAACGGATCCCGATCTGGACCGCCGACTACGTCCTCGCGGGCTACGGCACCGGCGCGATCATGGCGGTGCCCGCCCACGACCAGCGCGACTTCGAGTTCGCCCGGCGGTTCGACCTCCCGATCCGGCAGGTGGTCTCGGTTCCCGGCGACGATCCGGGCCGGCCGATCGAGGAGCGGGACGAGGCGATCGTCGGCGAGGGCGTGGCGGTCGGCAGTTCGAACCCCGACGTCTCGCTCGACGGGCTCGGCACCGACGAGGCGAAGGCGGCGATCGTCGGGTGGCTGGAGCGGTCGGGATTCGGTCGAGGCACGGTCAACTTCAAGCTGCGGGACTGGCTGTTCAGCCGCCAGCGCTACTGGGGCGAGCCCTTCCCGATCGTCTTCGACGATCAGGGCAACCACCACCCCGTCTCCACCGACGCCCTGCCCGTCCTGCTGCCCGACCTCGAGGACTACGAGCCGATCGAGAGCGAGGAGCCGACGCCTCCGCTGGGGAAGGCGGCCGACTGGGTCATGACCACCGCCGGCGAGGCCGGCGTCGATCCCGCCGTCCTTCCTCCGGACACGCCCGTCCGTCGAGAGACCAACACCATGCCCGGCTGGGCCGGCTCGTGCTGGTACTACCTTCGATACGTCGATCCCGGCAACGACGACCGATTCGTCTCGGAGGAGGCGGAGCGGTACTGGATGCTCTCCGATCGCGGTTCCGGCAAGGAACCACGCGATGCCGTCCCCGGCGAGGAGCGGTTCGATGCGTCGAAGCACCACGTCGGCGGGGTGGACCTGTACGTGGGCGGGGCGGAACACGCCGTGCTCCACCTCCTGTACGCCCGGTTCTGGCACAAGATCCTGTTCGATCGGGGCGAGGTCTCGACCCCGGAGCCCATCGGGCGGCTGTTCCACCAGGGCATGATCACCGGCTTCGCCTTCCGGCGGGGCGACGGCTCGCTCGTCCCGGTGGACGAGGTGGACACGAGCCAGGAGGGCGAGGGGGACGAGCGGCACGTCGAGCGTGCGACCGGGGAGTCGGTCGAGCGCATCGTCGCGAAGATGTCGAAGTCGCTCCGGAACGTCATCAACCCCGACGACGTGATCGCCGAGTACGGGGCGGACACGTTCCGTCTCTACGAGATGGCCATGGGCCCCCTCGAGGCGTCCAAGCCGTGGAACACCCGCGACATCGTCGGGGTCCATCGCTTCCTGCAGCGGTACTGGCGGCTCGCGATCGACGAGGAGACCGGGGAGCTCCGACTGCGGGAGGAGCCCGACGACGACGTCGAGAAGACGCTGCATCGGTCGATCGCCAAGGTCGGGGACGACATCGACCGCTTCGCCTTCAACACCGCGATCGCCGCGATGATCGAGTTCGTGAACGTCGCGACGGGCGTCGGGGTGACCGCCGACCAGCTGGATCGGTTCAATCGCGTGCTGGCCCCCTTTGCCCCGCACCTCGCGGAGGAGATCCATCACCGGCTCGGATGTCCCGGTGGCCGGGCCTACGCGGCGCTCTCCGACTGGCCGTCGTTCGATCCGGAACGACTCGCCGACGACACCATCGAGATCCCGGTGCAGGTGATGGGGAAGGTCCGGAGCCGAATCACGGTTCCCGCCGACGTCGACCAGGCCGCGCTCGAGAAGGCCGCCCTCGCCGATCCGAGGATCGCCGAACTGGTCGAGGGGCGGACCGTCCGGAAGGTGATCGTCGTTCCCGGCAAGCTCGTCAACCTGGTGGTGGGCTGAGTCCGTGGAGGCTCCTCCGGTCCATCCCGCCTGGCGACTCGACGAGCCGTGGCCCGCGACCCTGATCGGGCTGCTTCGGGGCGAGTCGGCTCCGGAGCCCGATCGCGTGCTGGCCGCGACGGCATCGTTCATCGGCGAGCAGATCGACGTCCTCGAACTCCAGCCCTCGCCCGACGAGAAGCGACCCTGGTCCCTCGTGGTGAGGATCCCGGGTCACGAGCTGCCCGTGGTGGTGGGATGTGAACGGACCAAGCGAATGGACGAGGTGCCTCCCGCGTTGCGCGAGGAGGTGGTCGCCTCGCGCTGGTCGGTGGTGGTCGAGTCCCTGATCGACGAGGCGCGACCGCTGGTGGCGTGGAGTCGACTCGCGACGATCCTCGGTTCGATCGAGGACGTCGTGGCGGTGCTCGATGCCACCACCGGTCGCTGGTTCGACCGGGAGGAGATGGCACGGTCGGTCCTCGATCCCGACCTCGGTCCGCCGGAGGACGTGCTCTGGCGGGTGCAGGCGGTGTCGGACCGGGAGGACGTCGAGTCCGGCACGGTCTGGTTGCACACGCGGGGACTCCTTCGCTGCGGCCTGCCCGAACTCGAACTCCTCGAGTTCCCGGGGACCCACCTCGAGGCGGGGGTGCGCCTGCTCGATGCGGCCGCCGGCCTGCTGCTCGAGGACGGGCCGCCGCCACCGGAGGTTCCCTACGCCCTCGGTCCGGACGCCTCGGTGACCCTCGTGCCATGGGCCGAGGTGGCCGCGACCCTCGACCGGGAGAGCCTCGGCAGCGACGAGGATCGCGCGGCGCTCTCGCAGGAGACGCCGAACCCGCTTCGAGCGCGACGCGCGGTCCTCTGCGACCTCGAGCCCCGCGGTTCGTTCCGGAAGATCTGGACCTGGCCCCGTTCCGCGATCGAGGTGCTCGAACGGCCCGAGGTCGCGATCTATCGCAGCGACACGGCGACCGTGAGGAGCTCCGGGCTGGCCCGTCGACGCTGGCCGGAGGTGCTCTCGGTCCTCGATCGAACATCGCCGTCCGGCGAGCTCGCGGACGACCCGGTGCTGCTCGTGGGCATCCCGGTGGGGACCGACCCCGAAGGGCGGATCGAACACGGGTGGCTCCAGGTGTCCCGGGCCGACGACGCGGGTGGATCGGGACTCCTCCTTCGCCCGACCCTCGATGGCCGATCGGCGGGAACCGTCGTCGACTTCACCACGGACCAGTTGGATGGCTGGCGACTCGTCCGAGGGGACGTGGCGATCGGCCCCGACGACGATTCCTCCGATCTCGAGACCCTCCTCGGCCGCGCCCGATCGTGACCTCCCCCCGTGACGAGACCCGTGACGACGACCTCCCGCCGGGCGATCCGCTGGCGGAGACGCCTCGAAGCGTCGGGGGGTTCCGCGAGCGCGGCGGCGCCGAGATGCTTCGTCACGTGCTCGCCGAGGAGGGGATTCCCGCGGTCGTCGAGCGCGACCACCATCAGGGTGGATGGACGGTGCTCGTGGCGGACGCCGCGATCGAGGATGCCCGCAAGGCCCTCGAGAATCGAGCGGCCCTCGCGAGCCTGATCGACTGGGACAACTTCGAGGCAGGGGACCTCGACCCCGCGGATGCGCGCCTGCTGGCCGGCGCCGCCCGGCGCCGCCGAGTGGCCCGGATCGGTCTCCTGGTCGGCACGACGCTGGTCCTCCTCATGGTCCTCCTCGGCCTGGTGGCGATGATCGCCAGCCTGATACCGTCGACGACGGAGACCACGGGGCCCTCGACTTCCGCCGCCGCGCCCGGTTCGTTCCCCACGGAGATGTCCGATGCGACTTGAACGTTGGTGTTCCGGAGCGATCCACGCGGTCCTCGCGACCACGGTCGTCTGGCTCCTCGCCGGTTGTGGTGGCTACGTCCTCGAGGGGCGAGCGGTGGAGGGCCAGTACAGCGGCGTCGAGTTCGTCGACACCGACGACCCCCGCCTCGACGGTCGGGGGATGCCCTCGATCACGGTCGAGGTGATCCGGGATCCCGATTCGCTCGGACGAAAGGTCGTCGCCACCGGCAGGAGCGTCGGCAACGGCGACCTTCGAATCCCGGTCGGCGAGTTCGGAGCCGGATTCCTCGAGGAGGAGTGGGAGCTCCGGATCCTCGGAGGGGGCGCCGAGTACGCCAACGCCCGCGTCTCGCTCCCGTTCGATCCCGCCTCCCGGAGGTTGCTGGTGACCGTCCGCCAGGGCGACGGCCGAACGCGGAACTCGCTCGGCGTCGAGGCCGAACGCCAGTTGCAGGGCGAGGAGATGCGCATCCCGAACGACTCGGTGATCTTCAGGTGACCGTCGCGGGACCGCACTCCGATCGGCGGACCGCGTGAAGTACCGCTACCGCATGAACATGGCGGGTCTCGTCTACCTGGCGATCACCCTTCTCGTGGGCGTGGCGGCGACCGTGCGTCCCAACAACATCCTGGTCTGGGTGTTCGGGCTCCTTCTCTCCCTGATCCTGGTGAGCGGGATCATCAGTGGAACCTCGCTCTTCCGGATGACGATGCGGCGGCTCGATCCCGGGCATGGGCGGGTCGGGAGACCGCTCGTCGTGCGGTACCAGGTGCGCGGGGGCTCCCGCCTCATCCCGCTGTTCGATCTCTCGGTCTCGGAGGTCCCCGGCTCGTCCGCCCGCGACTGGAGCCGATTCTCGCGACCGAATCCAGCCTGGATCATGCACGTGGGACCGTCGGAGACGGCTCACGGTGAATCGGTCCTCGTCCCCGATCGCCGCGGTCGAATGCGTCTCGATCGCATCGTCGCGTCGTCCAGCTTCCCGTTCGGCCTGCTCGGGAAGGTGGTCGAGATCTCGCAGCCGATGGAGACCCTCGTCCATCCGGACACCGTGCCGCTCTCCGCGGCGGCGCTCGATCGGCTCTTCGAGGGATTCGGAGACGGTGATCGTTCGGGCCGGAGGACCGGACCGGTGGGCGAGTACGCGGGCCTCCGCGAATACCGGTTCGGCGACAGCATCCGTTCGGTCGCATGGAAGCGTTGGATCCCGGGGGAGGAGCCGCTCGTCGTCCAGCGGGCGAGTCCGTCGCCTCGTCGGCTCCGGCTCGTCCTCGATCTCCGGAGGCCGACGTCCGAACTGCGGCTCCCGGAGGGCGAGGACCGCCGTGCCCGCGAGGAACGAGCGATCAAGCTGGCCGCCTCGATCGCCGAGTCGGTGATCCTGGCCGGCGGCGAGGTCGGGCTCCTGCCGGTGGGCCCCGCGGCCCCCGAGGTCCGGGCCCATGCCGGGCGTCGACAGCTCGACCGGATCCTGACCGTGCTCGCGGGCATCGACCTCGACGAGGACCGGGCGTCCAGCCCGATGGTGGGCAATCCCGGCCACGGCTGCGTGACCGTGGTCGTGCACGTGGACCGGGTCGATCCGGATCTCGGAGGCGAAGCCGCCATCCACCTGCTTCCGTCGAGCCTCGAGGGCCTTGCGGAGGACGGCCCCGCCGTCGAACCCGATGTCGCGCGGCCGGGCCGTGGGAGTCGCGTCGCGTGAATCCACTCGCCCGCTACGCCCGGCACCTCCGACTCGAGGTCATCCTCGCCATCGCGGCGTACGCGGTGGCGTTGCGCACCTTCCAACTCGGCCTCGTGCTGGCGGTCATGGCGATCGCGAGTGGGTACATCGCGGAGGGACCGCGTGGCCGGGCGTTGCCGAAGTGGGCGGCGACCACGCTTGCGCTCCTGATCGCAGCCTGGGTGCTCCTCTCGTTCATGGAGAACCCCAGTCCGGAGGAGACGATGGCCCTCGTCGGCCGCCTCGCAAGCCTCCTGGCGGTCCTGCGCCTCTTCGAACGCCGGACGCCGAAGGACGATCGGCAGGTGATCCTCCTCTCGGTCGTCACCGTCGTCGCCGCGGCGCTGTACTCGTTCCAGCTGCTGTTCGGGCTGCTCGTGGTGGCCTTCGCCGCCCAGACCATCCGGGTGCTCATGCTCAACCGGATCCGAACCGGATTCGAGTCGGCTCGCGTCGCCCGGCTGCGGATCGTCGCCGGTTCGCCGGTCCCTCCCCTGGAGGTCCCGAGCGGTCGCTCCCCGATCCGCCAGTTCGCGGGACTCGCGACGGCCTGCACGGTCGTGGCCTTCGTCGCGGCCTCGGTCGTGTTCGTGATCTTTCCCCGCGCCGGCGAGGGCGGTGGCCGATTCACCGGACTTCGCACGGGGTTCGCGCCCCGCGTCGACCTCGGGCAGGCCGACCAGATCGAGCAGAGCAATCGCGAGGTCTTCACCGTCCAGTGGAAGGACCCGCGAGGCGAGCCGATCCAGTGGCCGCAACCGCTGCTCCTGCGGGGTGCCGTGCTGACGACCTGGGATCCGGTGCAGCGGGAGTGGCGTCCGACCGAGACCGGGAGAGGTTCGCGACGCGTGGGTCGTCTCGTCGAGACGAGCGGTTCGATCGACGACTTCAGCCGACTGGGCGGCGACGACCCTCCGGTCCGGAGCTACACCCAGACGGTGACCATGCGGTCCCTCGCGACGGAGAGGGTCTTCGCACGCTGGGTTCCGATGGCGATCGCGTGCGACGAGGCGAGGACCTTCAAGTTCGATCCGACGACGGTCGAGATCGAGGACTCCGCGACCGGGCGACTCGGCCGGTTCTCCACCTACCAGTTGAAGGTGGTGCCGAATCCCAGCGAGACGGACCTGCTCGAGCTCACCGGCGGCTCGGTCCCGATCACCGAGCCCGGAAGCGTCGGCTTCCCGGTGCCGGGGGTCCGGGAGGAGGCGGAACGCATCCTCGCGGAACGAGCGCCGGAGTTGCTCGAACCGACGCCCGCCGGCGACCCGGAGGCGACGTGGCGACGAGCCCGCGAGATCGCGACCGTCCTCACCGAGTACCTCCGTGGACCGGACTTCCGCTACTCCCTCGACCTTCGACGGGTCGTCGTCCGGCCGGACCAGGACCCGATCCTCTCCTTCCTCCTCGAGCAGCGGGTCGGCCATTGCCAGTACTTCGCGTCCGCGCTCTGCGCGCTCTGCCAGTCCCTCGGCGTCGAGGCCCGGGTCGTCACGGGCTTCGTCGCGATCGAGTACGACGATGCGCTCGATCACTACGTCGTCCGGGAGTCGAACGCGCACGCCTGGGTCGAGGTCCGGATCGGCCCGCTCAACTGGCGGGAGTTCGATCCCACCAGCAGCGACGTGCTCGAGGAGCTCCAGGCGGGTCGCCGCTCGTGGGCCGACAACTTCCGCTGGATCTACGATCGCTTCGACTTCCTCTGGAACAGCCGGATCGTGGCCTTCGACGGAAGCGTCCAGGCCACCCTCGCGGAGGAGCTCGGGGAGAGCATCCAGGGTCGCTACGAGCGTCTCGTCGACTTCCTCGGCGGTCGGGCCGACCGGATCAACCGCTACTTCATGCTGGGGCCCGCCGGCTACATCTGGATCGGGATCGTCTTCGTGGTGTTCGTCATCGCGGTCATCGCCACGGTCTCGGTCGTGCGCCATCGGCGACGCCTCCGTTCGGTGGTGGGGGAGGTCCCGCGGCGGATGGTGAAGGAGGTCGACTTCTACCTCGATCTCCTGCGGGCGTTCGAGGTCGCGGGGTGCCCGAAGCCGGTCAACCGAAGTCCGATGATGCATCTCGAGGCGGTCCGCGAAGCGCACCCCGAACTGGCCGAGGCCGCGACCCCGCTGGTGCGTCTCTTCTACGACGTTCGATTCGGTGGTCGCCGCCTGGATCGCGAGGCTCGTCGTCGCGTCGACGTCGAGGCGAAGGAACTGGTCGCACTGGCGGGAACGAGGCTGTCCGAGGATGACTGAGCACGATCGCTTCGATCACGCGCCGTACGACGAGGTGGAGACCGCCCGACAGGTCGCCGGGCTGGAGGCGCTGCTCGCGGGGTCGCCGAAGCGCATCCTCGACGTCGGGTGCGGGGACGGTCGGATCGCCGGGCCGCTGCTCGAGGCCGCTCGTCCCCGCATCGCGTCGCTGGTCGGGGTGGATCGGGACGAAGCGGTCGGACCGGAATTCCTGCAGGCGACCGACGGGCACGCCCGCTTCGAGGTCGCCGACCTCGACCGCCCCGAATCGATGCCTTCCGGGCCGTTCGATCTCGTGCTGGTGCTCGGGAACCTGATGATGACGGTCCGGGAGCCGGCGGCCCTTCGATCGGTGTTCGCGCGGCTGGCGGCCTGCACGGCGCCCGGCGGACTCCTGGTCATGGACGACTTCGCCGAGGCCGGCTGGGCGGAGGTCGCGTCGGGTCGGTGGGCCGACGGGGTCGACGACACCGGGACGATCCAGATGGCCTGGGCCCCGGGCGATCCGGAGTTCGCGATCCGCATGGGGGACGACGTGGATCCGGAAGCCACGGAGCCCCGTCCGGGCGAGCGGGTGCTCCGTCTCTGGTCGAGGCGGGAGCTCGACGATGCCGCCGGTTCGGGTGGGTTCGGACCGGGACGGCACCTCCCCGACCGACTGCTCGTGGTCCACGATCGTTCCGTGGAGTGATCGGCCCGAATTCGGGATCCCCGATCGATTCGACCGGAGGCCGTCCGGGCGGCGATCGACGCCGAATGCCACCTGATACCGTCCCCGGGGCCCCGATTCCCCAAGGATTCCCGTCGACTTCGGGCTCGAGCCGATCAGATCGACGGTTTCATGCGTATTCGCTGGGGGAGACCGATCGCCGGTCTCCGGGCTCCAGTCACGAAAGCGAGCACCCCCTTGCCGGCATCGAGAAGCAGAACCTACGAGTGGAAGCGGCTCCTCCAGCAGATCTCCGAGCGGGGCGGGGCGATCGAGATCGCGGTCGCCCATCCCGAGCATGACGGGGCCGAGCCCGCGGCGCATGCGGCCGGTCCGGACCTCGTCTGGCGGGTCAAGGTCATGGATCTCCGCGAGGACGAGATCGTGGTCGAGGCGCCGGTGACGTTGGGACGCGACATGCGGATCGACGAGGGGACCGAGCTCGCGGCGGCCCTCACGGTGGGGCAGAACCGCTGGACCTTCCGCACGGTGAATCTCGGCGAGGAGCGACGAGGCGGTGGCCATGGCCATGCCGGACTCCGACTGAGGATGCCGACCGGCGTCGCGCGATCGCAGCGGCGTCGCCTTCGTGTCGACACGCAGGGCCTGACGCTTCCCAAGGTGGAGCTCTGGCCGCTCCTCGACCCGAAGTCGGTGCTGCCGGCGGAGCGGGCGACCGAACTCGCCTACGAACGATGGACGAACGGCGAGGAGATCGATCGATCCGACCTGCTCGCCGAGTCGATGCTGCCCACGGTCGGTCCGAAGTTCACCGCCGAGCTCGCCAACCTCGGCGGCGGCGGCGTCGGCCTGGTGGTCTCGCCGGAGGACTCCGGCGTGCTCGGGCGGCATCGCGTCCTCTGGCTCCGTCTCTCGCTGGAACCGGAGATGCCCGTCCCGGTGAACGCGACCGGCAAGGTCGTGCACACGCACATCGACTCGACCCAGAAGACGTACGTGGGCATCGCCTTCGACTTCAGCTTCAACCATCCCCACCAGAAGCTGGTCGGCGACCAGATCCTCCAGTACATCGAGCAGAAGCAGGAGCTCCAGCGACAGGCCCGCGAGCATCGCGAGGCCGAGCCCGCGGACGACGACTGATCGGGAACCGGTCCGTCAGCCTCCGGTGGGAAGGTCGCCGCCGAGGGTCGCGATCGTCCGATGCAGCACCGACGTCTTGTCGACGCTCTCGAGGTACTCGTCCGCGGGGACCGAGTCGGCGACGATCCCGCACCCGGCGAAGTACTCCAGCGTTCCGTCGATCACGTCCACGCCTTCGTGGGCCGGCCGGGAACCGGTGCAGCCGATGGTCCTGATCGCGACGTTGAGGCTGGACCAGCCGTCGTCGCCGATCCAGCCGATCGCGCCGCAGTAGGGGCCTCGTCGGCACACCTCGAGCTCGTCGATGATCCGCATGGCCTGGACCTTCGGCGCCCCGGTGATCGATCCCGGCGGGAACGACGCCGAGAGGAGGTCGACGATGTCGACGTCTCGCCGGAGCACTCCCTCGACCTCCGCGACGCCGTGATGCACCGTCTCGTGCGTCTCGATCCGTCGCGGGTCGACGACCCGGACCGAGCCGATGCGGCAGACCCGCCCGAGGTCGTTCCGCATGAGATCCACGATCATCGCCAGTTCAGCCTCGTCCTTCTCGCTCGTTCGCAGGACCTCGGGATCGACGCTCGTCGGGCGGGTGCCCTTGATCGGGCGCGAGACCACGAGGGTGCCGTCCGGCGACGGCCGCGTCTCGAGGAAGAGCTCCGGGCTCATGGAGACGACGGCCCGGCCGTCCCCGCATTCGACGACGGCGCCGTGACGCGGGCGGCTGCTGGCCAGCGCGGCGGCGCCGAGCGCCCGGACGCTTCCCCGGAACGGCGCGGTGAATCGCTGCGAGAGATTGACCTGGAAGCAGTCGCCTCGTCGAATCCGCTCCACCACGTCCGCCACCGACCGTTCGTAGGTCTCGCGATCCCAGTCCGGATGGACACCGCCGAGGTCCGGACGGGGAAGTCTCCGCGGCTCGAGCGAGGGGATCGTGGAGGCGTCGCCGACCTCGACCATCGAACGCCCGTCGCACCGCAGTCCTCCTTCGCATCGAAGCGCGACGATCTCGGGCCAGCCGGAGTCCGTCGACTTCCCGGGCGAGTCGACGGCGGTGGGTTCGAGTCCGCGAAAGAGGTCGTAGGCCAGGACGACGATGAATCCACGACCGCACGGTCCGTGATGGTGGTGGCGGGTCGATTCCGTGGAAGGCGTCGAGTCAGTGTCGCGGCGGGTCTCGCCGATCAGCGACCGCAGCCCGTCGAGGGCGGAGGGGCCCCGGAACTCCGTTCGAAACGTCGGAGCGGCGGCGAAGAGGTGGGAGGGCCCGGCCTCGCCACCGCCCGGCCACGAGAACATGGCCAGGCCGCGATCGCTCGGCCACGATGCGAGAATTTTCCCGCCATCGACGGCGATCGGATCGGAGCCGGCCTGGAACGTGGACTCTGTCACGGCGAAGCGGAGGCTATCGCGCCGGGGGGCTCGGCAGGTCGGTCCGAGCCGTGTCGCCGCGACCTGCGGCCGTTACAATTCCGGCCCGTTTTTCCATCCCGCTCCGGAGAGGAGCATCATCCTCGGCCCCGAGGCCGAAGGAAGGATCCCCGCCCATGGCCACCACCAGGAAGTCCCCCCGTCGCCGTCCGTCGACCACCGGAAAGAAGACCTCGCGGCGCAGCGTCGCCAAGATGGCCTACTTCTTCGGTCGAACCGGCACGGAGGGCAACGCGACCCAGAAGATGCTGCTCGGTGGCAAGGGCGCCAATCTCGCGGACATGACGTCGATCGGGCTTCCGGTTCCTCCCGGCTTCACGATCACGACCGAAACCTGCGCCGCCTACTACGACGAGGGCGGCCGGTTCCCGACGGGGCTCGTCGACCAGATCCAGCGCTGCATCCGCAAGCTGGAGAAGGAGACGGGGAAGAAGTTCGGCGACAAGAAGGATCCGCTCCTCGTCTCGGTCCGTTCGGGTGCGGCCGTCTCCATGCCCGGCATGATGGACACCGTCCTCAACCTCGGGCTCAACGACATCTCCGTCGAGGCGATGGCGAAGGCCTCCGGTGATCGATTCGCGTTCGATGCGTACCGCCGGCTCATCAACATGTTCGGCGACGTGGTCATGGACGTCGACCACCACCACTTCGAGGATGCGTTCGCGAAGCTGAAGAAGAAGCTGAAGGTGGTCGAGGACACCGACGTCGACGCCGACGGCCTCCGCGAGCTCTGCAGGCTCTACAAGGACGTGTATCGCAAGCACGTCGGGAAGCCGTTCCCGCAGGACCCGACCGCCCAGCTCGAGGCCGCCATCGAGGCGGTCTTCAAGAGCTGGATGGGCGACAAGGCGGTGAGCTACCGTCGAATCGAGGGGATCGTCGGGCTGAACGGCACCGCCGTCAACGTCCAGACGATGGTCTTCGGCAACACCGGCGAGGACTCCGGGACCGGCGTCGCCTTCACCCGCGACCCGTCCACCGGCAGGAACGAGTTCTACGGCGAGTTCCTCATCAACGCCCAGGGCGAGGACGTGGTCGCCGGCATCCGGACGCCGGAGCCCGTGGCTCGCATGGCCAAGTGGGATGCCAAGGCCTACAAGGAGCTCCTGAAGGTCCGCACCAAGCTCGAGAAGCACTACCGGGACGTGCAGGACATCGAGTTCACGATCGAGCGGGGCAAGCTCTACATGCTGCAGACCCGCAACGGGAAGCGGACCGGGGCGGCTGCGGTGAAGTTCGCCGCGGACATGGTCAAGGAACGGCTGATCACCAAGAAGGAGGCCGTGATGCGGGTCAGCCCCGATCACGTGACCCAGCTGCTCCTTCCGTCCTTCCCGGCGTCGGCCAAGAAGGGCGCCAAGGCGCTGACCACCGGCCTCCCCGCGTCGCCCGGCGCCGCGGTGGGTGCCCCGGCGTTCACCGCCGAGGAGGCGGTCGAGCGGGCCAGCAAGGGTGAGCAGGTCATCCTGGTCCGCAAGGAGACCAGCCCGGAGGACGTCGACGGCATGCACATGGCCGCGGGCATCCTCACGTCGACCGGCGGCATGACCAGCCACGCGGCGGTCGTCGCCCGAGGCTGGGGCAAGTGCTGCGTCGCGGGCGCGGGGGCCGTCCACATCGACGCGGCGAAGCGTCGCTTCACCCTCGGCGGCAGGACCTTCGGCCCGAAGGACGTGATCTCCATCGACGGCAACACCGGCGAGGTGTTCGGCGAGGCGCTCAAGCCCGAGCAGCCCAAGGGCATCACCGGCGACTTCAAGAAGGTCCTCGGCTGGGCCGACGAGTACCGACGTCTCGGGGTCCGCACCAACGCCGACACCCCGGACGACGCGAAGCGGGCCCGGGACTTCGGAGCCGAGGGCATCGGCCTCACCCGGACCGAGCACATGTTCTTCGAGGGCGACCGCATCATGTCGATGCGGAAGATGATCCTGGCGGAATCCGAGGGTGATCGTCGCAAGGCGCTCAAGGAGCTCCTGCCCCACCAGCGGAAGGACTTCACCGGGATCTTCACCGCGATGAAGGGCCTTCCGGTCACCGTCCGGCTGCTCGATCCGCCGCTCCACGAGTTCCTCCCGCACGAGGAATCCGAGTTCGCCGAAGTGGCAAGCGCGGCTGGCGTGGATGTCGAGACTCTGAAGCGTCGCGCGGGTGAGTTGCACGAGTTCAACCCGATGCTCGGCCATCGTGGCTGCCGCTTGGGCGTCACCTATCCCGAGATCTACGAAGTGCAGGCGCGCGCGATCTTCGAGGCAGCGCTCGACGTCGCCGAAAAGTCGGGTGACGCTCCGATCCCTGAGATCATGATCCCGCTGGTCGCGACGAAGCGCGAGCTGGAGCTGATGAAGGCTGTTGTCGATCGCACCGCCAAGGCGGTGTTCGACGAGCGTGGCAAGACGGTGGAATATCTCGTCGGCACGATGATCGAGCTGCCGCGCGCCGCGCTGCGTGCGGGCGAGATCGCCGAGGCTGGCGAATTCTTCTCGTTCGGCACCAACGATCTGACGCAGACGACGCTGGGCGTCAGCCGCGACGATGCCGGCCGCTTCCTCGGCTCCTATGTCGAGCAGGGGATCTACGCCAAGGATCCGTTCGTCAGCATCGACGTGGACGGCGTTGGCGAGCTGATCAAGCT
>JAYZBK010000049.1:0-21669 GCA_036339295.1 Planctomycetota bacterium
CACCCTGACCGCCTGCACCTTGAGCGGGAACGAGCCGGATGCGGTCTTCAACTTCACGACCGGATTGAAGGGGGCCCCGATCCCAGTCCGCCTGGTCGACACCGTTATCTGCGGCAACACGGACGGCAAGAGCACCGCCCAGGTCACCGGCATCATGGAACACGTGGGCGATACCCGGATCCACCCTCGCTGCGAGGACGCGTTCGACCTCGGTGACGTCGACGGCGACGGAGACGTCGATCGTGACGACTGGGAACAACTGGGCGCCGACCTCGGCATCTGCGTCGGCGACCTCAACGGCGATGGTCGGATCGACGCCGCGGACCTCGGCCTGTTGATCGGCGCCTGGGGCGTCTGCCCCTGAACCCGCCATCACCCGCCAGTCAACCCGGTCCGCCCCGACTTCGGTCGGGGCGGACTCTCGTTTCGGGTGTTGAATGCCCCCCTTGCCGCAGTAGGCTGGATGTCGCGGCGAGTCGGCCCGCCGCAGCGAAGGAGTCCCCCGAGATGCCCAGAACCGCATACCTTCCGGCAGCGATCCTCGCCCTCGCCTGCAGCGTGTTCTCGACCGCCCAGGACGCCGTCCAGTGGCGAGTCGAGGATGGCGGCAACGGCCACTGGTACCTCATGGCGGCGTCGAGCGGCGGTTCCGGAATCAGCCACTACCAGCAGGGCGCCCTCGATGCCGGCGGCCACCTGGCCAGCATCAACAGCGAGCAGGAATCGGGTTTCGTCCGTGACTTGCTCGGAACATCCACCGCGAGCTACGTCCTTGGCGGATCCCAATCTCCCGAGGGCAGCGAACCGGACGATGGCTGGCAGTGGATGGATGGGTCGGAGTGGTCCTACACCAATTGGCTCCCCAATGAACCGAACGACGCCGGCGGAGCGGAGGACTTCATCGCGGCGAATCCCGATGGTCGGTGGAACGACGTCTCAAGCGAGGTGAACCTCAGCCGATATGCGATCGAATGGTCCGCCGACTGCGACGGCGACGGCATCGTCGACTACGGGCAGATCCTCGACGGCACTCGCGAGGACCTCGACGGCAACGGCGTCCACGACTGCTGCGAGGACGCCGGCCCGTGCCCCTGCCCGGCCGACCTCGACGGCGACGGCCAGGTCCGCGCCGGCGACCTCGGGATCCTGCTCTCCCTCTGGGGAACCGACGGCGGGAAGCGACCCGAGGCCGATCTCGATGGAAGCGGCACCATCGACGCCGCGGATCTCGGGCTCATGATCGCCACGTGGGGCGCGTGCCTGTGAAGGCACGCCATGTCTCTCGAGCACGGATCCCCACCGACCCCATGCCCGACCAGGACGGACCGGGGTCGATTCCGACAACGCGAGCGGTTGAAGAGCTCCCCCTCACCTGAGGCCGAGGCGCCTGGCGTCGCGGCCCTTCCGCGCCGCGGATCATCCCCGACGTCGAACCCGGACGATCGCGCGATCACGGATCCGGGGTGCGACCAGCTCGCCGTGGACCAGGCCCGGGCTCTTTTAGACCCCCAGTTCCCCCGGCGCCGGCCCCACCCACCGGCGCGACCGACCCCCGACCTCGATCCGGTGCGTCTCCGGGTCGATGACCAGGGTGGCGAAGAGGGCGTCCCGGTAGGGACAGGTGCACGAGATCCACGGATGCGCCTCGTGGATCTCCCTGGTGTAGCTGTCGTGGCGATGCTCGCCCCCCACCCACTGGTAGGACGCCGAATTCACGTGCAGGTGCGTCACCCCCCCGACCCGCATCACGTGATCGATGTGCGAATGCCCGTTGACGACGAGGATCACCTTGTCCGCCGCGGCGGCCAGGAGCCCCTGGATCTCCTCCGCGTTGTCGATCGCCCAGGGCCCGGCGAGCGGCTGGTGACAGGCGACGATGATCGGGCCGTCGATCGCCTTCAGACGGGCTTCGAGCCACGCCGACTGTTCCGGACCGATGTACTTCGGGTACCCGCCCTGATGGGCCGGTGACCCGGCGTCGTTCCCATCGAGGACGACCAGCTTGATGCCGCCGATGTCCTCGACGTAGTGACGGCCGGGCATTCCCCACGTCTCGATGCACTGCCTCGTGGTCGCCCCCGCATCGGTGTCGTGGTTTCCGATGACGTGGAGGCTCCGCTCGTGTCCTGCGTTGAATCGATCGATCACCGCCCGATTCCGCGCCTTCGGATAGGCGAAGTCACCCAGTTGGAGGATCGCATCGGGTCGACTCGCCGCCATCGCCGCGAGGAAGACCTCGAGCCGCTCCATGCCGTCGTGCATCACATCGTGATGGAGATCCGCGATGACCCCGATGCGAACCGGGGCCGACAGGCTCCTGACCGCGGTCTTGCACGGGTCGGGCAGGGCGACGCCGAGCGAGGTCGCCGCGGCGGTTCCGAGGAACGCACGACGACCGATGCGCGGGTCGATTCCGGCGACGATGGAGTCCTGCTCGGCCACGCCGTCACCCTACCAGCCCGGGCCCCGTCGACCGCGACGATGCGCACGGCGCCGCACCCTCCCGCGGGGTCCGGTCCACGCCTCAGACGAAGCGACGTCCCCCGCGGGACTCCTCGAAGTACGGAACGGGCTCGGCGCCCAGCTCGCGTCGCAGGAGCCCGATGGTCCCGATGTGGACGTGCTCGTGGAAGGCGATCCACTCCAGCGCCCCACCCTTCTGTTCGAAGATCGGGTGATGATCGAACTCGCCTTCGAGGAACAGGCATCGCTCCTCCAGCGCCTCCGCCGGCATCGCCCGGGTCTCCAGCAGCAGCTGGCCGTGCACGGCGTCGAGGGTCGCGAGCAGTTCGGAGGGAGTGGGGTAGAGGGACGCATCGGCGACGGGCACCGAGCCGTACCCGAACAGCTCCGCGTAGGTCGGCGAGATGATCTCCGCGTCCTCCTCCTTCGCGCCCCGGACGAACACGAGGCCGAGGAAGTATTCCGCGATCGCCATGTGACCGACGTTCCAGGCGACATGCGTGACGCCCGAAGGCATCTCGAACCACCGATCGTGCGGCACGCGCTCGATCATCTGGAGCGACAGGACGCGAGTTCGCTCGAGCTGGTAGATGATCCTCTCCTTGTCGAACATTCGATCTCTCCTTCTTCGGATTGCTGGGATGCCGGACGGACGCCCGGGGACCGCCCTCCAGCGTAACGGTACGACCCCGACCCGGCGCCCGACCGCCCCCGCGGGACGCCCGTCGTCGATCCGCCCTCCTCCAGCCCCCTGCCGGTCACTCCGCCTCCCCGGATTCGATCACGACCAGCCATCCGTCGATCCGGGGACAGGTCACCGGCGGCGAATCGAGGAGACGGCCGGCTTCGGGCCCGAGGGCCATCGTCTTGAAGTCGTGCGGCGGCCCTTCCCGACGAGGAGGGGCTCGACGGGTCGTCTCCCGTCAGACCACTCCCGACGCCGAGAGAACGATGATCAGGGCGACCATGACGATGCCCGCGACGATCGCCGTGATCCCGGGGAGCGTCCGGGCGAGCGCGACGAGCTCCGCCAGCACGAGCGCCCCCGTGCTCGGGGGCCGGACGTACCCACGCCGTGATCCCCATCTCGTCGCTCCGATCCCGTACTGGCGACGGATTCGACGCCCCACGAGGCGTCGATGGGCGGCTCGGATCTTCCGCAACGGGTTTCGCCACGAAAAGCAGGACTCGGTCAATCCTCGGCCGGCCACGGGCTCCAGTCCGGCCTCCCTTCGAGCCCAGAGCGCCTCCAGCCGTTCCATGATCTCGGCCGACTCCTTCGACCGCCGCCGACGTTCATCCTCCCGATGACGAGCCGCGGCGACCTCCCGCTCAGCCTCGATCCGCCAGAGTTCCTCCAGCTCGGCTCGGCGACGCTCCCGGTCTCTCCGTCTCGCCGCCGCGGCCTCCCGTTCCCGTCGTCTGCGCATCTGCGCTTCGCGGCGGCGAGCCTCCGCCGCCGCCGCCAGGTCCGGAATCGTCGGACGCTGGACATTGAGGAGGTCGGCGCCTGCATCGAGATGCTGCCTGATCGCGACCGATTCGAGAACCCGCACCGCCTCGTCGGATCCCGCCTGGTAGAGGATGATCCGACGCGATGGTCGCCAGTCGGTTCGTTTCCAGTACGACCGCCTGACGTCCAGGTACCGGGTCCGGGTCCCCTTGCCGATGTAGCGAACGTGCCCATCGGCATCGACATCCGCGTAGACCACGTGCCTGGCACCATCGGGGAAGGGAGCGATCTCCATCCCGCGAATGTAGCACCCCGCCCGACGGACGGCAGGTCACCCGGGCCCCCTGCGACGGATCCGACACGGGATCGCCGTGACACCGGATCCAAGCATTTTCTCGAATCAGCTGTGAGAACCGGGGTCGCGAACCGGAAGGGGGATGACCAGTCGGCACGGGCCGACCCCAACCCCCCTCTTCGAGGACTTCGACATGCCATTCAAGATCAGACGCTCCAACGACGCGCGGTCGGTCCGCGCCCACGCCGGCCCGACCGGCCTCGCCTCGACTCGACGTCGGCTCGCCGTCGCCGCCGCGACCGCCTGCACCGCCACGGCACTCCTCTCGACGCCGGCCACGGCCCACGACAAGTGCGACTCCCTCGCGAACGCCACCACGGCGGCCGGCGTCTTCTGGCCCCCCGCCGCCGGGTTCCAGGTCGGCTACTACCTGGCGAAGTTCGTCGACGAACTGGGCGAGGAGGGCGTGGTGGATCCCGACGTCCTCGACTGCAACGGCCCGGTCTCGCTGTCTCCCGAGGACTATGCCCGCCTCACGGGCGACGCCGATCCGAACGGCCTCTTCCGACCGTACTGGGAGGCCACGGCGGCTTTCGTCGAGGCCTCGCGGGCGTTCAACTTCTCGAAGACCCGGTGGGAACGACTCCGGGAGGAGGTCCGGGACGCCCGGGCCGACGGGAGACCGAAGCTCGCGGAGCAGCTCCAGCTCGAGACCGATGTCGTCCACGCGGCGACGGCGGACCGCTTCGACGAGTACCGAGCCGCCCACGACACCTACGCCGCGGCCATCGCCGAGGCCGCGCGGATCTATCGCGACCGGGGCCTGGATCTCGTGCCCGCGCTCACGGTTTCCGACGTGGTCGACACGATGCAGGCCTCGCTCGAAGGCGACGTGCCGGAGTTCGAGATCCGGTTCTGGGTCGACATCGCCTGCACGCCGCCCGCCTACATCGACGCGGAGGGCGTTCTCGCTCCCGCCGACCGCTTCGTGAACGACGAGGTCCCCCCGGGCACCTTCATCGACGCGGAGATCCTTCGGTCCCCCGCGACGATGTTCGACGAGATCGCGATCACCCTCGCGAGCGTGGTCAGGGACAACCTCGACCGGCTGCTGCCGGATCACTTCGAGGAGAACCCCCCGCTGCCGGTGCCGTGCGTGGGCGACCTGAACGACGACGGCCGGATCGACTCCGGGGACCTGGGCATCCTGCTCGCCTTCTGGGGCAACTGCCCCTGAGCGGGCATCCGGATCCCATCACCGCCACCGCCCCGGACCGACGTTCCCCGGGGCGGTGGCTGATTTCAGAACCCGACGTTCCGGTATCCCTCGGCCCCCGGGAACGCCAGGGGCCGCGGGCTCCGGATGCCCTCCCCGGGCTTGGAGCCCAGCCGGGCCTTTCCTAGGCTGGAGGAGGATCCGCCCGCCCCAGACCGCCTCATCCTGCCGAGAAAGCCATGCTCCACCGACCATCGATCGCCGTGCTCTCGACCGCCCTCGGCCTCACCGCCGCCACCATGGCCGACCGGCCCGGATCGCCGCCTGCCGGTTCCGAAGCCCTCGGCCTCGAGCAGGCGACCGCCGTGGTGGTTCCCCAGCCGATCGTCGACGCCGCGAGCCGGTCCGCCCGGATCGTCGTCCCCCCGGAGGACGGCGAACTCGCCCTGAGGCTCCATCGACACGACGTCCGGGCCGAGGGATTCCAGTTCCTCCTGCACACCGGCCGCGACCGGTTCGAGTCGATCGAACCGCTGCCCGTGGAGACGTATCGAGGCCTGATCGAGGGCGACGCGGGCTCGCTGGCGGCCGTCTCGATCCACCCCGATGGGATCGCCGGTCGGATCCGAACGAGCGAGGGCCGGGAGCTCTGGATCGAGCCCGCGCCGGTCGACCCGAGGAAGCCGGTCGCCCGCCGGCACCTCGTCTACGAGACGACCGACATCCGGGAGACCGGCGCCCGGTGCGGCGTCGTCGACGGACCCGCCGCACCCGTCCTCGAGGACCGACCGGTCGGCCCTCCGCCGAGCCAGGAGCACCTGCGACAGGGCGGCCTGTGCAACGCCCAGATCGTGATCGACTGCGACTTCCCCTTCTTCGAACGGATGGGCGAGGATCTCGACACGCTCGGGCGTCGGGTCGAACTCGTCCTCAACACGATGAACCTCCAGTACAACACCGAGGTCGGCATCGACCACCGCCTCACCGCGATCGTCGTGCGGACCACCAGCGGGGTCGATCCCTATGTCGGCGACTCGCTCTGCAGCGGGCCGGGTGACCTGGAAGACCAGGTCGCCATGATCTGGTCCCCCCCCAACCAACCATCCATCGAGCGGGACATCGCCCACCTCTTCACTGGGCGAAGCACCGGCAACGTCGTCGGATGCAACTTCGTGGGCCAGGTCTGCGACGACGACCCCTACGGGGCCTCCGCCATCGACTACAACGGCAATCTCGCCTCCTCGACCGATCTCCTCGCCCACGAACTCGGCCACGGCTGGGGAGCGGGTCACTGCGCATGCAGCAGCCCCGACTACACCATGAACGCCATCCTCACGAACGCGAATCGGTTCCGCCCGGACGTCACGATCCCCGTCATCAGGACCTATCGCGACGACAACGGTGACTGCCTCGACTGCGGCGGCGCCCCCACCGTCGGCTGCGGCAACCCCGCGAACTCCTGCTACTCGGCGTCCGCCCTCGCCACGCCGCACTGCCGGGACGAGGACTGCTGCATCGTCATGTGTGCCCTCGATCCCTTCTGCTGCGACACCGAATGTGACGAGACGTGCGCCGAACAGGCCCTCGTCACGTGTGCCCGCTGCGGCGAGCCCGATGCCGGCACCCCCTTCCAGCCGAACGGCACGCCCGGGTGCTCCGAACTCGAGTGCTGCGAGGCCATCTGCGGCATCGACCCGTTCTGCTGCGAGACCGAGTGGGACCAGAAGTGCGCCGACAAGGCGCTGGCCACCTGCGGCGGCTGCGGTGATCCGGACGGCGGTTCGCCGTTCCAGGAACACGTCTTCGGAACCAGCGATGCCGAGTGCTGCGAGACGATCTGCCTGGCGGATCCCTTCTGCTGCCTGACGAGCTGGGACGCGTTCTGCGTCCGGGACGCCCTCGAAGCCTGCGCGGGATGCGGCGAGCCGGAATCGGGCTCGGCCTTCCTCAACAAGCCCGAGCCCGGTTCCGATGCCCTGGCCTGCTGCGAGGAGATCTGCCCCATCGATCCCTTCTGCTGCTCGAACCGCTGGGACGATCAATGCGCCGCCCGAGCCGCCCTCACGTGCGGCGGCTGGTGCGCCGGCGACCTCAACTTCGACGGCAAGGTCGCCGGCGACGACCTCGGGCTCCTCGTGGCGGAGTGGAACTCCGTCTCCGCCGAGCTCGCCGATCTCAACGACGACGGCATCGTCGACGGCGGGGACCTCGGCGTCTTCCTCGGCAACTGGGGCGACTGCGGCTACTAGCCCGCTCCAGGGCGACCCCGGTGATCAGTCCGCGGTCGTGCCGCCCGGTTCCGAAGCAGCCGCTTCGGACGGGGCCGCCTCCGTGGAAGCCTCATCCCCCGAGCAGGACGGATAGCCGATCAGGATGTTGACGAGGAGAAGGCCTCCTCCCACCATCCAGGCGACGTTCCGGGCCCGACGACGCTTTTCGTCCTGGTTCAGTTCCATGACGGAAGGATACGACGACCTCGGGTCGCCGTCGTCGCCCCGGAGCGGGGCATGGCAGAATGCACCGACCGAACACCCCTCGGAGGGACCCGATGCCGGATGAACCCATGGAAGACGGTCCCGAGCCTGGAACGGGCGGCAAGCAGAGGCACGGCCTGCCGATCCGCGTGGGCCTGTGGATGACCGGCGGGTTCTGCGTGCTCTTCGGAGTCGTCGACCTCGTCCTCTCCGCCTGGCAGCTCCACGACCTTCGAGGGGGTTCCATCCTCGACTTCCCCGGCCCCGTCGTCCCGGCGCTGATCGTGGTCTACGGCGGCGACCTCCTCTTTCGCTCCCATCGCCCGAGGAGCCGGCGAACCCTTCCAGCGCTGATCCTCGCCCTGGGCGTCTCGATCATGCTCGTCGTCCTCGCCGTCACGGTTCGGCCGGCCCCGGTCCTCGACGAGTCCATCGTCCGGGCCGGCTCCTATCCCGAGTTCTGCCCCGACCGGACGATCGAGGACCTCCTGCAACAACGTCACGACCAGGTCCTCTGGTCTTCCTATCTCGACAAGTACGGGTACCGCGCGGTCCGGGCCTCGTGCTTCGATGGCGACCTCGATCCGGCACTGGTGCTCGTCTGGACGATCGACGAGGACGACCGCTTCTGGCTGCAGTTCGCGGTCGAGGACGGACGCTCGGTCGACCCGTACATCGCGATCGCGGCACTCTGTGCGCCGGATCGCCCGACGCCCGACGACGACGATCAGCCTCGAGCCGGCGAAGATGGCGAGCGGTAGCCGAGCCGCCCGCACCCGGAACGCCCCCGAGCACCGCAGTCGGTAGCCTTCGGCCATGGACCAGGAAGGACAGGACGACCGCCGACCCCACGATCTCGTCGTCTGGGGCGCGACCGGCTACACCGGCCGCCTCGTGGCCCTCGCGACCGCCCGATCGATCGGCGACCGCCCCTGGGCCGTCGCGGGCCGATCCCGCGAACGGCTGGAGCACCTGCGTGCCGAGATCGCGGACCTCGGCGATCGCCCTCCCGAGGTCGTCGTCGCCTCGACCGACGATGCCGACTCGATGCACGCCATGACCGGCGGGGCCCGGGTGGTCCTGACGACCGTCGGCCCGTACGACCTCCACGGCGAACCGCTCCTCCAAGCCGCGATCGCCACGCGAACCCATGTCGCCGACATCACCGGGGAAGTCCCGTGGGTTCGCCGGATGCGCACCCGACACGAGACCTCGGCCCGAGCCGCCGGCATCCGGATCGTCTCCATGTGCGGCTACGACTCCGTCCCGAGCGAACTCGGGGTCCGGCTCCTCCAGCAGGCGGCGGTCGAGAGCCACGGTCGGCCGGCTCGCCGCGTGGAGACCGGCGTCGGACCGATCCGCGGTGGCTTCAGCGGCGGGACGGCCGCGAGCGCCATGAACATGGCGGAGCAGCTCGGCGAACCGGAGATCCGCGACGGTCTCGCAGGCCCCTGGTCGCTCTGCGTCGCGCCCCCCCAGTCGCCGGTCTCCCTCGCCGCCGACACGGTGCTCGTGCGACGGTCCACCGTGCTCCACGAGTGGACCGCCCCGTTCATCATGTCGGGCGTGAACACCGCCGTCGTCCATCGCACTCATGAGCTGCTCGGCCGGCCGTGGGGCGACGCCTTCGAGTATCGCGAGCGATCGACGACGGGCGCCGGATTCCGAGGCTGGCTGCGTGCCTGCCTGCTCACCCTCGCGTCCGGCGCGGTCGCCGCGATGATCGTCGTGCCACCCATTCGATGGTTCGCCCGTCGCTGGGTGCTCCCGAAGCCGGGGCAGGGACCGAGCGAGACGCAGCTGCGAGACGGATTCGTCCGCCATCGGACCGTGGCGGAGGATCCCCCCGTCGCCGTCACCTTCGAGGTCGACATGGACCCCGGCTACGCGGCGACCGCCCGCATGCTCCTCGCCTGCGGGATGGCCCTTCTCGAGGATGACGTCGACGAGGCGATCGAGGACTCGTTCTGCACGCCGGGGTCCCTCTTCGGGCCCCGCCTCCGTCCGAGGCTCGAGTCGATGGGCTTCCGCATCTCGATCTCGACCGACCCGGCCGGAGCGCGACGGCCGGATGCCCGGGGCGGGGCCTCGACGGAATCAGAAGACGACGGGCGGAAGATGCCCGTCGCCGACGAGTCGACTCTCGCGGCGGAGATCGGCCCCCGCAGCGTGGATCTCCGCGATGCTCCCGACCCCCACGAGCCGCATCGCCCGGTCGAGTTCGGACCTCACGATCTCGAACGCCCGCGTGAGACCGGCGTGCCCGCCCGCACCGATGCCGGCCGCGGTCACCCGTCCGAGCCCCACCGCCTTGAGGCCGTACGACAACGCGATGAGGACGTCCGTCCCGTTCCGGATGCCGCCGTCCATCATGAACTCGAGCTTCGAATCCCGAAGCAACGGCATCTCACCCGCGACCACGTGAAGCACCGGAGGCACGCGGTCCTGCTGCCGGCCACCGTGATTCGACCAGACGACGGCCGAAGCCCCCATCGCCTCGGCCCTCCGGGCATCCTCGGCATCGTGGACGCCCTTGACGACCAGCGGGCCGTCGCCCCAGGCTTCCTTGATCCAGGCCAGGTCGTCCCAGGTCACCGCCGACGCCGCCAGCTGCGAACCGATGTCGGTGTAGGGCATCGGTCGGCCCGCATCGTCGATCACGTTCACGAACTCGAACAGGCCTCCGTCGCGGCGGTGGGACGCCAGCCACGACAGCCGCGGGAGCATCTGCGGCGCGAGCTTCAGCTTCGCGGCCGCCAGCCGAAGCCGTTCCCCGGGACCGAGTCCCGCGAACGACCGGGCCGCCTCCATCGGCTTCATGCGGGCGTGCATGGCCCGCATCCCCGCGACGCCGGTGTCGATCGTCAGGACGAGCGTGGTGAACCCGGCGTTCCGTGCCCGCTCGATGCCGCGGAGCGCCGTGTCCCGACCGCCGCAGAGATAGAGCTGGAACCAGCAATCGCCGGTCGAGGCCGCGGCGACATCCTCCATGGGCGTCCCGGAGAGCGTGGAGAGCGTCATCACGGTGTCGAACTCGCCCGCGACCCTCGCCGCCACCGCATCCGCCATGGGATACAGCGAGCGAAGGCTGCCCACCGGCGAGATGTAGAAGGGAACCCCCATGCGGGCCCCGGCGCAGGTCGTACCCATGTCCAGCGACGGGAACGTCCGGGCCCCGAAGGCGGTCGTCATCGACTGCTGGAAGGCGCGGACGTTGCCCCGAAGGGTGGTCTCGGCATCCGCACCGCCCCGGAAGTACTCCGCGACGATCGGCGGCACCCGCCGCCGCATCAGACGCCAGAGGTCGGCGGTGTCCAGGGCATCCGCGATCCTGCGCTCGTGTCGACCCATGTTCGAAGCGGCTCCGGAACCGGAATCGGTGCGACGACGTCTCGAGATCCCGTCTCGAGTCCCCGGGTCAGAGATCGGTGTTCTCGAGGCCGAGGGCCCGTCGGACATCCGCGACCTGCCCGAGATGGACGCCCTCGTGGGCGGTCATCGCATAGGCGGCGAACTTGCCCACCTGGTCGAACCGACGCTGCACGAGGTCCATCTGCGGCCGCGCCGCCAGCGCCTCCGCCGAAAGCGTCGGCAGGTGCGCGGACAGGCGCCCATGGACGAGTTCGAGCTGCTCGACCAGCGCCCCGAGTTCGGGATAGGCATCCACGTCGGAGGTGATGGGAACGCCCGGGAAGAACCGCTCGGCCCATTCCTGCGGGAACGCCATCTCGCCGCCGAGCTCCATCATCACCACGTTCGAGGTCACCGCGAGGTGCCCGACGGCCCAGGCGATGTGGTTGACGAGTCCGCCCGGCTGGGCGACCGCCTGCTCGGGCGTCACGCCTTCGACGAGATGCCGGGCATGACGAAGATTGAAGTCGTACACGAACAGGACATGGTCGATCACGGGCTCGTTCTCCGGGTGCGAAGGCGGGGAGACCCACAGCGTACCGGCGAGTCGAACTCGCGACCGACCATGAAGAAACCGCCGCGGCCCGGAAACCGCGGCGGTTCGAGGCGACCGAAAAGACCTGCTCGGTTCGCCTCCTTCCCTGTTGCCTCGGCCGACCCGTCCCCCGGAAGGCGACGAGTGTTCCCATTCGGCCTCGACGTGGCCGGGCGTGCCGGCCTTCCCTTTTCCCTGGTCCGCCCCGGAGGGATTCACCAAGGGTTCCTGTCCATTGTTCGTCGCACGCCTCGGTCGTGTTCGCCGTTTCGGGGTGGGAATCGACCCACGAACCCATGCCGGGGCGACGAAAACGGCGGTCGGCCCCCATGGGACCGACCGCCGCATCGTTTCGAATCGGGTTCGGGACCGGCTCCGGGGAGCCGAAGCCCGGGCGCCGGTGATCAGCCGCTGCAGCCCCAGGCCGCGACGAGGAGGCCGAGGTCGGCACCGTTCACTTCACCATCCTCGTTCAGGTCCCCGGCACAGCCCGGGCCGGCCTTGCCGCAGGAACCCCACGCCGCGATGAGGAGACCGAGGTCGGCCCCGTTCACTTCGCAGTCGTCGTTGAGGTCGGGGCAGGGACACGAGGGAAGAATGGGCTTGAAGGTCGCGATGAAGCCCGCCGCGTTGATGTTGCGGGGGTTGTTCGGGTTCCCGGGATCACCGAGGAACATGTCGTAGCCCCAGGCGAACACGAATCCCGCGGGCGTGAGGAACGGCCCGGTGGTGTCACCGAACTCGCGGTTCTCCGAGCCGTCGAGCCGGCGGAACCAGTACTCGACGTTGACGAAGACGTTGCCGGGAAGGCTGCCCACGTCGACGCCGTCGACCGGGAAGCCGGGAAGCTCGTAGCCGTTGCCGAGGTCGATCACGAAGTCCGTGGCGTCCTGCGGGCCGCTCTTGGTCATCACGACGGTCGGGGTGGCATCGTTCACGAAGGGCGAGCCGTCGACGGTCTGGACCGTGAGCGAGACCGAGTACGAGTCGTCGCTGTTCTTGACGGAGGTGACCTCCATCGCGAAGGCGGTCGGCTGGTTGGTCACCGCGTCGTACAGCGGGACCCCGCCACCACCCACCACCGGAACGAAGGGGTTCCCGGGGAAGGGGAAGTTGACGCCGATGGGGTTCGCACCACCGAGCACGAATTCCTGGGGCAGGTACGCGACCGCGGCGCCCCCGGCATAGGTGTCCTGGGCGACGGTCTGGGTCGTGGTCGTGCCCAGGAGGATCGCTCCGCCAAGCAGACCGGCAAGGATGCTCTTGTTCGCCATATCTGGTTTCTCCTCGAAGGCGTGATTGCCAGAAAATCAGCCTACGGGAGAATGGCCACCGGACCGTCCGCAATCATCGCAATCAATGATCAACGGATGTTTTTCGGACCTCGAAGGAGCTTGAGCAGCCAGACATCGACGAGGAACGGCCCGAACGGCACCACCGCCCCGACGAGACCCCATGCGAGGAGGGCCCCGGAGAGGGGGATTCTCCGCCAGCCGACGAAGAGCATCCCCACCAGTGCGATGAACAGCAGGCCATGGATGCTGCCGCTGATCGAGACGGCGGTCCCGCCCCAGTCCTGGACCCACACGCGCTTCATCAACACGGCCCAGAGGAGGACGAGGGTGCTCGTCCCCTCGACCAGCCCCATCACGATCAGCCAGCGAAGGAACTGGGGGTCTCGGACGTTCGAAGACGTGTCGTTCATGGGGAGGGTTCCGGTGGGGACCCGCATCGAGGATCGGCGGGGCCGGGAGTGTCGCAGAAGGAGGACGGGCGTGGGGCTTCGCTCGGGCGGCGATCCCGATTCGCCGGGGAACGTCCCCCCCGTACACTTCGGGTCCACCGCGAGAGGCCCGAGCCCATGAACCACCTTCGACCCTGCAGTCTCCTCGTCGCCGCCGCCATGCTCCTCGGCTGCACCGACGACCCCGGCGCCCCCACGCCCGCCGCGTCCCCGACGACCGCCGCCGCGACCACGCCCGGGACGAACGCCGACCGACCCGACCATCCCGTCCTCGCCTTCGACGAGTCGGTGATCGACTTCGGTCGGATGGGCGACTGGGAGACGCGACAGGCCGCGGTGACCTTCCGCAATGCCGGAGGCGGGCGACTCCAGGTGACCAGGGTCGAGCCGACCTGCGGCTGCACGAGCGTCGGGTTCGACACGAGTCCCACCTACGGCCCGGACGAGACGGGACGGATCGTGCTCGACTTCACCCCCAAGGGCCAGGGTCGGCAGAGCAAGGCGGTCAAGGTCCTCTCGAACGATCCCGGCGCCCCGGTGCGGACGGTCACGATCAAGGCGGAGATCGTCCCGGCCCTCTCGGCCAGCCCGCGCGTGCTCCAGCTCGGACGCATCCCTTACCGCGAGTCGTCCACCACGAGCACCACCCTGACCGCCCTCCAACCCGGCATCGAACTCTCCAACGTGACGGTCGGCGGCGAGGCGGCGCCGCACCTCGCGGCGACCATCTCGCCCGGCGATGCCGACGCGCAGGGTCGCCGGACCTGGAAAGTCGACGTCGTTCTCGACGATCGACTTCCGTGGGGCTGGTTCGTGGGCAGCATGGTCGTCTCGGGCACGAAGACGGACGGGGCCGTCCAGTCGCCGGTCAAGATGAACTTCGCGATCAACGGTTCGGCCGAGGGATCCCTCGCCGCCTCGGACAGCATGTTCCGGTTCATGATGGTCGATCCGGGCGAGGACATCGATCGATCACTCGAGCTGAGGCGCGTCGATGGCCAGCCGTTCCGAGTGCTCGGAGGGCAGGTCACCGGCCGGGCCGCCACCGACCTCGTCCCGATCTTCAAGCCCCTCGACCCCGCGGGAACCCGCTGGAGCATCGACCTCGCGGGGACCAGCCCCGCCTCCCCCGGCACCTTCAAGGGCGATGTCCTCATGCGGACGGACGTGCCCGGCGAGGAGATCGTCCGCCTCCGCTACAGCGGTGTCGTCCGCCGCTGAACATCGATCGTGGGGACGCGTCGGAACCTCGTTGCCCGCGACCGACCGGGGTGATAGGGTCGGAACGTGAGCGCGTTCCTCCCAGAGCTCGTCCGGACCGCCCCCCGACCCGCCCTCCGACCGGGCCGGGTCTCCTCCATCGCGACGGTCGTGCTGCTCGCCACCGCGGCGGGCGCGGCCGAGCCACCGGCCGATTCCGTCCCGGCCGTCGACTTCGCCCGGGACGTCCGACCCATCCTGAGCGCTCGATGCTTCGCCTGCCATGGCCCCGACGTCCAGGCGAGGAAGGCGGGCCTCAGCCTTCTCGACTTCGACTCGGCGACCGCGGAACTCGCGCCGGGCGTCGCGGCGATCGTCCCGGGCGATCTCGAAGCGAGCGAGATGTGGCTCCGGATCACCGACGAACTCGATCCGATGCCGCCGAGCGATGGACACGATCCCCTGAGCCCGTCGGAGATCGAGACGATCCGCCGCTGGATCGAATCCGGCGCGAGCTTCCGCCCGCACTGGGCCTACGAAGCACCGGTCGAGGCCCGCATCGAGTCCAGGATCGACGACACCGATCGCGACCCGGTCGACGTGCTGCTCGAACGCCGCCACGACGAGCTCGGCCTGGTCCGGAGCCCGCCGGCGGACGACCTCGCCCTCCTGCGAAGACTCCATCTCGACCTGACGGGGCTGCAGCCGTCGCCCGCCGAGACCGATGCCTTCCTCGCCTCCACGGCCCCGGATCGCTGGGAGGCCGAGGTCGATCGGCTTCTCGCGACGCCCCACTTCGGTGAACGGCTCGCCGTGCACTGGCTCGACCTCGTTCGCTACGCGGACACGGTCGGCTACCACGGCGACCAGGAACACCGCATCTGGCCGTTCCGCGACTGGGTGATCTCGGCGTTCAACGACGGCATGCCGTTCGATCGCTTCACCCGCATGCAGCTGGCGGGCGACATCCTCGCCGACGAGCTGCCGCCCGGACGAGGCGACGACGCGCAGGCCGCCCGGGTCGCCTCGGGGTACAACCGGCTCGTCCAGACGTCCCACGAGGGCGGACTCCAGCTCAAGGAGTACCGCGCGATCTACATGGCGGACCGCGTTCGCAACGTGAGCGAGGTCTGGATGGGCGCCACCGTGGGCTGCGCGCAGTGCCACGACCACAAGTACGACCCCTACACCCACCGCGACTACCACGCCCTCGGCGCGTTCTTCGCGGACATCGACGACGAGGCGCATCTTCGGAATCCGTACGACGGCTACAACACGACGCCCACGCGACGCGAACCCGAGATGCAGGTGGTCACGTCGGATCGCCGTCGTCTCCTCGATGCCCTCGAAGGCCGGCGCGATGCGGCCGGGGATGCGCTGGCCCGGGCCAGGGCCGACGTGCCTCCGCCGGACGAGGCGTGGGAGACCGGGATCCGGGAGGCCATCGCCCGCGGCGATGGACGGTCCGAGACCTGGGTGGACGACACCCTCGACACCGGCGGTCGTTCCAGCGGCGACTGGACGTTCCGGTCCGATCCCGGGATCGCGCCCGCGATCGGGAACGCGTACCGGCTCCAGCGATCCGACGGACTCGTCCAGCACTACACCGTCGAGACGGAACGCCGCATCGAGATCGAACCCGACTCGACCATCCACGCCTGGCTCCACCTCGATCCCACCGACCTCCCGAAGGCGATCATGATCCAGGTCCACGCCGGAGGGTCGTGGGAGCATCGGATGCTCTGGGGCGACGACTCGATCCCCTACGGCCGAACCGACGTCGATCGACCGTCCTACCGCCGGGCCGGGCCCCTGCCCGACGCCGGCCGCTGGATCGAGGTCGAAGTGCCCCTGGCGCAGGTCGGGCTCGAGCCCGGAGCCACGATCGACGGGATGGCGTTCACCCAGTTCGGAGGGACCGTCCGCTGGGATGCGGCGACGATCGTGCACCCGACGGTCGCGCCCCCCGCGGTGATGGCCGCCCTCGCGATCGGCCCGGCCGACCGCTCGTCCGACGACCATCGGACGCTCGTCGCCCACCGCGTTGCGAGCGACCCCGCGGTGATCGCCGCCGGCAGGCACCTCGAACGGCTCGAATCCGAGCGGAAGCGCCTCATGGCGACCCTTCCCCTCACCATGATCACCGAACGCCTCGAGCGACCGCGGACCGTCAGGATCCTTCCGAGGGGCGACTGGCTCGACGAGAGCGGCGAGATCGTCCTCCCTGCGGCGCCCGCCTTCATGGGAACGGTCACCCGGCGAGCGGACGCGGCCGAACGGGCGGATCGCCTCGACCTCGCGAACTGGCTGCTCGCCCCGATCGCCGAGGGAGGCGTCGGGGAACTGACCGCCCGCGTGTTCGTCAACCGCCTCTGGTCGATCCTCTTCGGCGAGGGTCTCTGCCCGAGCGAGGAGGACTTCGGAGGACAGGGACGCCCCCCCACGCATCCCGAGGCCCTCGACCGACTGGCCCTCGACTTCATGGCCTCCGGCTGGGACGTGAAGGCGATGGTCCGCCGCCTCGTGCTCACCGATGCGTATCGACGATCCTCGGTCCCACCCCCGGGTGCGGTCGAGATCGATCCCGGGAACCTCGAGTTCGCCCGGCAGGCTCGACATCGCCTCCCGGCCGAATTCGTCCGGGACGTCGCCCTCCAGGCGGGCGGCCGGCTCGTGGATCGCCGGGGCGGCCCCAGCGTCAAGCCGCCCCAGCCCGAGGGCTACTACCGCCACCTGAACTTCCCACCCCGCAGCTACCGACCGGACATGGGCGACGACGCGCGAAGACGAGGCGTCTACGTGCACTGGCAACGGCAGTTCCTCCATCCCATGCTCCGCGCCTTCGACGCCCCGACCCGAGAGTCGTGCACCGCCCAGCGGACGATCTCGAACACCCCGCTCGCGGCCCTCGTCCTGCTGAACGACCCGGTGTTCCTCGACGCGGCCCGTGGCCTCGCCCGAACCACCGCGGGGATCGAGGACGATCGCGACCGGCTCGTCCACGCCTGGCGCCGTGCGGTCGTTCGACCACCGTCGGAGTCGGAGGTCGCCGTGCTCGAGCGACTGCTCGCGGAGTCCCGCCGGTCGTTCGCCGCCGATCCCGGACGCGCGGCCGCCCTGTCCGGCGAGGCGGTGGACCCGGCGAACCCCGAGGACGTGGTCGAACTCGCCGCCTGGACGCAGGTCGCCCGGGCCCTCCTCAACCTCCACGAGACCTACACCCGTGAATGAGGAATCCCTCCACTCCGACCTCGCCCGCGCGACCCGACGCCAGTTCCTCGGCAGCCTCTCGATGGGACTCGGCGCGGCGTCGCTCTCCCAGTGGCTTCCCGCCGCCGCCCTCGCGGACGACGGCCGTGCCATCGGGCCCGACTTCGCCCCGAAGGCGAAGCGCGTCATCTTCCTGTGCATGGCGGGCGGTCCCAGCCACCTCGAGACCTTCGATCCCAAGCCGCGGCTGGCGGAGCTCGACGGCCAGCCGATGCCCGAGTCGTTCACCCGCGGCCTCCCGATCGCGCAGCTCCAGGGCAAGCCCCTGAAGTGCCTCGGCAGCCGGGCGACCTTCCGGAGACACGGCGACTCCGGGCAGTGGATCAGCGACTACCTCCCGAACATCGCCCGATGCGCGGACGACATCGCCATCGTGAACTCGATGGTGACCGAGCAGATCAACCACGATCCGGCCCACACGTTCATGAACACGGGCACGATCGTCCCCGGTCGCCCGAGCATGGGCTCGTGGATCAACTACGGGCTCGGCTCGGTCGGCGAGGACCTCCCGGGCTTCGTCGTGCTGACCAGCGTGGGCGGACGGAATCCCCAGCCGATCGCCGCCCGGCAGTGGGCCAGCGGCTTCCTCCCCAGCCGGCTGCAGGGCGTCGAGTTCCACGGGCAGGGCGATCCCGTCCACTACGTCCGGAACCCCCCCGGCATCACCAGCGACTGCCAGTCCCACCTGGTCGAGGCGGTCCGAGACCTCGACCGGCTCCGGCACGAGCAGGTGCTCGACCCCGAGATCGAGTCGCGGATCGTGCAGCATGAACTGGCCTTCCGCATGCAGACCTCGATCCCCGAGCTCATGGACATCTCCGACGAGTCCCCCGAGACGCTGGAGCTGTACGGGGCGACGCCCGGCGACGGGAGCTTCGCGAGCAACTGCCTGCTCGCGCGACGACTCGCCGAACGGGGCGTCCGCTTCATCCATCTCTACCACCGAGGCTGGGACCATCACGGCGGCCTCAAGCAGTACATGGACGTCTGCTGCTCGCACTGCGATCGCCCCACCGCCGCCCTGCTGGAGGACCTCAAGCGTCGCGGCATGCTCGAGGACACCCTGGTGGTCTGGGGCGGGGAGTTCGGCCGAACGCCGATGTCGCAGGGCGACGGCCCCGACCCGGGACGCGATCACCACATCAAGGGCTTCTCCATGTTCCTGGCCGGCGGCGGCGTGAAGGGCGGGATCACCCACGGCGCCACCGACGAGCTCGGGTACCACGCCGTGGACGATGTCGTCCATGTCCGCGACCTCCACGCGACGATGCTGCACCTGCTGGGACTCGATCACCAGCGACTGAGCGTGCGGCACCAGGGACTCGACACCCGCCTCACCGGCGTCGAATCTGCCCGCATCGTCCGCGAGCTTGTACGCTGACCGCCGAGCAGCGTGATCGACGAGTCAATCGGACGCCGAGGACCCTCTGCATGGCCGACGACGACAGCCCGACGCCGCCCACCTCGCCTCCCTCGCCGGAACCCGCCCCGTCCCGCCCCCTGAGGTCGCCGGACGACGCCGTCGATGCCGCCCGGACGTGGCCGGGCCGAGGTCGCCGTGCGATCGTCTGCGGCGCCCTCAGCCTCGCCGGCGCCGCCCCGAGCTTCGCCCTCGCGGAGAGCTCCGACTTCAGCCTGATCGGCCTCGTCCTCGGCGTGATCACGTTCGCCGCGCTGATGACCCTCGTGTCCTGGTCCCGGACGTTCCAGCGATTCTCGCGCGGCCACTTCGTGCGAAGGACCCTCGGCGTCGTCTACACCGGGCGGATCATCCTGTCGATCGGAGGCCCGGCGTTCTTCATCGTCGACGCCTTGTCGGGCCTCCTCGTCATCGGAACGATGACGACGATCCTCTCGACCATCGGTCTCGACTTCGCCCTGGACAGGACCGGGAACGCCGCTCCCGGCGACCCCTGGGGGACGCTCGGGAACGCGGCGCTCACCTACATCGCCGTGCTCCTGCAGGGAACCGCGCTCAACGTCGTCGTCGGCGTCGGATTCCTGCTGATCTGGATCCCGCAGCTGCTCTTCCTCGAGAAGCCGCCACGTCCGGAGGGAACGAACATCTGTGGCCGGTGCGGGTACTGCCTCGACGGGACCCCGCCCGGCGCCCCCTGTCCCGAGTGCGGCTCGACCGAACCGGCGCGAACCGGTCGGAACTCCTTCGTCGACCGACTTCCCCTCTGGAAACTCGTCGCGGGCGGCACGGCGATCGTCGCCCTCACCACCGCGAGCGCGACGTTCCTCGGCTACATGATCGCCTGAGCACCCATCACGCGGACGCCTCCGATCCCATGACCGACCAAGACCGCGAAGCACGGGACCACCGTTCCACCTCCGACGCCCGAGGCCCGGCGGGGCCACGAAGACGCGAAGGCTGCACGAACGGCATCGAGACGGGACGATGTCCCTGGTGCGGCGTCGCCGCTCCGGTCGTGGCCGTCCACGGCCACGGGCAGTGTGCCGCCTGCGGGACCAATCGCGAACCCTGTTGCCAGCCGGACTGAGGCCCGAGCACCGCCCCGTTCACTCCGGGCAGGGCCCCCAGGCACCCACGAGAAGACCGAGATCGCCCGCGTTGACGACGTCGTTCCCGTCGACATCGGCCGGGCACCCACCCGACCCGGGACACGCCCCCCACGAGGCGATCAGCAACCCGAGGTCGCCGGGGCCGACCTGCCCGTCGCCGTCGACGTCGCCCGGACATGGGGGCTCCTGCTCGAGGGGAATGAAGGTGAACTCGTCGAGAAGGACGGAGGCGGACTGTCCGTTCTGCGGAGGCTGCCCGTTCAGGAGCCAGAGGTTCAGGTGGACCCGGGCGCGTCCCGGCCGAGGATGGTGGGGACCGTCGTAGTACCAGGAGGCGAGCAGGCTCTTCGGGACGGTGTCCGAGTCGCCGAGCCAGGCCCGGCAGATCATGCCACCGGGCGTCCAGGTGAACTCGGAGGTCACGACGTTGGATTCCGGACCGTTCGGAAGGTCGAAGCGATACATGTTCCCCGGCCAGTCGTACGGCTGGGCGACGAACTGCCCCTCGCTGTTGTTGGGGTCGCCCCACCGGCTGAACTCGATGTCGAATTCGCTCGGGGGGTTCCACCACATGACCGTGCCCTCGTAGCAGGAGACGTACTCCCAGAGGAACAGGCCGAAGACGATGTTGGGATCGAGCTGGTCGAGCCGGCCCCGCGTGGTGAAGCGGTAGGTGCCGTAGCCGAGGTAATCCTCGAGGACGACCTCCGAGCATCGCCAGCCACCCGACTGCACGACTCCCAGCGACATCGCGCCGTCCGGCTCGATCGACACCACGTCACCGGCATCGGAGAACTGGTTCGGCCCCGGGCCCTGGTAGGTGTTCTTCACCCGCCAGCTGTATCCGCCGAAGTCGATCCGCCTCGAACCGAAGTCGCCCCACTGGCTGACCCCCGGGACGGTCCGGTCGAATCGGTAGTTGTCGATCCAGGCCCGGCCGGTCTCCTGGGCCGACGATTGCAGGAACGAGAACTCGAGTTCCATGGAGGACGTGCCCGGAGGCGCGGGGCCGAAGTCGGCCTCGACCTCCTGCATGATGTCCGTCGGGTCGAGCGAATTCAGGAGGATCACGGCGTCCT
>JAYZBK010000050.1:0-27073 GCA_036339295.1 Planctomycetota bacterium
GACCTCGAGACCGCGTACCGCCGGGTGCGCCAGGTCACGAACCTGCCGGGACGTTCGAGCAGCCTCGAACTCGTTCCGGCCGGAGACACGATCCTCTTCAACTACTCGACGAGCGCTCCCGACGCCTCCGGGCTCCATTCCGTCGCGTGGAACGGCGGAAGCCGGAAGCGACTGGGCGGAACCGTCTCGATGATGGGGCTCACCCTCGATGGGACGAAGCTCGTGGCCGTCGACGGCGGGCAGGCCCAGACCGTGGCCGTCGCCGGCGGCAAGGTCTCCCGCTACCCGGTGAGCCAGCGGATCCGGATCGACCTCGAGCGGCAGTCGAGCGAGAAGTTCCTCGAGGCCGCCGCGATCATGGGGGAGAACTTCTATCACCCCACCATGAAGGGCCTCGACTGGGACGCGCTCAGCGATCGCTACCACGACCTCGCCCGACGCACCCGGACCGCGGACGAGTTCAACTGGGTCGGCAACCGCCTGCTCGGCGAGCTCAGCTCGAGCCACCAGGGCATCCGGGCCCCGGCGGAATCCCTCGGCGCGAGGGAGACCATCGGCCGGCTCGGTGTCCGCGTCGAGCCCACCGAGTCGGGCTATCGAGTGGTCTCCACAACCCCGGACGGCCCGGCCGAGGCGTCCGACACCCCGCTGCTCGTCGGCGACGAGATCGTGGCCATCGAGTTCGAGCCGTTCGACCTCCAGGCGTCGCCGCCCGACACCCTGGCATCGATGCTTCGCGGTCGGAACGGCAAGGAGACGGTGGTGAGCGTCCGGCGTCCCGTCGAGGACGGCGAGCCGGTCGAGCTTGACCTGCTCCTCGAGCCGATCTCCCGAGGTGCGGAGTCGATGCTGGTCTATCGCGAGATGCAGCGAAGACGGGCGGCGCTGGTCGAGGAGTGGTCGGACGGTCGGCTCGGGTACGCGCACATCCGCGGCATGAGCCAGCCGTCGCTCGACGAATTCGAACGCGACATCTTCGCGGCCGCCGACGGCAAGGACGGACTCCTGATCGACGTCCGGGACAACGGCGGTGGCTGGACCACCGACCGCCTGCTCTCGTCGATCATGGTCCGGCCCCACGCGTACACCGTGCCGCGTGGCGCCGATTCGAGCGACACCTCCGGCTACCCGCAGGATCGATTGTTCATCCAGCGCTACACCCTGCCGATCAACATGCTCTGCAACGAGAAGAGCTACTCGAACGCCGAGATCATCTCCCATGCGTTCAAGACGCTCGGTCGCGGCACGCTGGTCGGCCAGGAGACGCACGGCAGCGTGATCTCGACCGGCGGCACGTCGCTGATCGACGGGACGACCCTGAGACTGCCCTTCCGTGGCTGGTACCTGCCCGACGGGACCGACATGGAGAACAACGGTGCGGTCCCGGACATCGTCGTGGAGCAGACGCCGGAATCCGAAGTGGAGGGCGACGACCTCCAGCTCCGTGCGGCGGTGGAGGACCTGATCCGTCGGATCGATGCGGAGAACCCGTGATCCGCGGCATCGTCGTCATCGCGATCGCCGCGGCCGCCGCCCCGGGCTGCGTCGACTCCACGGCGGGGCGGAATCCCGAAGGGGGGGAGGTCGCCGTGACCAGGGCCGCCATCGAGGACGCCGACGCACTCGCGAGATCCTGGCGATGGAACCGCAGGGTCGTCCTCGCACTTGGACCGGAGCGCGACCTCTCGAGGCAGGCGACCCTGGTCGGTGACGACTGGGCGGGGTGGCTCGACCGGGACCTCGAGCTGGTGCTGCTCACCCGCGACGGGGGACTGGTGGTGGAGCGATTCGTCGATGGCGGCCCCGTCGGTGCGGCCTTCGATGCCGGGGTCGAGACGGCGCTTGAGGAACGATTCGGCCTGGAGCCCGTCGCCGACCGGTTCCAGGCGGTGCTGGTCGGCAAGGACGGCGGCGTGAAGCATCGATGGTCCGCGGTCGTCGAGCCGGCCGAGGTGTTCGACCTGATCGATGCGATGCCCATGCGGATCCGCGAGATGCGGGAGGACGACGAACGATGAGACTCGGAACGATGGTGGTGTCGGCGTCGCTGGTCCTGCCGCGACCGGCCCTCGAAGGGGTCGCTTCGGTGCCCACGGAGGAGACGCCTCCGAACATCCTGCTGGTGCTGGTGGACGATCTCGGCTGCCGCGATCTCGCGGGCGAAGGCCACGAGCGGCATCGCACGCCGGCACTCGACGCCCTCCGGGCCGGATCGGTCCGCTTCACCCACGCCGCGACCAACGCCCCCAACTGCGCCCCGAGCCGCGCGGCGCTCGTGACCGGCAGGCACGGGACCCGAACCGGGGTCCACACGGTCGGCAACCCGAATCGCGGCAAGGCCGAGGATCGACTCCTGGACGCCCCGGCGAACCGCAGCCTGCTCGAGGACTCGGAGCGGACGATCGCGGAGATCCTCCACGACGAGGGATACCGCACCGGTTTCGTGGGCAAGTGGCATCTCGGACTCGACCCGACCACCGACGGCTTCGACGAGAACGTCGCGGGCGGTCGCGCGGGACATCCGAAGTCGTACAGCCCGCCGTACCGAAACGCCGCCCTCGAGGACGGTCCCGAAGGCGAGTACCTCGTCGATCGCCTCGGCGCGGAGACGGCATCGATGATCGCCCGCTTCGAGGAGGCCCGGGCGGAGGACGAGCGACCGTGGTTCGTGATGTACGCGCCGTACGCGGTGCACACGCCGATCCAGGCGCCGCAGGATGCGGTTACCGCGGTGAGGACGCGACATCCCGGTCTCTCGGATCGGAATGCCCGGTACCAGGTCATGGTCGAGCGGACCGACGCCGCGATCGCCGCGGTTCTCGCCGAGGTCGACCCCGCGACGACCATCGTCTGCCTCGCCAGCGACAACGGCGGTCTGCAGCCGGTGACCGACATGGCCCCCTGGCGAGGTGGCAAGGGCATGCTCTACGAGGGTGGGATCCGGACTCCGCTCTGGGTGCGGGGGCCCGGGTTCACGCCCCGCGACGAGCCCACGCCCGTCCAGCTGTTCGACCTCATGCCGACGCTCGTCGAGCTGGCGGGCGCCGCCCGGCCGGACGACCGGGCGATCGATGCGCGGTCGCTGTCTCCGGCGCTTCGAGGCGAGGCCTTCGAGCGGGGGCCCCTCTTCTGGCACTTCCCGGCATACCTCGAGGGTCGGGACGCCGAGAGCCGGGAGCCGGAGCGTCGGTTCCGGACCACGCCCGGCGGCGCGATTCGCGACGGACGCTGGAAGCTCATCGAGTGGTACGAGGACGGGGCGGTCGAGCTCTACGATCTCGAGGCGGACCCCGGCGAAGCGAACGACCTCGCCGGGTCGGAACCCGCGACCCGGGATCGACTGCATGCCCGGCTTCGGGGATGGCGGGCCGGCATGGCGGCGCCGATGCCGACGCCGATCGCCGCTCCGGCCGCGACCGACGTCGACTGAGTGCGGGTCGGGGGAGGGCCGGATCTCACCAGTCGCCGGCGTACCCGACGTCGTGCGGGCCGGCATGGTGGTCGGTCAGTTGATGGAGTCGCTTCGCGATCTGGCGAAGGTGCAGGGCGTCGTGGGCGCACCAGGAGGCGAGGAGGTCGCCGGCCGACATCGCACCATGCTTCGGATGAGCGAGTCGTGGGTGCCCGGCCTTCACGTCGAAGTCGGCGTCGACCACGGTCCGGAGCCAGCCGACCTTCGTGCGACGGACTGCGCAGAACTCGTTGAGGGATCGGGTGAGATCGCGATCCCGGTATCCGCGATCGGTCGCGGCGGCGACGGGGTCGATCTTCGGCCAGTCCGCATCGGGTGCCTCGAGCAGCAGTCGGAGTCGGGTCCCGAAGTCGTCGAGATCCTCGTCCACGAGATGGCAGACGATCTCCAGGATCGACCAGTCCGATCCGGAGGGACGCCAGAGGGCGTCCTCGGCGGGACACGCCGAGAGGAGGGTTCGCAGCGAGTCGGGGAACCGCTCGAGCCGATCGACCATCCAGGTGGCTTCCATGCCGCGATTGAACCACGGACCGGCCCCGCCCGCGAGGCCCGGGCGAGCTTCACGGCGAAACTTCCCGCAATTCGGGCGTCAATCCTCGGATGGAGGGGGTGGCGCGGCCGCCGCCGCCTCGTCGATCGCCTTCAGCCGCTCCCTGGCGTCGTTGGAGACGTCGTCGTAGATCGACGCGAGCAGGCCGACGAGGGGGAACCGGCCTTCGAGCGGCGCGTTCCCGAGGCGGCGCAGCAGGGCATGCGGGGCGTGCTCGGATCGACGCGTCTGTCGGAAGGTCTCGAGGCCGTGGCCGTTGGACCAGAACGCCTCGAGCCCGTTCTCGATGGTGGGATCCTCCCGGATCCGAGCCGCCGCGACGGGGACCGGATGGGCGCGGCTCACGCCACTCGTCGCCAGCATCCGGGCCTCCTGGAGCCGCTCGAGGAACCGGGGGCCGTAGAGACCGCGCAGGGTCAGGACGAGCAGGGGGTCGTCCTCCATCCGTTCCGCGACGAGATAGGCGACCGTCGCGAGGTGTCGGTGGTTCTCGCACTCGACGGTGAACTCGCCCGGCTCCGGAAGCAGGCTGATGCCGGCCGCGGCGAAGGGCTCCGCGATCTCGGGCGAGATCTCCCCGGCGACGAGCTTCGCCGCGTAGCGGGCCTCCTTCGCCATCGAGTCGACGACCCGCTTCCAGTCGTCCCGATCGATCGGCTTGAACTCGATCCGGACCCGGTGGGGTCGGGCCTCGATGTCCTGCACCTCCGCCACGATCCGGGCAGGCTCGACGTCGAGCGTCGTGGTCTGTCCCTTCCGTGCGAACTCCAGTCCCTCCGCCTTCGCCTCCTCGGCGACCCCGTCGAGGATCCGCGACAGCCACGGCCCGGCGGGCCAGGCGAACTCGACGTCCTCCTCCTTCCGTCGGAGTCGGACGCCGTTCCGGACCTTCCGCGGCACGTCGGGCTTCCGCCGGAATCCCTCGTCTCGTCGCGTGATCATGCGCCTTCGTCCTCGAGTGAGACCTCGCGGAGGGAGAGCACCTCGCGGAGGCTGTTGGAGTCGAGCTCGGTGAGCCAGGACTCGCCGGTCCCGATGATCCGGCGGGCGAGTTCGGTCTTCTGCTCGATCATCTGGTCGATCCGCTCCTCGAGCGTGCCGTTGGTGATCATCTTGTGGACGTTCACGGTTCGCGTCTGGCCGATTCGGAACGCCCGGTCCGTCGCCTGGTTCTCGACCGCGGGGTTCCACCAGCGATCGAAGTGGATGACGTGGTTCGCGTTGGTCAGGTTGACGCCGACGCCGCCCGCCTTGAGCGAGAGCAGGAAGATCGGCGCGGAATCGCCCGACTGGAACCGTTCGATCATCTGGTCTCTTCGACCCTGCGGCGTCCCTCCGTGGAGGAACAGCGGCTCCATGTCGAACTCCTGCCGGAGGATCGTCGCGAGCAGGTGCCCCATCTGCCGGAACTGGGAGAAGATGAGCGCCCGGTCGTCTCCCGCGAGGACCTCCTCGAGGATCTCCACGAGCCGCATCGTCTTGCCGCTGCGCTGGCTCAGGCGGTCCCCGGGAGCCGGTGCGAGGTCGGTCTCCTTGAGGAAGTGCGCCGGGTGGTTGCAGATCTGCTTCAGCCTGACGAGGCCGCTCAGCACGAGGCCGCGTCGTCGCATGCCCGTCGCCTCGTCGACCTGCCGCAGCATGTCCTGGACGACGGTGTCGTAGAGCTGCGCCTGCTCGGGGGTGAGCGGGACGTGCTGGCGGTTCTCGACGAGGGGCGGCAGGTCGTCGGCCACGCCGTCGTCGGTCTTCAGGCGTCGAAGCACGAAGGGCCCCACGAGCTGCTTCAGCCGTTCGCCCCGGACCTCGTCGCGGTGCCGTTCGATCGGGATCGCGAAGCGACGGCGGAAGTCCGCCTGCGGTCCGAGGAATCCGGGAAGGCAGAACTCCATGATCGACCAGAGCTCGGTCAGCCGGTTCTCGACCGGCGTGCCGGTGAGCGCCACCCGATGTCGACTCTTCAGCGAACGGATCGCCGTCGCCTGCTTGGTCGGGGGGTTCTTCACGTGCTGGGCCTCGTCGAGCACGACGCGTTCCCACTCGACCGATTCGATCCAGGTGCGGTCGCGACTCACCAGGGAGTAGGTGGTGACCACGACGTCGCACTTCTCCGCCTGTTCGATGAAGGCCTCGCCGACCGGGCGGGTCGGCCCGTGCTGGACGTGGACCGTGAGCTCGGGAGCGAATCGCTCGAGTTCGCGACGCCAGTTGCCGGCCACGGACATCGGGCAGACGAGCAGGGTCGGTTGGATCGAACCGGGGTCCCGGGTCGCCCGCTCGTGCTGCAGCAGCGCGATCATCTGGATCGTCTTGCCGAGACCCATGTCGTCGGCGAGGCAGCCGCCGAGGCCGAATCGATCGAGGAACGCGAGCCACGCGAGGCCTCGCTCCTGGTACGGCCGGAGCGTTCCCTTGAAGGCCTCCGGCACGTCGATCGAGTGCACCCGATCGCCGGCGTCCTGGTCCTCGCCCCCGAGCAGTTCCTCGACCCAGCCGCTGGAACGGATGCCCATGATCCGCGGACCACCGTCGTCCTCGCCGGCGGCCGCCAGTCGGAGCACCTCCCCGAGGGTCGACTTGCCTCCGGGGTGCTTGTCGAGGAAGGACCGGGCCTTCTCGAAGTCCTCCTTGCGGATCTCCACCCAGCGATCACCGATCCGGATCAGCGGCACGCCCTGCTCGGCGAGTCGGCGGAGCTCCTCGAGTCCGACGCTCTCGTCACCGATCGAGATCTCCCAGGCGTAGTCCACGAGGCTCGAGAGGCCCATGCCCGGCGGGGTGTCCGATTCGCCGTGCGGGTCGATCGTCAATCGAACGCCGATGCGGCTGGTGGCCTGTCCCCACCACGAGGGTGCGAGGACCTCGACGCCCGACTCCTGGAGGATCGGACGGATGTCGGTGAGGAAGGCGTGCGCCTCGGCGCTGCCGAGGTCGAGACCGGTCGGGTCGGTGTCCTCCAGCGCCTCCTGCAGTCTCGGCCAGACCCGCTGTGCCCGTGCGAGCTCGCCGAGCAGAAGGTCGCCCGCCGACTCCTCGGGACCGAGCACGGAGGCGAGACGGCCGCCGCCCCCGTCGGCCCAGATCTGGTCCGCGTCCACGATGATCGGCGGATCGTCCGTGACGAGCAGGTGGAAGCTCATCGGCCAGCTGGCGTTCTCGATCTGCTCCGGCGTCGCGTCGAGCACTCCTTCAAGTGGTTCGACGAGCTGCAGGCAGAGTCGGACGGATCGGTTCTCGCCGGGGTCGATCAGTCCCCCCAGCCAGGCCCGGGCGCCGCGCATCACCTCGACCGCGGTCTCCGGGGTCGTCGCGACGTCGTTCGCTCGGCCGAGAAGGCCCGACAGCCAGGCGACCTGGCGGTCGGTGACCGGATCGCGATCGTCCAGCGCGTCGATGAAGTCCTCCCGGATGAGCGTGGAACGGACCGTCGCATCCACGAGGCAGTCCAGGGCGGATTCGATGGTCGCCCATCGATCGGGCGTGGCCAGGTCGACGGTCGAGGCGGCCGCGGCGGGCATCGATGCCGCCAGTTCGCCGAGTGGTTCGGCGAGCGAGGCGTCGGCGAGCCACGGCACCCAGCGGGCCCGGGTCGGTTCGCCGTCCTTCCGGATCACCGTCGGGACGAAACGCTGGTCGGCCACGAGCTCCAATGCGAAGGACGCGAGCTCCGCCCAGAAGCGGATGTCGTGTCCGAGCTGGATCGACGGCTCCGCGGAGAGCGCGGGGGCGGTGAGCAGCGTCGCCGCGAGCTCGGCCGGGACGTGCACGGCGGGAACCGAGATCGGATCCGGCCGCAGGTCCTCGGGTTCGAAGGCGTCGAAGCCGAGCACCGTGACGAGTGCCTGGCTCGGAGCGGGATGCCCGACGTGATCGGTCCGGTGGGGCAGGAGGAGCTTGATGTCCGTCGTCGTGCAGTCGAGCCGCTCCTCCGTCTCCGGGTCGTCCTCCGCCGGATCGTCGAGGGCGATCAGTCGACGGAGGAGCACGAGGAGCTCGTCCCCGGCGATCGCGAACGGGTGGGACTCGACGGCGAGCGAACGAGTCGGCGTCGTCGCGACCGCGGTCGACGTCGACTCCGTGGTGGTCGTCGGCGGAGCCTCGTCGGCGGGCGCCGGATCGCCTTCGAGATCGACCTCCGACCCGTCGCCGGCGAGGACGGTCGCGGGTGGCGGCACGGCTTCCCGATCGACCCGCTCCCCCCAGAAGAAGAAAGCACCGTCGCCGTGCACTGCATGCAGCACGATGGAGGGGTTGGAACCGATGAGTCGCTCCTCCTCGCCTCCGAGGTCCCGGAGGTGAAGTGATTCCGCTGGGACTCGAACCCAGGACCAAGCGATTAAAAGTCGCCTGCTCTACCAGCTGAGCTACGGAATCCCGAACCGACAAGTGTAGGGCAAGCCGCCGATCGCACGGCTCACCGACAGCGGATCCCGGACATGTCCACACGGGGCCGGCGGGGTCGGCAAGCGACCCGAGGGCGGGGGAGGGGCGGATCAGCGGGGACGACTGGCTCGGTGGTTATCGGGAGCGTCGGGACATCCGGGCCCGAATGCCGGTGATCGACTGAATCGGCCCATTTCAACGGTCGATGGCTTCGGCGTCGGAAGATCCCCGCCCCTTCGGAGACCAACCAATGTCGACCCGACCCCGCACGAACACTCCTCCCGTCGCCAGGAACGCCGATTCCGGCATCGGATCGGTCCTCGTCGCCGCCTTCGCGGCGGTGGGTGCCGCCGCGATCGTCCTCCAGCTTGGTGGATGCGCGGGGACCCCGACGGCTTCGGAGCCCTCTTCCGAGACCCTCGCCGCCGAGGCCGCCTGGAACTCCCCGAGCTATCGATCCGGTTGGTACGACGCCGAGGCCCCGACCGAGACCGCCACCGAGGGCCGGTTCGAGACCGGGACCGAGCCCGTCGAGACCACCTCGACGGTCGTCGCGTACGACGCGTCGCCCTCGTCCTCGACCTCGACGGGGTCCCACGTCGTCCGGACGAGCCTCTTTCCCGAATTCGCCGGCGACTTCGGCGACGAGCAGGCCACCTTCGAGGCCAGCGGCGACACCAACGTCTCGCAGGTGAGCTTCGCGGCCGAGGGTGCGGACTTCGATCCCGACATCGCCCCGGACGGATCGTGGATGATCTTCGCCTCCACCCAGCACGACGAGCAGCCCGACCTGTATCGCAAGTCGATCGATGGCCGGGTCGTCACCCAGCTGACGTCCGACCCGTCGCAGGACCTCATGCCCGAGGTCTCGCCCGATGGTCGGCATGTCGCCTTCGCCAGCGATCGCTTCGGCAACTGGGACGTCTTCGTGATGTCCGTCGACGGTGGTCCCGTGACGCAGGTCACCTTCGATGCGTCGCAGGAGCTCCACCCGACCTGGTCGCCCGACGGCAGGAGCCTCTGCTACTGCCGGTACAACGACCACAACGGCCGCTGGGAACTGTGGACGCTCGCCGTTGACCGGCCGGGGGCCCGGTCGTTCCTCTGCGAGGGCATGTTCCCCCGATGGTCCCCGGACCAGTCCCGGGACCGCATCCTCTTCCAGCGTTCGCGGAAGCGGGGCGACCGTCTCTACGGTGTCTGGACCATCGACCTCGTCGACGGCGAGGGCATGAACCCCACCGAGATCGTCGCCGCGGGCGACGAGGCGGTGATGCACCCCACGTGGTCGCCGACCGGCGCCCGGATCGCCTACTCGGTCGTCTCCGAGCCCTCGGTCGCCGATGACGGGATGCCCGTCGAGTGCGACATCTGGGTCATCGACGCCGACGGCACCGATCGGGTCGCCCTCACCTCGGGCGGCCATCGAAACCTCCGACCGACCTGGGGCGTGGACGACCGCGTCTACTTCATGAGCGACCGTGGGGGCATCGAGGTCATCTGGGCCGTCTCCGCGACGACCCCGGACGGGATGAACGGCACCTACGCCGCCACCCCGAAGGCCACCGATGGCGATCCGACCGCGAGCCAGCCGGTGATCGCCGGCGTGGACACCACCGCGGGGGAGTGAGCCCGGAGGGCGGCAGACCCGCCCGACGACTCTGAAATCGACGATCGGGGCCGGTCCTGAGGGGCCGGCCCCGTTTTCTGCCGTCTTCGCGAGAGATCGGCCGATGGGAAGGATCGTACGGGTGGGAGCATCCGGTCCCGACCTCCGGTCGGGCCTCTCAGGCAGGACGCCATGACAACCGCACGATCCTTCGCCAACTCCGTCCGCGGACGGTTCCTCGTTCCGGTCCTCGCAGGGCTTCCGGTGGGTCTCACCGGCTGCGACACGACCGGACCGAGCCTCTCGTCCGTTCCGGCCACCGTCGCGCCCTATGCGGCGGTGCTCGCCGTCGCCCCGTTCTCCAACGAGTCCGGGGTGTCGATCGATGCCGCGGATCGGCTCGCGATCTCCGACAAGCTCGTCTCCGGAATCAACCAGACCATCGGTCCGGATGGTTCGATGGAAGGGGGCTGGAGGGCCGTTCCGGTCGACCGAACCCTGGCGGCGATGCAGCAGCTGGGGCTGGAGTCCATCCGGACGGAGGCCGAGGCCTTCGCGGTGATGGAGACCATCCCGGTCGACGGGATCATCCTCGGCAGCATCACGGACTGGAGTCCCTACGACCCGCCTTCCTTCGGAGCGAACCTGCTCCTGTTCGGCCGAGGAGACCGCCTCGAGGCGGCCTTCGACGCCAAACGCCTGTACGGCAGCACGGGGGACGCTTCGAATCCCGGTTCCGGGCCCCGGGAGGCCTCCGCGGTCCTCGATCTCGTCGTCGAGCTGGATGCGGTGAACCACTCGGTCCGCCAGGCCGTACGAACCTATGCCGAGTCGCACAGCGACATCACCGGCGGTTTCGACCCCCCGGAGCGGTACTACCTGATGGTCTTCGACCGGGACCTCGACTTCGTGGCGGACTGGGCCGTCGGCGGACTGGTGTCCCGGGAGCGGTATCGGGCTCGAACCGAGGGCTGATCCGAGGTTCGAAACCGGGTTCCGACTTCATCCGAAGGCATTCCAGGCTCGCCGACCGAGCCGACGGAACGTTCGGGGACGTCGTGGTGGCGAAGGCAAAGTGCGGTTTTTTTCCGCTGTCCGGTAAGGGGCGTTGGATTCCGACGTCGGCCGGACCGATATCGACCCTGTACCAGGCGGTGCCACCCGACGTGGGACACCGAACCTGGATCCGACCCGAGGCCACTTCGACATGAGCGACACACTTCCTCTCGTCCAGTCCTTCCTCGACTACCTCGTCGACGAGCGTCACTTCAGCCCGTACACCGCCCGGTGCTACGGTCTCGACCTCCGTCAGTACGGCGAGTTCATCGCCGACGAGGCGGGCATCGAGGTCTCGAACGACGCCGAATCGGCCGTGCTCGCCGCTCGCGAGGCGAACCCGAACGCCACCGACTCCGCGACGGTGACGGGGCTCATGCTCGAGGCGAACGTCGATCGGATCCGTGGCTTCCTCGGCTGGATGGCCGATCGCGACTACTCCGCGGCGACCACCGCCCGGAAGATCGCGACGCTTCGATCCTTCCACAAGTGGCTCGAGAAGAGGACGCTCATCGAGAAGAACCCGATGCTCGCGATCCGCACGCCGAAGCAGGCGAAGCGGCTCCCGAAGGCGGTCTCGGTGGAGCAGATCGAGCAGCTTCTCGCCGCCCCGGACGACAGCACGCTGCTGGGCGCCCGCGACCGGGCGATCCTCGAGACCCTCTACTCCACCGGCATTCGCGTCAGCGAGGTCGTCGGCATCAACCGAGCCGACCTCGACGACTCGGGCGAGTCGATCCTCATCCGCGGCAAGGGCCGCCGCGAGCGGGTGGTCCCGCTCGGCACCCATGCCCTCGCCGCCCTGCGGCGCTACGTCGCGATGCACGACTCGGAACTCGAAGCCGCCGGCATGAAGGCCGAAGGCGACATGCCGCTGTTCGTCAACAAGCACGGTGGCCGCCTTTCCAGCCGCTCCGTCCGCCGCAAGGTCACGAAGTACCTCGAGGAGGTCGGCCTGGATCCGGACATCAGTCCCCACACGATCCGGCACAGCTTCGCGACGCACCTGCTCGACAACGGCGCCGACCTTCGATCGGTGCAGGAGCTCCTGGGACACCAGTCGCTCTCCAGCACCCAGGTCTACACGCACCTGTCCAGCCGTCGCATGCGGGACTCCTACGACAAGGCGCACCCGCGGGCCGAAGCCGGCTGATTCCGGCCGGGGAACTCCAGGGAAGAGGCTTCACGACCCCGCGGCATCGCCGCGGGGTCGTTTTCGTCGTGGGGCCACCGGGTGGCCGTCGCGCCGATCGGTCATGATGCGGTCGTGCCGGAGACCACGTGCACATCTCGACTGATCGAGGGCGACTGCCTCGACGTGCTCCGCCGCGACGATCCCGGATCGGTCGACCTCGTGTACGCGGATCCGCCCTTCTCGACCGGGTCGCGTCGGGCGGGTCGCGGGGCGATCGAGGGATACGACGACCGGTTCCCGTCGATGGAGGACTACCTCGACTTCCTCGGTCGGCGACTGGAGGCGATGCATCGCGTGATCGCGGACGACGGCGCGATCCTGCTGCACGTCGACTGGCGGACCTCGCACCGCGTTCGCTGCCTCCTCGACGACATCTTCGGCGTGGACCGCTTCGTCAACCACCTCGTCTGGCGATACGGGCTCGGAGGATCGTCCCCGAACCGCTTCGCGCGGAAGCACGACGACATCCTGTACTACGGCAAGGGTCCCACCCGCTGGTTCGATCCGCCGATGGTCCCCGCCACCAGTCGACGACTCGCGGGCGGCCTGAAGAAGGCCACCGACGTCCTCGACGTGCCGTCGATCAACAACATGTCGAAGGAGCGGACGGGTTGGCCCGACCAGAAGCCGCTCGCGCTTCTCGAGATGCTGGTCCCCGCATGCTGCCGTCCGGGCGGCGTCGTCCTCGACCCCTTCTGCGGGAGCGGCACCACGCTGGTCGCGGCGGTCCGGACGAATCGACGGGCCATCGGGATCGACCGATCGCCCGAGGCGATCTCGATCGCGCGGAAGCGACTCGACGACGACGGGGTCCCGGTCGAATTCGAATCGGTCGGCAGGCTCGACGAGGCCTGAATCGCGTCGGCGGGCGGCCGGTCAGCCTCCGGTCGAGAGGGACGGGGCGTCCGTCGCCCCGGGAACCAGCGCCGCCAGGCGGGCGATCCACGACTCGTCGATCGACTCGTCGACGATCGTGAGGTGACCGACCTTCCGGCCGGTGCGAGGGGACTTGCGGTAGTCGTGCCAGCGCACGCAGCCGGGGCCCAGCGGCCCCGCGGCGTCGCCGTGCTCGTCGATCGACTCCACGCCGGCCGCGACGAGTTCCCGCGGCGTCGGGTGTTCCCCGATCGCATTGAGCATCGTGCCCCGGCCCACCCTCGCGGCCGTCGATCCGAGTGGCAGGCCCACGACGGCCCGGACGTGGTTCTCGAACTGGCTGGTCTCGGCGTGTTCGATCGTGAGGTGGCCGCTGTTGTGAACCCGGGGGGCGATCTCGTTCACCAGCACGCGGTCGCCGATCACGAAGTACTCGCCCCCCTGCCCGCCCCCTTGGTCGAGTTCCTCGGGGATCCGTTTCGCCGCCGACTTCATGACCTCGCCGGCCTCCTCCGGGATGCCGGGGCCCGGGGCGTCGCTCCTTCGGAGGATTCCCCCGGCGTGTTCGTTCCGGATCGGAGCCCAGGTCCGGCACTCGCCCTCGAGCGATCTCACCACGAGGGTGCTGGCCTCCAGATCGAAGGGAACCATCGCCTCGAGGATCGCCGGGACGCCGTCGATCGCCGCGAACGCCTCCGCCGGGTCGGTCCGGGCGTCGATGCGGACCTGCCCCTTCCCGTCGTAGCCGCCACGTCGCGACTTCAGGATCGCCTCGGGGCCGATCGCCTCGATCGCGTCCCGAAGTCCGCGCTCGTCCGAGACCTCGCGGAACTCGGGGACCGCGACGCCGATCCCGGAGATGAACGACTTCTCCACGAGCCGGTCCTGGCTCACCTCGAGGGAACGCGGCCCCGGGCGGACGGGGACCCGGCCCGCGAGGGCCTCGGTCGCGGCGGCGGGCACGTTCTCGAACTCGTAGGTGACCACGTCCACCGAGCCGGCCAGTCGGTCGAGGGCCTCCGGATCGTCGTAGGGCGCCGCGATGCGCCGGCCGATCATGTCGGACGGGCACTGGGGCGACGGGTCGAGGAACACGCACTCGATCCCCAGGCGACGAGCGGCGACACCGAGCATCCAGCCCAGCTGGCCGCCGCCGAGCACGCCGAGCGTGCGGACCGCGTCCGGGCGATCGCTCATCCTGGCACGTTCCCGGCATCGATCGAGGGATCGGGATCGGAGAGGACCTGTTCGGTCCGGCCGCGACGCCAGGCGTCGAGTCGGTCGCGAACGCCGGGATCGGAGAGTCCGATGATCGATGCCGCGAGCAGGCCCGCGTTCACCGCGCCCGCCTTCCCGATCGCCAGCGTGCCCACCGGGATGCCGGCCGGCATCTGCACGATCGAGAGCAGGGAGTCCATCCCGGACAGGGCCTGCGATCGGACCGGCACGCCGAGGATCGGGAGGGAGGTCTTCGAGGCGAGCATGCCCGGAAGGTGGGCGGCCCCGCCCGCGCCCGCGATGACGACCTCGACGCCGCGACCGGCGGCGGTCTCGGCGTACTCGAAGAGGAGGTCGGGCGTGCGGTGGGCGCTGACGACGCGGGTCTCGTGGGCGATCCCGAGGTCGTCCAGGACCTCGGAAGCGTGCTGCATGGTCTCCCAGTCGCTCCGGGAGCCCATGACGACCCCGACGCGAGGGGCACCGTTCGAGGAAGTCGATTCGCTCATGGGAGGCATGGTACCGGGCGCCACCGATCGAAGCGAAGGGCGCCCCGGATGATCGGGGGGGCCGTAGGATGCCGCGTCATGGCCACGATCACCCTCAACGAAGAGTCCGTCCAGCTGGTCGAGCAGGATCGGGAGACGTTCCGCCGATTCACCGAGATGGCGTTCCCCCAGTGCGTCTCCAGGCTGCAGCTGCCACGGGACCGACGCTTCAGCGGGATGCTGCCCGCCTCCTTCATCGTGCAGCGTCGCCGTGAGGGCGCCGAGTGGGACGAGCCGTTCGTGCAGGTCGCGCTCTGGAACCTGCACGACCTGGGGGTCGGGCGCCTGTCCTTCGGGGCGGAGGCCGCGGCGGCCGCCGCCGATCGGCCGGAAGGCGACCCCGACCAGTTCGTCCGCTTCGACCAGGCGGAGGCGACCGACATGGCTCGAGGCGAGGAGACCTCGATCAACTACTCGACGGTGTCCTCGGGTCGGGCGTTCATCGCTGCGCTGAACAACGTGATCCATCGCGTCTTCCAGCTCAACGGCGAGGTCCTGCAGGTGGGGATCCAGCCGCGGCCGGAACTGGAGAAGGTCGCGTCGATGATCCACCAGGCGAGGCAGCAGGAGGAGGGCCTGATCTTCGCGACGGCCCGGACCCTGGGATCGCTGGTCCGCCTGGGGCGCACCCCCGAGGACGTGGAGCTTCGGTGCGCGATGGAGCTCCTGACCAACATGGGTTGCACGGGCGTCTCGATCGATCCCGATGCGGGGAAGATGACCTTCACCCTGTTCAGCCTGATGGCGGCGATGTCCAGCGGATTGCTGCAGGGCATGGGCTGGGACCAGCTGAAGGAGGTCCGCAAGAACGTCGAGACCTTCCAGAAGCAGCTCGCCACCGGCGAGGAATCCCGGGTCCGCATGCCCAGCATGGGACCGGTCGGGACGCGTCGTCGACGTCGCTGACTTTCGGGGAAGCGGTCCGGCCGAATCGAGGTACGATCGCGGCATGACCAGAGCACTCGCCCTCCTCGTCGCAGCCATCGCCGTCCATTCGACCTCGAGCGGAGCGACGACCGAAGCACCGATCGGAGCGGTGGGGGCCGACCCGCCCGAGGCGCGCTGGATCTGGTCCAGCGAGGAGCCGACCGAGGGTGAGCGAGCGACCTTCGCGGTCGACGTCGAGGTGCCGGAGGGCGCGACCCGCCTCACCATCCTGGCCACGGCCGACAACCGACTCGCCGTCTCCCTCGACGGCGAGCAGGTGATGCGAAGTTCCGACTGGTCCAACGCCAGTTGGTTCGAGCGCTCGGGCATCGCCGCCGGCAGCCATCGCCTCGTCTTCGACTGTCGGAACGACGGCGGCCCGGCGGGCCTCGTCGCGATGGTGACGATCGAACATCCCGACGGCGACACGGTGCTGGTTTCGGGTCCCGCCTGGTCGATGCTGTCGCCGGCGGGTGAACCGCTGGAGGCGTCGCCGATCGACTTCGGCTCCGCCTCGGCCCCGCGCGGCCCCTGGCCGGATCCCTTCACCGAAGGCCAGGCGACCCCGGTCGACGACATCGAGGTTCCCGAGGGTTTCGAGGTCGAGCTGATCCATTCCGCCCAGGCGTGGGAGGGTTCGTGGGCCTCGATGACGGTCGACCCGAAGGGGCGGGTGATCGTCTCCCCGCAGTACGGCCCGCTGCTCCGGATCACGCCTCCCGTGGTCGTGGGCGAGGCGGCGACGGTGGAACGACTCCACGAGTCGGTGGGCCGGGCGCAGGGCCTGCTCGTCGTGGGTCACGATCTCTACGCCAACGTCACCGACGATCCGAAGCGGACCGGCGGTCTCTGGAGGCTTCGCGATCTCGATGGTGACGACCGGTACGAGGTCGCCGAGCGGCTCGCCGCCTACGGCAGCGGTTCGGAGCACGGCCCGCATGGGATCGTGCTCGGTCCCGACGGCATGATCTGGATGATCAACGGGAACTACGCGACGATCCCGACCCCGCTCCGCGACCCGTCGCCGCATGCGGGCTGGGGAGAGGATCTCGTGATCGAGCGGATGTGGGACCCCCGCGGCCACGCGGTCGGCAAGATGTCGCCGGGAGGCGTGCTCCTTCGCACCGATCTCGAGGCGAGCGAGTGGGAGATCGTCGCCGCCGGGATGCGGAATCCCTACGACATCGACTTCAACCGCGACGGCGAGCTCTTCACCTACGACGCCGACATGGAGTGGGACATCGGGCTCCCGTGGTACCGAAGCCCGCGACTCCTCCACCTCGTGTCGGGGGGCGAGTACGGCTGGCGATCCGGCAGCGGCAAGTGGCCGATCGACGCGGCCGACGCCTTCCCCTCGGTGCTCGAGATGGATGCGGGAAGCCCGACGGGCGTGGCGAGCGGCCATCGATCGAACTTCCCGCCTCCCTGGAACGACGCGATGTTCCTCGGGGACTGGGCGTACGGGCGGGTCCTCGCGGTGGAGCTCGAGCCGGATGGCGCGACCTACGCCGGGGCCATGCGGCCGTTCCTCCAGGGGAAGCCGTTCAACGTCACCGACTTCGACTTCGCGCCCGATGGTTCGATGATCCTCACGACCGGCGGTCGCGGTTCCCAGTCGGGTCTCTACCGCGTCCGTTGGACCGGCGACTCGCGAAGCGAGGATCGGTTCGCGGGCGACCGGACGGCGGAGGACGCACGCCGTCGTCGGCAGGCGATGGAGGCGTCGCATCGCGACGTCGGCTTCGCGGCCGAGGACCTGGTCGCCGGCCTCGAGGACGAGGACCCCGCGGTCCGGCGCGCGGCCCGGATCGGCTTCGAACATCGACTCCGGGCCGAGCTCGACGGAGCACCGGACGACGGAGACGCCGCGGTCGACATCCTCGCCGAGGTCGTCGAGACGGGCTCCGGTGCGGCGGCGTGGGAGGCCATGCTCGCGCTCGTGAGGGCGGCCGATCGAGCCGAGGTGCTCGCGCGACTGCCGCTGCTGGTGGAACTCGCGGACGTCGACGATTCTTCGGAGGGCCGTCGCTATCTCGCGCGGGCGCTCGCGCTCGTCGTCGCCCGTCACGGTCCACTCGAGCCCGAGGCCCGCGAGACGCTGGTGTCGGTCCTCGACGAGGTCTATCCCACCGGCCGATTCGATGCGGACCGGGTGCTGGTCGAGGTGGCGGTGGCGATCGATGCACCGTTCGTCGTGGAACGGACGGCGGACCTGCTCTCCGAAGGGGTCGCCCCGGTCGAGGCGATCCACCACCTCCATGCCCTGCGGCACCAGGCTTCCGGATGGAGCGACGCCTCCGAGGCGACCGTGGTGACCACCCTCGACGCCCTTTCGACCGAGCAGGGGGGCGCGAGCTTCCCCGGCTACGTGGCGGGCATCCGCGATGGCCTTCTCGTCCATCTCGGCGACGATGCGGGCGACCGCCTGGCGGAGCTGGCGGCATCGAGGAGCCGAGCGGTCGCCGATTCCGAGGCGAGGCGCTTCGTGCGGGCCTGGACGGTCGACGAGTTCGCCCCGCACCTCTCCCGGGTCCACGCGGGCCGCGACTTCGAGCGAGGCCGCGCGCTCTTCGAGGACCTCCAGTGCTCGGCGTGCCACCAGGTCTCGGGGACGGGCATCGCCTACGGCCCCGATCTCACCGGGGTGGGCTCGCGCTTCAGCCCGACGGATCTCCTCATCGCGTCGATCGATCCGGCCCGTGATCTCTCGGACCAGTATGCGGGGGTGCTGGTCACCACGCGAAGCGGCGACGTCCACCTCGGGATCCCGATCGAGCGGACGGACGAGTTCCTCGCCCTCGCTCCCGATCCCCGCACGGGCGAGCTTCGGGTCGAGATCCCGCTCGCGGAGATCGAGTCGGAGGAGGCCGCGTCCCCGATGCCGGCCGCGCTCATGGACACCGCGTCGATGGACGAGATCCTCGACCTGCTCGCCTATCTCCGGTCGGAGGGCGACGCGACCGATCCCGCCTTCCAGCGCCCGCCATGATTCCCGTCTTGCCCGGGCCCCGGACACGATGAACGACGGACCACCTCCGATACCCGGACGCGAAGGCGTGCCCAGCGCCCAGTTCCACGCGGTGTACGAACGCGGCGAGCCCGCCTGGTGCGTCGCGCGGGTGCAGTCCTCGGTCGAGGACGTGCTGCGAAGGGGCTGGCTGGCGGGCCCGCGGGTGCTCGACTCGGGCTGCGGCACCGGCGAGAACCTCGTCGCGGTCGCCGCCGCTCGTCCCGAGGCATCGGTCACGGGCGTCGACCTGGTCCCGCATGCGATCGAGCGGGCGGAGGCGGCGGCGATCGCCGCCCGCGTCGACGACCGGGTGCGGATCGCCGTCCACGATCTCCGCGAAGGCGTCCCCGACGGACCGTGGGACGCGATCCTCGACGCCGGCGTCCTCCACGTCTTCTCCGACGAGGACCGGGAGCGGTACCTCCGCAGCGTCCGCGCCGCCCTCGTCGACGGGGGCGAGTTCGTGGTGGTCGTCTTCCGCGACGACGAACGTCGGCCGGGTGGCCCCCGCCGCCTCGCCGAGCAGGAGCTTCGGGCCGCCCTCGAATCGGTGGGCCTCGAGGTCACCGATCTCGAGCCGGCGGTCTACGACCTCCGTTCGGAGGATGGCCCCGCCGGGGCCTGGATGGCCCGGGCCGTTCGTCCCTGATCGCGGGATCGACGGACGACCTCGCCGGTTTCCCGGCTACGATCCTGAGATGCAGGCCGCCCGCTTTCGAGACCCCGGAGAAGGCTCGCCCAGCCGTCGATCCCTCGACGGCAGGATCGCGGTCGCGTTCCTGCTCGCGACGACGGTGGTGCTGGGGGCCTGCACGAATCGGCAGGTGAAGATCCAGATGCGTGCCGGCGCCGACGGTCCCGAACGTGTCTTCGAGACGAACCGCGCGGGGTCCGAGGAGATCGGTCGGATCGCCGAGGCGTACGAGTCCGGACCGGCCGAACGTTCGGGTGGCGAGGACGGCGTGCGCTTCGAGGCGTCCTTCGCGGATCGCGACCTGCCCAACGAGGTCGGCAACCGCAACGGCTGGTCGTCCCTTCGGGGCGAGCTCGGCGATGCGTTCTTCTACGTCGAGCAGTTCGGGGACACCCGCGACGACTGGACGGCGTTCCGCGCGCGGATGGACGCCGGTCGACTCTGGCTCGATCTCGCGGTCGCGTTCTTCGCCGGCCGGATCAAGGACGAGGAGGCGAAGCGGGAGTGGATCCGGTTCGCCGAGGAGGAGCTCAAGCCCGACCTGATGAGCGGCTTCCTTCGGTTCACCGCGAACGCCTACGTCCAGCAGGGGCAGCGGGTCGACTACCGGTTCCGCGCTCCATCGAAGCGCGGGCCGCGGACCGACGACGAGTGGTTCCAGATCCAGGTGTTCACCCCGCTCGTCGGATTCGCGGTCGAGCGCGGCTGGATCTCGGCGGAGGAGGGACAGCTCGTCCTGCTCTCCGGGGTCGACGGATGGGTCTCGGCGGGCGAACGCGACTGGTCGCGCAACGAGCTCGCGGATCCGATCATCGAACGAACGGTGCAGCGATTCGTCCCCGAGGCGAAGCCGGGGAGGATCGGCCCGGAGAACGACCAGCTGATCCTGCTCGGGCTCGCGTTCCTCTGGTGGGTGAACACGTCGGCCGAATCGCTCGAGGTGATGCTCGAATCCCCGGCGATCGGCGACGAGGACAAGGCGAAGCTCCGTGCGGGCAACCGCTTCATCGACCTGCCCGGGCCGTTCGGGATCCCGATCGGAGGGGGTGAACGGCCGCTGGAGAGCGAGGTCGTCCTCGAGACGGGTGCGGAGCCCTTCGTCACCAATGGGAACTGGGACGAGAGCCTCGGGACCGTCTCGTTCGGCACGAGGCTGTACCCCGCGGAGCAGCGTCGGCGACTCGTGCCGCCCGTCTTCCATGCCAGCTGGTCGGTCCCCGACGAGGCTTCGCAGGTCGAGGCCTTCGGGGGGATCGAGTTGTCCGGCCGCGATCTCGCCGAGGTCGTCTTCTGGGAACGCACGCTCGGCGAGGATGATCGTCGGGCGTGGGCCGAGGCGATCGTGTTCGCGCGGAGCGCGGAGGGCGACCTGACCCGCATGCGGGAGGTGGTCGAGTCGCTCGAAGGGGAGACGAAGGACGACCGCCCGGCCCCGCAGGTCCTGCGTCGCCTGCTCCTCGACGAAGACGCCGAGTCCGACGCGTGAGGCTTCGTGGCCCCGCGTTGGTCGTCCTGGCGTCGATGCTGTCGATCCAGATCGCCGAGCCGACGTTCCCGTCGAAGCGAGTGGGATGGGACGTGGCCGATCTGCATGCGACCGAGGCGTACGACCTCGGCGACACGATCGACGTCTTCTGCCTGGAGTGCCACGACGCGCGGCGGGCGGTGGGGGGTGTCGATCTCGAGGCCCTCGCACGCGATCCGAGCGACCTCGCGGTGGATCCCGATCTCGTCCTCCGGGTCAGGGATCGACTGAGGGCTCGTGACATGCCACCGCTCGTTCCCGGCGAGTCGGCGACGGACGGCATCCGCCCCGACGACGACGAGTACCGCCGGGCGATCGCCGCGACCGGCGCCATCCTCGCGACGCGGGCTCGCGACGGAGGCGTGCCTCCGGTCACCGTCGGTCGTCTCGGTCGCCGCGCCCTCCGGGGTTCCATCGTCGACCTGTTCGGCGAGTTCCCCGGACTCGACGAGGCGGTGGAGGCCCTGCCGCCCGACGACGTCGGTCACGGCTTCGATCATCTCGGGGAGGTGCTCTCCACCTCTCCGATCCACGTGGAGAAGTTCTTCGATCTCGCCGAGCTGGTCGCGAGACGGGTGGTGATCGACCCCGACGTGCCGGTGCTCGAGACCATCGCCGTCCCACCGTCCGGGATTCGTGGGGGAAGCCTGCGACGCGGCGGCAGCTTCCGGCCCACCCGCGGCGAGATGTTCGCCCACATCGAGCTGCCCCGTCCGGGTCGGTACCGACTGGAGTTCGACCTGGCGGGCCAGCAGGCGGGCCCCGAGCCGGTCCGGTTCGGGCTCCGCGTCGATCGCCGCACGATCCGCACGGTGGAGGTGCCCGAGGGGCCGGACGAACCCGCGACGCATTCGATCGAGTTCGAGGCCGCGGACGCCGTGGTCCGGGCCGGCGCCGTCTTCCTGAACGACTACCACGCGCCGAAGGACCCCGACCCGTCGCAACGGGACCGGAACGCGTACCTCGCGGGCATCCGCCTCATCGGTCCCCTCGACCCGGGCGACCCGACCGGGTTCCAGGCGGCTTTCGACGCCACGTTGAAGCGGGGCGATCGTCGGACCGGGGTCGCGCGGGCCATGCGGGACCTGCTCGAGAGGGCGTGGTCGAGGCGTCTCTCCTCCGACGAGGCGTTCGGCGTCGCGGACCGGGTGATCCGGGCGGCGACGGAGGCTTCGGGAACGTCCCGCCCATCGAACACCGAACTCCTGCGGGCGGCGGTGATCTACACGATCGTCAGTCCCGAGTTCCTCTACCGGACCGACAGCCCGGTCCCCGATGCGGTCGTGTCGGACGATGGAACCGTCCCCCTCGACGGTCACTCCAGCGCCGCGAGGCTCGCGGCGTTCCTGCGCGGTGGACCTCCCGACGACTCCCTGATCGAGGCCGCACGGCGAGGAAGACTCGACCGGGAGGACGGGATCGTCCGTCATGCCCGCCGACTGCTTCGAACCGAAGGCGCCCGCGTCCTCGCCGAACGCTTCGCCGTCCAGTGGCTGCACATCGACGGCGTCGAGCGCCTCGAACCCGATCCGGCGCGATTCGGGGTGGTCCGGGCGGAGGTGTTGCGCGACATGCGGGAGGAGACCGTTCGCGCGTTCGAGGAGATCGTGGTCGACGGCCGCCCCGTGACCGACCTCCTGCGTTCGGGAACCACCTGGCTCTCCCCACGACTGGCGGCGCACTACGGATGGGATCCCGACGAACTCGGCCTCGAAGGTGACGCGTTCCAACGGGTCGACCTCGTCGAGCTCGGGATCCCGCAGGCCGAGCTCGGGATCCTGCGGCACGGCAGCGTGCTGGCCTCGACGAGCAACTCGACGAGGACGTCCCCCGTGAAGCGGGGGAAGTGGGTCCTCGAGTCGCTGCTCGATTCCCCACCGCCACCGCCGCCTCCCGGCGTCGACCAGCTTCCCGACGCCCCCGGCGACCTCGAAACGCCGAAGTCGCTTCGCGCGATGCTCGAGGCCCACCGGGCCGACGCCGACTGCGCCGCCTGCCATCTTCGGATGGATGCGCTCGGCTTCGCGATGGAGTCGCTCGACGGGGTGGGCCGCTGGCGGGACCGGGACGGCGGGAATCCGATCGATTCCAGGGCGACGCTCCCCGACGGGACCGACATCGACGGCGTGCTCGACCTGCGCGACGTGCTGGTGGCCGACCCCGCGCTGCTTCGATCGTTCGCGAAGCACCTGCTCGTCTATGCCCTCGGTCGGGGGCCCCGCTGGCAGGACGAACCGTTGATCGACTCCATGGTGGTCGCCCTCCGGGAGGATCCGACGGTCGAGACGGCGGTCGAGTGCATCGTCCTGAGCGACGCCTTTCGTCGTCGACCCGCTTCGTCCTCGCAGGAGACCATTGTTCCACCCTCGACGGTCGACTACCGTTGATGGCGGGGACCTGGAGGCACCGATGAGTCGACGACTCGACCGACGTACGGCACTTCGCGGGCTGGGGACGGCGATGGCCCTTCCCTGGCTCGAGGCGATGGCTCCGTCCACGCTCTCCCGGGCCGCTCGCGCCGCGTCCGCCGCCGCATCGACGCCTTCCCGGATCGCGTTCATCTTCCTGCCCAACGGAGTGCACGCGCCCGAGTGGCTGCTTCCGAAGCCCGGCGTCGACAGGTCGGGGAAGTCGTCCGAGGCCGCGACGGGGGTCGCGACCGGCCCGATGGACGGCCCCCTCCCCGGACTCCTGGAACCGCTGGAACGCGTGCGGGATCACCTGACGATCCACACCGGCCTCGGCCACGAGAATGCGCGAGCGCTCGGCGACGGCCCCGGCGACCATGCGCGAAGCGCGGCGTGCTTCCTGACCGGCGCGCACCCCCGGAAGACCGCGGGGCAGGACATCATGAACGGGATCTCGATCGACCAGGTGGTCGCGGAGCGGCTCCGGGACGCGACCCGGTTCCCCAGCATCGAGATCGGATGCGAGCCGACGCTGACGGCGGGCAACTGCGACTCCGGCTACTCGTGCGCGTACAGCGCCAACATCGCCTGGAAGTCCCCGAGGACGCCGATCGCCAAGGAGGTGAGCCCCCGAGCCCTCTTCGAGCGACTGTTCATGACGGGACCCCGGGGCGAGTCCGCGGAGGCTCGTGCTCGTCGGATGCGGCGACGCGCCAGCATCCTCGATTCCGTTCGTGACGACGCGCGACGCCTCGCGGGCACGCTCGGCGGGCGTGACCGGGGGAAGCTGGAGGAGTACCTCGATGGTGTCCGGGGCATCGAGAAGCGGATCGAGCAGGTCGACGCGGGAGAACAGGATCCCTCGGCCTGGGGGCTCTCGGAGCTTCCGGCCGGCGTGCCCGGCAGCTACCGGGAGCATCTCGAACTGATGGGCGATCTCATGGCGCTCGCGTTCCGCCTCGACCTCACCCGGGTCTGCACGTTCATGTGGGCGAACGAAGGGTCGAACCGGACGTTCCCGGAGATCGATGTCCGGGAGGGCCACCATCACCTGTCGCACCATGCGGGCGACACCGCCAAGATCGACGCCATTCGACGGATCAATCGATGGCAGAACGAACGGTTCGCGGATCTCGTGTCGACGTTCGCGGAGACCGAGACCGGACCGGATCGTTCGCTCCTGGACGACTCGCTGCTCTGCTTCGGCGGCGCGATCTCCGACGGGAACCGGCACAACCACCACGATCTTCCGATCATCGTCGCCGGCAGGGGAGGCGGCGTGGCATCCGGCAAGGTGGTCCGTCACGCATCGCGGACGCCCCTGTGCAATCTCTTCGTGTCGATGGGTCGGGCGGCCGGAGTGCCGCTGGAGACCTTCGGCGACTCGACGGGCGTCGCGAGGCTCTGACGCCTCGCATCCGCATTCAGTCGGTGGGTCTGATCAGGATCGCCTCGAGGCAGCGGGCCGCTTCGGCGGCGTGATCGATCGCGTTCCCCGCCAGCATGCCGGCGTGGAGGTCGCGCGGTGGCCCGAGCAGGGCCGCCCGGACCACGGCCAGGGTCGTCTCGGAAAGGTCGATCGAGTGGCCGACCGGCGCGGACATCCGCGAGATCGCCTCCTTGAAGATCCTCGAGTTGAGGCCGGCGTACTCGGGATTGCTCGGTTCGACCGGAGGGTACGAGAGATACACGTAGGCGAAGGCGTAGGGCTTGGCGTCGTAGAACGCGTAGGTCGTCTCGACCCAGCGGGTGATGAACTCCCGCGGATCCTCGACCGTCTCCGCGATGTGCTTCTTGTCCTCCGCCATCTCGGCGACGATCTCCTCGTAGATCGCCTGCTGCATCGCGAGCTTGCTGGGGAAGTGCTGGTAGAGGACCGCCTCGTTGCATCCCGCGAGCTTCGCGATCGTTCGCACGCTCGCGGCGTGCAGGCCCTCGGAACCGACGACCTGGACCATCGCGGCCATGAGTCGCTCACGGGTCCCGGCCTGCTTGATGTCACTCTTGTCGGCGGAATCCTCGATCACGTTGGCCTCCTCAGCACGAGCGTGGGATCCGAGAAATGTAGCGGAAATCGATCAGGGAGCCGCCTGTCGGGGATTCCCCGATTGTTTGGATGCGCGGGTTGGCCGCGACCGGATTGCTGGCTAGACTTCCGCCGGCCTGCTGGAAAGACTCTTTCGTCCGGGGTCTTGGCGATCATCTCGATTGCCAGGACCCCTTTTTTTCTTCGTGTCTTCGCGTCGTGACGGTTGGTCGGCTTCGGAGCGGTGATGACTCCAACGGTCGTTGTGGTCGGTTTGGGCGGTATCGGGTCGGCGGCGCTCGCCGCGATCGCGCGGCGCGGATGCCGTGCGATCGGAGTCGACCGCTTCGAACCCCCTCACCAACGTGGTGGAACGCACGGTGGCTCCCGGATCATCCGGGCCGCGTACTTCGAGCATCCCGACTACGTGCCGCTCGCCCGCGCGTCGCTCGAGGCATGGCGACGAGTCGAACGGGAGACGGGCGAACGCTGCCTCCATGCGAACGGCGTTCTCCTGCTTGGTCCACCGACCAGCGCGATCCTCGAGGCCTGCGCGACCTCCGCCCGTCTTCACGGCGTTCCGATCGAGACGTTCGGGGCGACGGAGATCGTCGAGCGATGGCCCATGTTCGAGATCCCGCGGGACTGGGAGGGCGTGCACGAGCCGGACGCCGGATTCGTCGTCCCGGAGGTCGGCGTGAGGGCTCACCTCGACCTCGCCCGACGTCACGGTGCGAAGATCCTGACCGACACCGAGGTCCTCGGCCTGGACGACGACCGGGACGGCGTCGTCGTTCGACTCGGGGAGCAGGTGGTTCGTGCGGACACCGTCGTCGTCGCCGCCGGCGCCTGGACGCGGTCGCTGCTGCCGGAGCTCTCGTCGGCGGGACTCGAGCCGCAACGCAAGGCGATCGTCTGGAGTCGACCCACCGTCGCCTGGCGAGATGCCGTCGATGCCCGGCGCATGCCCGCCTGGCTGATCGACGACGAGGGAGCGAGCGGGGACGGCGCCTACTACGGGGTTCCACCGCATGCCGACCAGGTCGGGCCGGACGGGATGAAGGTCGGCTTCCACGGCGCCGGACCGCCCGTCGAGCCGGACGGGTCGGGAGGACGCAGCGAGCCTGATGTGGTCCAGCGGTTCCATCGAGACGTCTCGAGGTACCTGCCCGGCGTGCTGGAGAACCCGCACGACTCCCGGCGGTGCCTCTACACGATGAGCGCCGACCGGCATTTCGTGATCGGGCGCGTCCCGGGTCGCCCCTCGATCGTCGCCGCGAGCGGATTCAGCGGGCACGGATACAAGTTCGCCCCCGTCCTCGGCGAGGGACTGGCCGCCATCGCGGTCGGTGACGATCCACCCGCGGAGTTCGGCTTCCTCTCGCCCGACCGGTTCGGGGAGCCTCGCGTCTCCGAGTGAGGTGATTTGCGTGGATCGGCCGTCGTCACTACCGTCGCCGCACCCTGGACACGGAGGTGATTCGATGCGGACCGGCATTCAAGTCGTCATGGGCGTCCTCCTGGCCCTCGTGGTCGCATGCGACGGCTCCCCGGAGAGGCGTACGACGGGAGCCGCGGC
>JAYZBK010000051.1:0-7527 GCA_036339295.1 Planctomycetota bacterium
GCCGTTCACCTCGACGGGATGGGTCTCCGCGTGTCGGGAGACCACGGAGGACTCGAAGGACCGACGACGATCGTCCAGCGGGCCGAGGGGATCGGGGCCCGCCAGCCACTCGGACGCCGCGGCCGCGGCGACCCCCATCCCGACGATGGCCGGGACGTTCTCGGTGCCGCCGCGTCGCTCCCGCTCCTGCCCTCCCCCGGTGATCGAGGGCTCGAGTCGGACCCCTCGGGCGACGAAGAGGCCACCGGCCCCCTTGATCCCGTGGAACTTGTGGGCTGCGAAGGAGACGAGATCGACGTCGAGCGACGCGACGTCGACCGGCATTCGACCGACCGCCTGCACGGCGTCGGTGTGGAACCTCACCCCGTGCTCCCGGCAGAGCCGGCCGATCTCCGCGACGGGCTGGACGACGCCGGTCTCGTTGTTGACCCACATCAGGCTGACGATCGCCAGGTCGTCGGCCCGCGCCTCGAGCAGGGACTCCAGGGCGTCGAGGTCGACCCGGCCGTCGGGATGGTGCCGGATCCACTCGACCCCGCACCCTTCCTTCTCCAGCCGGAGGGCCGTGTCCCGGACGGCGGAGTGCTCCAGTCGACTCGTCGCGATCGTCGACCGACCGCTCGCATCGCCGAGCACCCCTCGCAAGGCGAGGTTGGCGGCCTCGGTGCCACCCGAGCAGAGCAGGAGGTCGCGCGGGCGACAGCCGAGAAGGCCCGCCACCTGCTCGCGGGCGAGTTCGACCCGGCGGCGGGCTGCGATCCCGTCCCGATGGGTGCTCGACGGATTGCCCCAGTCCTCGCGGAGACACGAGGAGACGGCATCGACCACTTCGGGAAGCGGGGCGGTCGTCGCGTTGTTGTCGAGGTAGGGCATGAGGTGGGACGCGTCCACCGGGAACCGGCCGCGAGCCGGCCTTCCCCGGTGGGGTCAGTATTGTAGGTGGCCACGCGATGAAGATCCCCGCCACCATCCTCCGCCTCGTGCTGGCCGGCGTCCCGCTGGTCGGCTGCGACGCGCCCGGCCCGCGCGGACGAACGACCTCCGACGGCGCCCCCCCGCCGGTCGCGACGACCGTCGAGGAGACCACGCCATCCCCCACGGGGCTCCGCTTCCAGCGTGGCGCGGTCGCGAGCGACTCCCCCGTCGCGAGCCGGGCCGGCGTCGAGATCATGCGGGCGGGCGGGAACGCCGTCGACGCGGCCATCGCGACCTCGTTCGCGCTGGCGGTGACCCGGCCGTACTCGACCGGACTCGGCGGCGGCGGGTTCATGCTCGTCTTCGACCCCTCGACCGGCGAGTCGACCGCGCTGGACTTCCGCGAGACCTGCCCGCGAGGCGTCGACCCGGACTTCTACGTCGAGCAGATCCCGACCGCGAGCGGTTACGACCCGAGCATGTACGGAGGCCGGGCCGTCGCCGTCCCCGGACAGGTGCCCGGACTGATGGCCGCGCACGAGCGATGGGGCTCGCTTCCGTTGCCGACGATCCTCGGCCCGGCGATCCGGGCCGCGCGCGAGGGCTTCCCGGTCGATGCCGACCACCTGCGAGCCGTGGAGCGCGTCCGCGCGATTCGCGCCGCCCACCCCGACCTTCGCCCCACCAGCGCCTGGGTCTGGACCAACCTCTGCGGCAGCGGGGAGATCGAGGTCGGGGACGTCCTCGTCCAACCGGGCCTCGCCTCCTACCTCGAGCGACTGGGCCGCGAGGGCATCGCCGCCTGGTCGGGTGAGAAGGGCGTGGCGCCGCTCGTCGCCGGGGTCGACCGCGCGTTCGACGGCGTCCTGACCGCGGACGATCTCCGCGACTACACCGTGGCGTGGCGTCGTCCGCTGGTGGTCGAGGACGTGCACGACGGCATCGACGCGATCGTGATGCCGCCACCGAGCTCCGGGGGCATCGCCCTCGCCCAGGTCCTTCGAATGGTCGACCGCCGCCGCGCGTCCTTCGGCGATCCGGTCCCCGGCGACCCGGGATACGCCGAACTCCTCGTCGGTGCCTTCCGCCACGCCTTCGCCGATCGGGCGCGATACCTCGCCGATCCGGGCTTCTCCGACGTGCCCACCGAGGACCTGATCGATCTCGCCGCCATCGACGCCGCGGCCGAGCGCCTCGTCCCCGGAGCCATCGTTCCCCACGACGAGTGCGGCGTGCTTCCGCCCCGGGACGGCCGGAGCCGGGGGACCACGGGGACGAGCCACTTCAGCGTCGTCGACGAGACCGGCCTCACGGTCGCGTGCACCGAGACGATCAACGGCTACTTCGGTTCCCTCGTCGCGATCCCCGACATCGGGGTCGTGCTGAACAACGAGATGAACGACTTCACCGCGAATCCGGGCGAGTCCAACATGTTCGGGCTCGCCCAGTCGATGGACAACCTCCCCGAACCCGGCAAGCGCCCGCTCTCGAGCATGTCCCCGACGATCATCGTCCGGGACGGACGGACCTTGATGACGGCCGGGGCCAGTGGAGGCCCGCGGATCATCACCGGGACGATCCAGGTCATCCTCGAGGTCCTCCACGGCGGCCGCGGAGCCGCCGAGGCGATCGAGGCCGGCCGGGTCCACCATCAGTGGAGTCCGGAGGTGGTCCGGATCGAACCGGGGCGGGAACGCACCGGTGACCACCTGCGTACCGTGGGCCACGAGGTCGAATCGACGCGAAGCGTCGGGGTGGTCCAGGCGATCGTGATCCACGAAGACGGCATGGAACCGGCCAGCGATCCTCGCAAGGGTGGAAGTCCCGCGGGCTGGTAGGAGAGGCGCCCCGCATTCGATTCGAGGCCGTCGCGACGGCAGGAGGCCCGGCCATGAAGATCCTTCGATTGGTGTCGATGGTCGTGCTCGTCGCGATGTCCTCGGGGCGGACGCACGCCCAGGACGCCTACGACGCCTGGGCCGAGTTCTTCGACGCGATCTCCCCCGACTGGCGGGGCGACGGAATGGAGACGGGCGATCCCCTCATCGATCCGGACGACCTGCAGGTGATCGCCGACTACGCCACGGACGCCATCCGGCCGCCGACCCCTCGGGAACTCGCGGCCTTCGAGCGATTCGAGGCGCTCGTCCCCCTGCTGGAGTCCGCGACGGCGGTCCGCGACTTCGACCCCGGCCACGACTTCGGGCAGGGCTTCGACCTGATGCTGCCCCATCTCGGACTGATGCGGACCGGGGCCCGCTGCATGACGGCGCTCGCCCATCGGGCGGCCGCCGCCGGCGACGGGGATGCCGCCTTCGAGTGGGCGTCGAGAATCACCAGCACCACGGGACAGGTCGGGCAGGACGGCACGATGATCGGTTCGCTCGTGAGTGGTGCGATCTACTCCCTGGTCGACGAGCAGCTCGGGCTCCTCACCGACCTGGGAATGCTCGACCAGGAGCTCGCCCAGGCCTTCATGGACGCCTCCGGATGGGTCGACGACTCGACCGATCCCTTCGGCTTCCTGACCGCGATCACGATGGAGCGGGACATCATGTCCGTGGAGCTCGATCGGATCGTCGAGCAGCTCGAGGCCGGGGATGCCAGCCAGCTCGATCTCTTCGTCGGCATGGTGGATCCCGGATCGAACGATCTCCTCGACATCGATCTCGAGGAGGTCCGTCGACAGCAGGCGGTGATGGAACAGGTCTACGCCGACCTGGTCGATGCGACGAACGACCCCGATCGCCTGCGCGGACTTCGGACGGTCCAGGCGATCGAGGAGGCCATGACCGGTCCGGACGCCCCGTCCCTCGTCGCCATGGCCCTCCCGTCCATCTCACGCTGCCTTGAAAGCCGGGTTCGGCTGGAGACGATGCTCGCGGACCGCATGCGACTCATCGAGGCGGTGGCCAGCGGCCGCCTCGATCCCGCCTCGCTCCGGAACGCGGCGACCCTGTGGGACCGGCTCGGCGGCTGGTTCGAACGCTTGCCGGCGTCCGTGCAGCTCGCGGGCCTCGAGCTCGTCGACGCCGCACCGGACGACGCCCGACTCCGGGTGCTCCTCGGCCGATCGGTCGGTGGTGCCGCCGAGGATCTCGTGAAGCCGAACCCGGCCGGGGCAGTCGATGCCACGTCGACCCCCGAGCTCGCCACGGAAAGCGTCGCGGCCGCCCGGACCGCCCCCCTTCGGACCTGGTCCGCCGCGATCGAGCCCGACTCCGACATGCTCGTGACGCTCGCCGCCGATGCCGCCGCGGTGTCGAACGCCGCCTTCCTCGACGGTGGTCCTCGCCCGGCGGGACCTCGCCTCGAAGGAGACGACCTCGATCGCCTCCGTGGCGCCGGTCGCGGGCTGCTCATCGACGCCACCGCTCGCCTGGGCGTCGTCGCGTCCGCCCCCGATCCCGACGATTCGGCCCCGGCGCTCCGGCAGGCGATCGACCTCGAACTCGACCGGGCGGCCACCGAGATCGCGGCGGTGTTCGCACTCGTCGCCGATCTCCTCACGGACCCCGCCCTCGCCCACGTGGTTCTCGCGGCGGATCTTCTCGAGTCCACCGAGAAGCTCCTCTCGTCTCCGTCCGCCGCCCCCCTGCTCCGCGACGACCGACTTCGCGATCGGCTTGCGGCGGCGGGCGTCGCGATCCCACGGAAGCCGGGCCTGGGGATCCGCGAAGCCGGCCGGCGCGATCTCGAGCGGGCCGTCGATCGGTGGTTCCGCGATCTCGAGACGACGCGAGCGACCGTCCTCGATTCGCTGGCCCGCCGCGGGCCCGGTCGGATCTACTCCCTCCTGACGAGACATGCGGGATTCAAGCTCGTGCCGGAGGTCGAAGACGCGTTCGGGAACCTGCCGACCCCGAGGACGCCGTTCTCCCTGTCGGAAGGTTCGCCCTACGAGTACGGGTATCGCCCGTTGAAGCTCATCTCGAGCGCCGAAGGCATGCACGGCGTGGGCTGGGTCGCGGTCCCCGCCATCGAGACTCGCGACGACGTTAACGCGGCGATCGAGGCGATCGCCGCCGACGACTCCCAGGCGCGACGACGTCTCGCGGGTCTCGAGAGCGGGCCGATGTTCCCCGTCGCGGATGTCGCGGCGAACGCGGGAAACCGGCTCTCGACCATCGATCGACTGCTCACCTCGGACGGGCCGGGGCCGACCGCGGCCGAGGAACGCTGAACGGGACGACCGAGAACCGCTTTTCGCCCGATCCCGGGGAATCCGCCACGCTTCCCCCGTCGCTCGGGGATTCGTCTTCCATAGAGTTCGTCGACCGTGACCTCCGACCTCGGTTGATCCGCCAGGCGACCCCTTCCATGAAGGGGATCGCGTCGTGTCGTGCCTCGAACCCGAGAAAGGAAACACCCATGGATGAAGCACCCCACCACCCGAAGGCCGGCAGCCGGAACGATCGCAGCGAACGCGAGCACCCGAGGCTCGAGTCCGGTGCCGACCATGGGCCCGCGCAGTCCTTCGAGTTCGACCCCGGCGACCTCCAGATGGTGAGGGTGATCTGGAGGGACGCCGAAAGCCAGGGTGGCCCGACCTGGGAGGACACCGACGACATGCTCGAGTTCGCCCGCCGGCCACTGACGCCCGTCACCACCGTGGGGGTGCTCCTCCACCTCGACCACGAGCAGATCGCGATCACGGACACCGTCGCCCACGACCAGATGGGTGGCGTCACCAAGATCCCGAGGGCCTGGGTCGAGCAGTTCGAGCACCTGGCGCCGACCAGCACCGACCACGGGTTCGAGGGCCTGCCCGAGGAGGACAGGCCTCGTCGCGTCGGCTGAACGCGACCGCTCCGAAGTCGACCACCCGGAAGTCGACCACCCGGAAGGAGAACGACCCCGGCCGTCAGGCCGGGGTCGTCTGGAATGCGGATGAGAGGGCTCGAACCTCCACGGGATTTTACTCCCACTAGAACCTGAATCTAGCGCGTCTGCCAATTCCGCCACATCCGCGAAGCGACCGGCCCGAGGGCTTGGTCGAGCCCGAGATCGTATCCGATCCACCGGTCCGGTCAACCGATCGCACGGACCGGACCCGGGGCTCGTCTGGTGCGGAATCGAGCCCGCGAAGCGGAGAAGGCCCTTCGGGGGAGCGAAGACCGCTCCCCCGAAGGGTGACGCTCCGAGCTCAATCCGGGGCGGGTGCGGTCGGGGTCCCGAGGTTGTGTGCAAGCACCTTGGCCTTGATCTCCTCGTAGAGATCCGGGTTGTCGCGGAGGAACTGCTTGGAGTTCTCGCGTCCCTGGCCGAGGCGGATGTCCCCGTAGCTGAACCACGCCCCCGCCTTCTGGGCGATCCCATCGTTGATCGCGAGATCGAGGAGGTCGCCGGTGGCACTGATGCCCTCGTCGAACATGATGTCGAACTCCGACTGCCGGAACGGCGGCGCGACCTTGTTCTTGACGACCTTGGCCCGCACGCGGTTCCCGACGTTCCGCTCGCCGTCCTTGATGGCGCCGATGCGTCGGATGTCCACCCGCACGGAGGAGTAGAACTTCAGGGCGCGGCCGCCGGTCGTGGTCTCGGGGCTGCCGAACATCACGCCGATCTTCTCGCGGAGCTGGTTGATGAAGACCACGATGCAGTCGCTCTTCGCGATGGCGCCGGTGAGCTTCCGCAGGGCCTGGCTCATGAGGCGAGCCTGCAGGCCGACGTGCGAATCACCCATCTCGCCCTCGATCTCGGCTCGCGGGATCAGGGCGGCGACCGAGTCGACGACGATGATGTCGACGGCGTTGGACCGGACGAGCAGCTCGCAGATCTCGAGGGCCTGTTCACCGGTGTCGGGCTGGCTCACCAGCATCTCGTCGATGTCGACCCCGAGCTTGCGGGCCCAGGTCGGGTCGAGGGCGTGCTCCGCGTCGATGAAGGCCGCGACGCCGCCGTCCTTCTGGACGTTCGCCGCGACGGTCAGGGCGAGGGTCGTCTTGCCCGAAGACTCCGGACCGAACACCTCGACGACCCGTCCCTTCGGGAGGCCGCGGCCACCGAGGGCGAGGTCGAGGCTGATCGCCCCCGTCGACACGCACGGGATGCCGGCGAGTCGGTCGCCGTCGAGCTTCATGATGGAGCCCTTGCCGTACGCCTTCTCGATTTGCCCGAGGGCGCGGTCGAGGGCCTGGCGACGGCCCGGATCCATGTCCGCCGTCTTGGTGTCCGCCGTCTTGGTGTCCGCCTTCTTGCTGTCCACGGTCTTGGTCTCCACGGTCTTGCTCGCCTTCCCGCCTCCCTTCGTCTTGGGGGAGTCGGTCGATGCGGGTGCCTGCTCTTCGGAGATGGTGGCTGCCTTGGCCATGGTGTCGTCGCCTTCCGTTGCGAGTGTGTTTCTGGATCGGTCGTGTGTTCGAGGGTCGTCGCCGCCCGATCGGCGGCCTGTCGTCCGGCGCGGATCTCCCGAGCCGGGTCGCTTCTGGATCATGGAATCGAGCTCCCGACGAGCGGAGCCCGGTTCCCGGCCGACGCGACCGGATCGTAGGGCTCCGGGTGCACCATCCCGGCGAATGGGCCGTTTCTCCAGACGAGTCGCGGGCGGTGGACCGCCGGGGCGAGCTCGCGGGAGGCGTGTCGAATTCGATCGGGGCTGGTCATGGGGAT
>JAYZBK010000052.1:0-17174 GCA_036339295.1 Planctomycetota bacterium
CGAGGAGGGCCGGCCGGTACGATTCCGGCATGAGCGACGCGATCCCCGCCCTCCAACGCCTGATCCGCGACGTGCCCGACTTCCCGAAGCCGGGAATCGTCTTCAAGGACATCACCCCGCTGCTCGCGGACCCCGCCGGCCTCGCGATGGCGGTGGAGGTCATGGCGAACCCGTTCCGCAAGGACCGGGTCGACCTCGTGATCGGGGCGGAGAGCCGCGGGTTCATCTTCGGGACCGCGATCGCCCAGTCGCTCTCCTGCGGGTTCGTGCCCATCCGGAAGCCGGGCAAGCTGCCCCGCGAGACGCACCGGGCGGAGTACGAGCTCGAGTACGGCTCCGACGTCCTCGAGATGCACGCCGACGCCATCGAGCCCGGCCAGCGGGTCCTGATGGTCGACGACCTCCTCGCGACCGGCGGCACGATGGCCGCCTGCATCGAGATGGTGCGAAGGACCGGCGCCACGATCGCGGCGGCGACCTTCCTCATCGAGCTCGAGTTCCTCGAGGGTCGGCGACGGCTCGGGGACGTCGAGGTCCACTCCGCCATCCGATATTGACCCCCGATCCCGGGCCGAGGAGCCCCAGGGGCGTCCACACGGTGGCCCGATGGCCTTTCCCCGTCCCGACGGACGGCTAGAATGTCGCATTCGACGTTTCGAATTCGTGCGTTCCTTGGAGAGCCGGTCCGATGACCACCGCCAGCACCTCGCCCGTCGCCACCGGAGGCGTCACCTCCGATCCCCTGCAGCTGATCGACGTCGACCACGTCCGGTTCTACGTCGGGAACGCGAAGCAGGCGGCGTTCTTCTACGCCCACACCTTCGGGTTCGAGGTCGTGCAGATCGCCGCCCCCACGACCGGCAGCCGCGACACTGCCCGGTACCTCCTCACCCAGGGCAACATCCGGTTCATCCTCGAGACCCCGCTCAACCCCGACCACCCGATCAACGACGAGCTCCGCAGCTTCGGCGACGGCGTCAAGGACGTGGCCTTCAACGTGCACGACGCCGAGAAGGCGTACGAGCGGGCGGTGGCCAACGGCGGCGAGTCCGCCTACGAGCCGCGGACGGTGTCGGACGAGCACGGCTCGGTCACCATGGCCGGCGTCAAGGCCTACGGTCACGCGGTCCACTCCTTCGTCAGCCGGTCCGGTGCCTACGCCCTCCCCGAGGTCAAGAAGGGCGGGATCTTCGGCCCCGACTTCAAGACGATGGACTTCGCCCTCAACGACTACAACCGCAAGAACCCCTGCGGCCTCAAGTACGTCGACCACTGCGTCGGCAACGTCGAGGAGGGGAAGATGAACCACTGGGTCGACTGGTACGAGAACGTGCTCGAGTTCAGCATGTTCAAGCACTTCGACGACGCGGACATCTCGACCGAGTACTCCGCCCTGATGTCCAAGGTGATGGCCTCCGGCAACCACCTCATCAAGATGCCGATCAACGAGCCGGCCGAGGGCAAGAAGAAGAGCCAGATCCTCGAGTACCTCGAGTGGCACTCGATGACCCCCGGCATCCAGCACCTCGCGCTGCGGACCGACGACGAGATGGCCTCGGTCGCCGAGCTCCGACGCCGCGGCGTCGACTTCCTGGCCCTGCCCGACACCTACTACGAGCTGGTCTGGGAGCGCGTGAACACCACCCTCCGGGAGCACGGGCACGAGCCCGTCAAGGAGGACCACCAGCGGATCAAGGACCTGGGAATCCTGGTCGACGCCGACGACGAGGGCTACCTGCTCCAGCTGTTCACCAAGCCGCTGCAGGACCGCCCGACGCTCTTCTTCGAGATCATCAGCCGACGCGGCAGCCAGAGCTTCGGCAAGGGCAACTTCAAGGCGCTCTTCGAGGCCCTCGAGATCGAGCAGGATCGACGCGGCAACCTGTAGGAGCGACGGTCCCGGCACCGCCCTCCGCGACCCGACGCCCTGCCACGCCCCGACTCCACGTCGAGAGAAGAAATGCCTCGTCCGCGACCAATCCGACGTGCGCTCGCGCTGGTCCTCCCCCTCGCCCTGCTCCTCGGAGGCTGCGGGGCGCCCGGCGGCTTCTCGTCCGCGAAGGACCTCGTCGACCGCTACGAGGTCGAGACCGCCCGGATGTTCGGCACCGAGGATGCCTCGAATCCGGCCGGGACGCTCGAACCGGCGCGGTTCTTCGTGCCGGAGTTCGGGCCTCGCGAGGAGACCTTCGAGCTGGTGGCGACCCTCTACGAGCGGCAGGCCCGACTGCTGTCGATCATGCAGGCGCATCTTCCGGCCGAGGTGGTCGAGGGCTTTCTTTCCGGGATGGCATCCGAACGAGCCGCCTTCGTCCCCGACCTCGATCCCGACACGCTTCGAGCCACCAGTCCGCTGACCGCCTCCGCCAACGCGAAGCGGCCGGACGGCGGCGACCTCGACCTCACGCTCGTGAAGGGGCCCGCCGGATGGAAGGTCCTGTGGGACTTCGATCTCGCCAGGGCCGATCGCGGCGGCGGGCACCGCTTCATGCAAGGGATCATCCGATCGTCGAGCGAGCTGTACGATCGCGTCGCCGCCAGCATCGCCGACGGAACCGTGACCGACCTCGTCGGCCTCTGGAAGGCCTTCGGCGTGAACCCTCCGTCCTGAACCGTCCTTCTCCACCCCTTCCTTCCGAGCCGACCGCTCCGAGCCTCGACCGGCGGCTCCGATCCGGCCCCGGCCAAGAGACACAGAGAACCCCATGAACCGACTCCCCGTCCTCGCGACCGTCGTCCTCTCCTCCGCCGCCTCGGCCCAGTCGGTCTCGCCGACGATGTCCGACGACCTGAGGGCCGTCCAGGAATCGATCATCGAGGACGGGCTCAGCGGCAGCAACGTGATGCTCGTCGTCCGCGACGGTGAAGTGGCCCACAAGCACGTCGCGAACTCGGGCCGCGAAGGCGATCGGGACATCGAGCCCGACACCCTGTTCCCGATCTGGTCGATGTCCAAGCCGATCACGATCGCGGCGGTGCTCACCCTCCACGAGAAGGGGCTCTTCGACTGGAACGATCCGGTCGCGAAGTACCTTCCCTGCTTCGCCGAGCTCACCGTCCGGGACGGCGACACCATCCGACCCGCCCGCACCCCGCTTCGCATCATCGACCTGATGACCCACCGGGCCGGCTGGAGCTACTACAACCTCGGCGCCGGTGCCCCGCCCACGGTCGACCAGCCGCAGCCCGACCAGACCCGCTTCCGCGACCTCCAGGAGTTCTGCGAGACCGCGGCGGCGTATCCGCTCGAGTCCGATCCGGGCTCCGCCTACGTCAACGGCGTGAACCAGGCGATCCTCGGGCGACTCGTCGAGGTGCTCTCCGGGAAGCCTTTCGCCGAGTACCTCGAGGAGGCGATCTTCGAACCGCTCGGCATGACCCAGACGAGCTTCGTCCTCGACGAGGAGCGTCGCACGCGGTTCCAGCCCCTCTACCTCAATCGCGGCACCCTCCGCGGCTACACCGAGATCCTCGACGAACTGAACTACCACCCCGACAGCCGGGCGCACTTCGGCGGCGAGGGCCTGGTCTCGAACCTCGACGACTACGCCCGCTTCGCGGAGATGCTGCTCGGCCGCGGCGAGTTCCGGGGGAATCGGGTGCTGTCGGAGGCGAGCATCGACCGGATGATCGAGGTGACCAGCGAGGACATCGCCGACGAGGTCTGGCCCGGGCTCGACATGGGCTTCAGCGTCTTCGTGATCTCCGAGGACGACGCCGACGGCCACGGCACGCCCGCGGGGGCCTTCGGCTGGTTCGGCTATCACAGCACGCAGTTCTGGGTCGATCCGGAGAACGATCTCTTCGCGGTCTACCTCAGCCGGACCCGCGACTTCCACTGGCCCCTGCCCGGCATGATCCGGGACGCCGTCTACGACTGACCGGGCGGTCCGTCGCCCTCCGGCCGGTCCTCGACCTCGACCTCGATCTCGCCCCCCGGCATCCCCGGGATCGCACCGATCGTCCAGACGAGGACGCGGCGGGCACGATGCCGGATCCGCAGGCCGCTCGGCTCGATCGACGCGAGCATGAAGAGCGAGACGAGCCGCATGCCGCAGGTGAGCGCGAAGATCGCGACGTACCCCGCCACCACCGGGGCGTCGCCTTCGGTCGCCGCGGCACTCGTGCCGAAGATCTCGAGCACGACGCCGCCGACGAGGCTGCCCAGCACCATGACCGTGGCCAGCGCCAGCTGGTAGACGGTCATGATCGGGGTCCGCCGGTCCTCGGGAATGGTGTCGAAGGTGAGCAGGAACGAGCCGTTCTCCCAGCACGCCCATCCGAACCCGACGTAGACCTGGAGCAGGACCAGGAGCCACCATGGCTCGGCGAACACCCAGAAGATCGCGGCCGGCGTCGTCGTCAACGCCCCGATCCACAGCACGCGGCCCGGCCCCATCGCCTTCACCATCCTCCCGACGAGGGGCAGGAAGAGCACCTTCGAACCGAAGGTGCCGAGCTGCACGCACATGATCTGCCAGTACTCGAGGCCGAGGTGCTCCTTCATGTAGGGGCCGAAGAACGGCGCCGTCACGAAGACGCAGAAGTAGAAGGCCAGCATGTACGAGAGCAGGCCCCGGGTCCGCTGGTCGGCGAGGAACCGCCGGAGGACCGCGGGGGTCGGCGGCTCGATCTCCCGGGCGAGCTCCGGCTGCGGCTCGGACTGCGAACTCAGGCACCAGGTGGAGATCCCCCGCGCGAGCATCGCGATCCCGAAGACCACGGCGAAGGCGTCGAGGGGCCTTCCCAGGCGGTCTCCCTCCTGCAGGACGAGGGCGGCGGATGCGAGCCCGAGACCGAGCGCCGCCTGGATCCAGATGCTTCGCCGGGCCCAGAACATCGGACGGATGCGACGAGGGACGAGGGTGGTGAACCAGGTCTGCCAGGTCGGGCCCGTCATGTAGCCGCTCGCCCAGTACAGGGCGACCGTCGCGTAGAGCAGCCAACCCGGCATCCAGCCGAGGGCCGCCCCGACCACCAGCGGCGCGAGCGAGAGCGTCTGCACCCCGGCGCAGATCCAGGTCCAGCGCCGCAGGGAACCGACGGCCCGGGCCCCCCAGGGCGTCACGAGCTGGAGGAGGGCCCCGAGGAACATCGGGATCGTGGACACGAGTCCGCTGGCCACCTCGCCCATCCCGATGGCCAGGGCGAAGAGCACGAACTGCCATTCGCCGGCCCCCGTCATGGTGGCCCACGCGACACCGTCCCCGACGAGGAAGCGAAGATCGCGACGCAGAGGCTGGACTCGAGGAGACGGCACCGACCCGATTGTCGCCGCCACGGCCGGATCTGGCCAGCCACCGCCCGATCGGGAATCCGATTCAGCCGTCGTGCGGGATCGAGCCGATCTTCGAGGAACCATGGTCGCCGAATCGCTCCCGATCCTCGCTCGTCGCCGGCGGGGCCCCCACGAAGGGTCCGACCGGTGAGCCGTCGCCCCCGGCTGCTCGCGGTCGCCTCCGGCGGCGGCCACTGGGTCCAGCTCCTCCGGCTCCGTCCCGCCTTCGCGGACGCCCGGGTCACCTACGTCACGGTGCGACGGTCGTACGCGAGCGACGTCCCGGGCGAGGACCTCCGGGTCGTGCCCGACGCGACCCGCTGGAACAAGTTCAAGCTGCTGCTGATGGCCGCGAAGATCCTCTGGATCGTCCTCGCCGTCCGCCCCGACGTCGTGATCTCGACGGGGGCGGCCCCGGGCTACTTCGCGATCCGCTTCGGTCGCCTGGTCGGCGCCCGGACCTGCTGGATTGACTCCATCGCCAACGCCGAGGAGCTCTCGCTCTCGGGCCGCAAGATCCGCCGCCACGCGACCAAGGTGCTCTCCCAGTGGCCGGATGTCGCCGAGGCCGAGGGCGTCGAGCACGCCGGGAGCGTCCTGTGATCTTCGTGACCGTCGGCTACCAGATGCCCTTCGACCGCATGGTCGAGTCGATCGACCGGTGGGCCGGGCGACACCCCGACGCCGCGATCTTCGCCCAGATCGGCCCGACCGAGTTCCGGCCGTCCAACCTGCCGTTCACCGACTTCATGGATCCCGCCGACTTCGTCCGGCGGGTGGAGTCGGCGTCGGTGCTCGTCGCGCATGCGGGCATGGGCTCGATCCTCACGGCCCTGCAGTACGGGAAGCCGATCGTCATCTTCCCTCGACGCGGCGACCTGCAGGAGACGCGGAACGATCACCAGGTGGCCACCGCCAGGAAGCTCGCGGGTCGGCCGGGCATCGAGGTGGCCATGGACGAGACCGAACTCGGGGCCGCCCTCGATCGCCTGAGCGACCTCGAGCAGCCTCCCGCCCTCAGGTCGACCGCGTCACCGGAACTGATCGAGCACCTTCGCTCATTCGTCGCCGGCGGCTGAGACGACCTCGCCGAATCCCGGCGGGATCGGCGCCTCGATCTTGCGCCCCTCGATCGTGACCGACCAGGCGTGGAGCATGATCCGCGGGGCCTCCGGGCCGCCGTAGAGCTCGTCGCCGACCAGCGGGGTCCCGAGGTGGGCGAAGCCGGCCCGGATCTGGTGGCGACGCCCGGGACCGATCAACTCGATCTCCATCGAGCGACGGCCGTGGCCGGGATGAAGGTCGTCCCGACGCCACCATCGACATCGACCCCGGACGGTGTGGTCCCCGTCGTCCGTCACCCGGACCTTCTTCGAGCCGCGGTATCGGCTGGTGAAGTGAAGGGCGAACTCGTCGCGACGCGACGGACGCCCGGCCACCACCGCGAGGTACCGCTTCCTGACCTTCCCATCCCTGATCCGAAGCTCCTCCTGGAGGAACTCGCTGGCCTCGAGGGCCTTCGCCACCATCAGGCAGCCCGAGGTCCCCCGGTCGAGACGATGCACCAGCCCCGCTTCGGGCATGTGCTCGAGCTCGGGATCCCGATCGATCAGCCACCCCTCCACGCTTCGCTCGCCACGAGCATCGCCCTTGCCGCGCACGGTGTGCCAGCCCGACGGCTTGTCGAGGACCATGATCTCGTCGGTCTCGAGGAGGATCGTCGGTTCGATCTCGGTCGGATCGGTCACTGGGCGAGCATCAGGAAGACGAGCACGGCGAGGGTCAGGAACCCGCCGACGCCCATGAGGACCAGCCCGCCGTTCACGCCCTTCGGCTCCGACCCCGGAGCGGGGCGCTTCGCGACGTAGGTGATGGCGCCGACCACCAGGAGGATCACCGGCAGGGCGATCAGCAGGACCGAGTTCTGCTCGGCCACGGGCAGCTCGGACGGCGGCGCTCCATCGACGCCGACCGACTCGACGGGCGCCTGCCCGGCGTCGTTGCCGACCTGGACGGCCAGGAGGTTGGTGAGGGACGCGACGTCGATCATGGGGCGTTCTCCAGGTCCCGGAGCGTACCCCAACCGGCGCACCGCCGCCCCCCGCGCCGACGCGGGGGTTCAGCGACCGCGACGCCGCATCAGCCCGAGACCGACCAGCGCGAAGCCCGCGGCCGGGCCCGGCACGACCGGCTCCTCCTCGCCGAGCGCCCGGCGGAAGTACCGGATCGAGCTGAACGGGGCCTGGTAGGTCGTGCCGTCCGCGGTGAACCGCGGCGCCCCGCTGCCGGCGTTCGACCAGTCGATCATCGACCCCGAAGGCAGGCCGTCGCTCGCGGTGCCTCCGGAGAAGACGACGCCGGTGAGCGACATCGAGAAGGTCGTCTGGGGGAGGTCGTAGTGGACGTCGAGGGTCCGGGCCGACTCGTTCCACTCGAACGTCCCCGAAGTGGAGCCCCCGTACTGCTCGGGATTCGCCGAGCCGAACGTGATCGACACGCTCGCCGACGAGATGCTCCGCACGGAGCTCCCGGAGCTCGAGAGCGTGATCGAGGACACGTAGGTGTAGTTCGCGGTCTCGAGCTCGAAGTCGTAGGTCACCCCCGCATGGAGGGGCGAGGCACAGGCCAGGGCGGCCACGATCAGGGCACTGAGGAATCTCATCTGTTCTCTCCTGGAGTCCACGCCAGACTGACCGGACCAGGCGACCGAAACAAGCGCAATACCGCCGAATTCGCCGGAAGGACGCTTCCGGCCGTACCATGCAGGGACGTCCGGGAGGCCGGACGCCCGCAAGCCCTCGAGTGATCGCTCCATGCCCTACTACACCCAGCTCGGCCAGGTCCCGCGAAAGCGCCACGTCCAGTTCCGTCGTCCCGACGGGGCCCTCTACTCCGAGGAGGTCTTCGGGACGGAGGGCTTCGTCGGCCCGACCTCCACCATCTACCACATCCATCCGCCGACGCAGGTCGACGGATGGAAGACGCTCTACGACACCGCGCCCGAGTACGTCGAGACCGACACGATGCGGATGCGGCACCTGATCTCGAAGACGATGCCGCCGAAGGGCGACCCGATCACCGGCCGCGTGATCGTGATGGGCAATGCCGACGTCGAGATGTCGATCTGCGTCCCGGCCGAGCCGATGGACTACCACTACAAGAACGGCCAGGGCGACGAGTGCATCTTCGTGCACTACGGTTCCGGCGTCCTGCACACCCAGTTCGGCACGCTCGAGTTCGGGCCCAAGGACTACATCGTCATCCCGAAGGGGATCATCTACCGGATGGCCTTCGACGAACCGGGAGAGGACGACCCGAACCCCAAGTTCATCGTGTTCGAGACCGCCAACGGTTCGCACATCCTGCCGCCGCCGCGGTACCTCTCGAAGAAGACGAGCCAGTTCCTCGAGCACGCCCCGTACTGCGAGCGTGATCTCCGGACCCCGCAGCTCCCGCTCACCTTCGACGAGGCGGGCAGCTTCGAGGTGCGGATCAAGGCCCGCAACTGCGTCCACTCGTACGAGTACCCGTACCACCCGCTCGACGTGGTCGGCTGGGACGGCTGCTACTACCCCTACTGCTTCAACGTCGACGACTTCGCCCCGATCACCGGCAAGCTGCACCAGCCCCCGCCGGTCCACCAGACGTTCGAGGGCCACAACTTCGTCATCTGCTCCTTCTGCCCGCGGACGCTCGACTGGCATCCCGAGGCGATCCCGGTGCCCTACAACCACTCGAACCTCGATTCCGACGAGGTCCTCTACTACGTCGAGGGCAACTACAAGGCGCGGAAGGGCATCGACGTCGAGTCGATCTCCGTCCACCCCCAGGGGATCCCGCACGGGCCCCATCCCGGGACGATCGAGAAGGCCCTGGGCGCGACGTTCACCAACGAACTCGCGGTCATGTGCGACACCTTCCGCCCGCTCTTCATGACGAAGGCCGCCCTCGACATGGACGACCCGAAGTATCCGGCGAGCTGGGAGGGCGAGCACTTCCCCACCACCGCCGGCACCCACCATCCCGACGGCTCCCACCGGAACGGCGCCGCCTCCAATGGCAAGGGCAGCGGGAAGGGCAAGGGCCGGTCCGGCGCCAGGTCCGGGAGCACCACGGACACCTGGTCGTGACGACCGACGCCTTCCGTGCGGCGGCGTTCGGCCTGGCCGGACTCCTCGCATGGAACGCCGCGGCCGGGACGCCCGAGCCGCCCGAATCGACGCCCCCCGGACCGACGCCTCCCGCCGCGGCCAGCCCCGCGCCGCCCCATCGGGTCGAGGTCGACCAACTCACGAAGGCCGACGCCGCCGAGCTCTGCCGGCTCGAGGACTCCGAGGCCGGCCTGCCGGTGATCGGCCTCGAGGTCGGCGACACCCGCTACCGGGTGGAGCTCGCGGCGACCGAGGCGAGCCGTCGGCTGGGCATGGGGGGACGCCGGACGTTTCCCCCGGGAACGGCGATGCTCTTCGTCCACCCCGACGATCTCGTCCGTCGCTACTGGATGAAGTCGTGCCACGTCGACATCGACGTCGCCTTCCTCGATCGCTTCGGTCGCATCACCGCGATGCACCGGATGCGAAAGGAACCGCCGCAGGGGTTCGACGAGCGATACGACACCTACGATGCGAGACTCGTGCGGTATTCCAGTCGACGCCCGGCGCGATACGCGCTCGAGTTCCCGAAGGGCGAACTCACCCGGCTCGGCCTCAAGGTCGGCCAGGAGATCCCGCTTCCCCACGAGCCGTTGCAGGCGATCGCGACCCCGAAGCCGGACGGCCGTCGCTACCGACGCCCCTGAACCGGGCCGATCAGCCGCACCGGCCGCTCAGTGAGCGGGCAGCACCCGCCCCGTGCACTCGCCGAAGCCGATCCGAAGATCGCCCTTCCGGCACCAGCCGCGGATCACGACCTCGTCGCCGTCCTGCAGGAACTTCCGTTCGGTCCCGTCGGGCAGCGAGATCGGGTTCTCGCCTCGCCAGGTCATCTCGAGCAGGCAGCCCCGACTGTCCTCGGTCGGTCCGCTCACCGTGCCCGAGGCCATCAGGTCCCCGGGATTCAGGTCGCAGCCGGTCGACGTGTGGTGCGCCATCATCTGGGCGATCGTCCAGTACATGTCGCGGTAGTTGCCCAGGCTGACCCGGGCGGGGGCCATGCCCTTCGAACGCATCGTCTCCGACGCGATGAGGACCTCGAGCTCGAGGTCGACCGCGACGTCCGAGGGATCCACGAGGTACGGCAGGTTCTCCGGGTCGCCTTCGGCCCGGGGCGGTCCCGGCACGAGGAAGGGCTCGAGCGCGTCCATCGTCACCACCCAGGGGGAGATCGAGGTCGCGAAGTTCTTCGCGTTGAACGGACCGAGCGGCTGGTACTCCCACTTCTGCACGTCGCGGGCCGACCAGTCGTTGACCAGCACCAGCCCGAAGACGTGGTCGAGCGCCTCGGCCACCGGCACCGGCGTTCCAAGTTCGCTTCCCCGGCCCACGAAGAATCCCACCTCCAGCTCGTAGTCGAGCAGGCGGACCGGCCCGTGCTTCGGCGGCGGGCCGTCGGGGCCGACGGTCTGGCCGTGGGGCCGACGAACGTCCTGCCCGCTGGCGATGACGGAGCTGGCTCGACCGTGGTAGCCCACCGGAAGATGCTTCCAGTTGGGCATCAGCGGATTGTCGGGCCGGAACATCGAGCCGACGTTGGTCGCGTGGTGCTCGCTCGCGTAGAAGTCGGTGTAGTCGCCGATGGCGAACGGCATGCCGGGGACGGCGTCGGCGGCGGCGACCACGACCCGATCGCGTTCCGCGTGCGACGCGAGCCGGTCATCGCCGTCGGACAGCAGCGACGTGATGGCCTTCCGAGCGGCCGAGGCGGCGGCTCGCCCGAGCCCGGCGAACTCGTTGAGCGTCTCCGACCGCAGGGCGGTCCGCACCTCGGGGGCGAGATCGTCGAGGAGGCCGAGATCGACCAGGCCGCGAAGGTCGACGACGCGGTCGCCGATCGCGGTGGCGATCCGATGGTCGTCCTCGATCGCCACCACCCCGAAGGGCAGGTTCTCGATCGGGAAGTCGCCCTCCGGATCCTGGGCCGACTCGATCCAGCTTCGTCCACGCTCGCTCATGCCTTCGACTCCACGGCCGTCACCGGCCATCCCAGGTCTCGTAGTTCATCCGTCGGCTCGTCGAAGCTGCACGATCCGTAGGAGTGGGCGAACCGACTCCGCGCCTCGTTCAGCTGTTCCGCCGACACGTTCGTCCCCCGCCAGCCGATCGCGTCGTCCCCGCACGTGAAGGCGGTCGCGTCGGTCTCGGCCAGGAGGCCACGCAGTCCCTCGCCATCGACCCGCCCGCTGTGGAGCATCGCGGCCCCGAGGAACACGTTGAGGAATCCGAACTGCTCGGTGCCGACCGACGCCTGGTGCGCCCTGACCGGGTGATGGAGACCGGCGGTCGCCTTGAACGGCACCTCGGACATCCGGCACGCCTCGATGAAGCGGGCGACCTCCTCGACCGAGGGGTGGGCGGCGGCCTCGAGGCCCCCGGTCCGGATCTTCGCCCCGGCGTCGAGACCGGCGATCGCGGCGAGGATGCCGCGGACGTCCGTCCGGTGGTCGAGCTCGAAGTAGGGATGGATCTCGTCGTCGACGAGGTCGAGGATCGTGTCCACCGCCTCGCCGGAGGCCGCCTTCAGCTCGATGGTGTCGACGATCGCCGCCCCCGCGCCGACCGCGGTGTGGCGATCGTTGAACGCCTCGATCGCCTCGAGGTCGGCGGCCACCGCGTCCGGATCCTCCGCCGCGGAGACCAGCACCGAAAGCGCCCAGAGCGGCGGGGCCTGCCCTTCGTCCTCGAGCGACGGCACGGTCGGGAGGTGACGTTCCGCGGCGGCCTCGAAGTCGGCGAGCCGACCGACCGGGACCACGAATCGACCCAGCGCATCGGCCAGCGGGCCGGCCCGGTGCCGGGCGAAGGCATCCACGGCGGGCGGCATGTCGAGGGCCGCCGGCGGGAAGAGCCCGGCGTAGTCGATGAGTTCGTCGAGCAGGGCGTCGATGGCGTGCATCACCGGTCTCCAGGATGCCGGCACGACGCCGGCCCGGAGATTATGACGGGTTCTCGCCGCCCGCGGCGGCTCCGTCCGCCTGCCCGACCGACCAGGCGATGAGCAGTCCGGAGGCCTTGGCCAGCAGGACGCTCGCGGCGACGGCCACGACCAGCAGCCAGACGCCGCCCCGCTTCTCGATCGGGACGAGGTTCGACCCCTCGAGGAGGAACAGCCCGATGGCGAGTCCGAAGACGTCGAGCATGCACCATCGATCGACGAGGCGGATCGCCCCGGACAGCCGGCCGAGCTTCTCGGCGCTGTGACGCCGGAACCAGGCGAGCCCGATCAGGACGATCCGGAGCGAAGGCGTGACCACGAGGAACGCCGCGACCGTGAAGCCGAAGGCGAACTCCCTCTCCTCGAACAGGGCCCGGATCGTGCCGAGGATGCTGTACTCGGCATCGTCGAGGAACCACGCGGTGATCTTGAGGTACGGCGCCTGCAGGGCGGCGATCAGCGTTCCGAGGGCCCCGAGCCCGAGGATGGGGACGCACCAGACGAGCCAGGCGAACGAGGCTCGTCCCTCCTTCCCGATCGGCGCCTCCCCCGTGGCCCGATCATGGAGATGGTGCATCAGGTCGCCCGTGATCATCGCCAGCACGATGGCGGCGAGGAAGAGCCCGAGCCCGGGCTTGACTCCCGTGACGAAGAGCGTTCCCTGGTGATGGGCCAGCACGATCCGGACGAGCGCGACGAAGACGTCGAGCAGCGACCAGCGACCGAGCGCCCCGAGGGCACCGAGGAGCCGGGCGCGAGTGCGATCGTGCACCGGGGCGAACCAGGCGAGCCCGAGCATCGAGAGCTTGACGAACGGGAAGATGAGCGAGAAGCCCGCGATCAGCACCGCGATGAGGTACAGCTTGAACTCCGACCACATCAGGTGGATCGTGTGCGGGATGCTGTAGTTCTCCGGCCCCCCCGGCCAGACCCGCATCTCGAGGAACGGGATCGACAGGGCCGCGATGTTGCACGTCAGCGACGTGATCAGCATCAGGGGCACGAGCCAGCCCACGGCACGGCCGTCGTAGTGGAAGGCGAGTGGAGCACGAGCCGGGCTGTCCATGGCCCAGACATCGACCAAAGGCCGCGACCGGGATGAACCCGGCCATCGTGGCGGTGGTCGGCGGAGGCAAAAAGTCGGACGCCCCGCCGAGGGCGGGGCGTCCGATTTCCCTATGCCCGAAAGGGGTTGGCTGCGAGGCCAACGGGGTCGGGCCCCCATTTCCCTGCGTCTCCGTCCAGCGACGTACGAAACGCCGTCGTCCGGATCTTGGCGGCACACCCCACGCCGGGGCGTGGCGTGTGTTCCCTCCGCCCAAGTAGGAGAGAATACGGGCTGGGAGGTCCGGAGATCCATGGAATCCCATATTCCGGCCCGTGCGGCCCCGATTCCGGGGTTGCAGGCGGCTATTCGGACCTCGTCGCCGGGCCGGCTGGAGGATGCGGGGAGGACGAGGCACCGGACCACCGCGACGATCGAGATGCCCGGGCTTCGGGGGATCTCCGCGGCATCGGCGTTCCCGGGGGCTATCCTCGGTCTGGATCGCCGGCGATCCATCCCTGCTCGGACCTTCCGGAGACCGGCATGAACACCTCGACCCTCGGCCGATGCGGCCCCCTCCTCGTGCTGGCCGCCGCGACCTTCTCCGGCCCCGCCCTCGCCCTCGGCGGCGAGAAGCTCCTCTGGAGCGAGGAGTTCGACCAGCTCGGCCGTCCCGACCTCTCCGTCTGGTCGTACGACCTCGGGGACCTCGGCGTCAACAACGAGCTCCAGGTGTACACCGACGAACCGCAGAACGTCCGCGTCGCCGACGGCAAGCTCGTCATCCACGCCCGCCGCGAGGCCGACGGCAGCTTCACCTCCGGCCGGATCAAGACGAAGAACAAGGTGATGTTCCAGTACGGGACGGTCGAGGCCCGGATCAAGATCCCCGACCTCGGCAACGGTCTCTGGCCCGCGTTCTGGACGCTCGGCAACGACATCTCCAGCGTCGGCTGGCCGCGATGCGGCGAGATCGACATCCTCGAGATGGGCGCCGGCGAGGCGATCGCGGACGGCCGCGTGAACCGGACGGTCTACTCGACCGCCCACTGGGACTTCTACGGCGACTATGCGAGCTACGGCCAGAGCCGCGTCACGCCGACCGACCTCGACGACGACTTCCACGTGTTCCGACTCGAGTGGACGCCGACCGGGATCTGGACCTACGTCGACGGCGAGCAGATCTGGGTCATGGACATCTCGAACCGCGACGCGATGAGCGGCCACGAGTTCCACGCCCCGCACTTCCTCATCGTGAACCTCGCGGTGGGCGGATGGTTCCCGGGGATCACCAATCCCGGGGGCATCACGGCCACGCTTCCCGCCGCCTACGTCGTCGACTGGATCCGCATCTACGACAACGGCCACACGATCCTGAGCGGCCCCGGCACCGAGACGCCGTGCCCGGGCGACCTCGACGGCGACGGCGCGGTCGATGCGGCCGATCTCGGCCTGCTCATCTCGGCGTGGAACACCACCAACCCCGCCGCGGACATCGACGGCGACGGCAACGGCGCCGCGGCCGACCTCGGCCTGCTGGTCGCGGCCTGGGGACCGTGCCGCTCGGCCGGGCCACCGTCCTGAACGACTTCAGTCCGCGGCGGCGGCGTCGGTGACGTTCCGCGGGGCGACCGGGACCTGCACCTCGCCGTACCGCCAGAACCACGGCACGAACGGGCTGTTGTATCCCAGGTACCTCGGCGAGCCGTCGGCCTTCCACTCGGACTGGTCGGCGAGCCACGCCGCGATGCGATCGAGCCCATCCTCGAAGTGCCGGTCGCTGTAGGAACCACGGACGCCGGTGCTCGCGTACGCCTGCGGGGCCACGTCCTCGATGCGCACGATCCCGTCGGTGCCGAGCGGGCCGTAGTCGGGCGTCTTGTAGAGGAACGCCATCGACGTCATGCGACCGTCGCCCCCGGCGTCGTCGTCCGAGGAGTCGTAGGTCATCGCGACCGGCGCGGTCATCGGGATGTCGTTCGAGCTGATGTGGTTGAAGAGCGGCCCGAACATCGGCCCCTGCCCGGAGCCCGCATCCTTCTCCCCGACGACCGCCTCGCGGTAGGCGGGGTACTCGCGGATCTCGACCGAGTCGACCGGGGTGAGCTCGGGCCAGCCGTCGGGCAGCGGGGCCTCGTCGAAGTACCAGGTGCCCCCGGAGGTTCGCACGCACCCGACGAGCGTCAGAACGCCCACGGCGGCCACCCCGACCCCGATCCCCCCCATCACCATGCGAAGTCGCGATCGACGAGCCATGTGGACCTCCCTGGCCTGGACTGGATCCGGGCCCGTCCCGAGACGAGGCCCCCGACCTGATACGCCATCGACCGGGTACCGTTCGCCTCGCCACCCAGACCGGCCACCCGGAGCCGCCACCAGGAGCGGCGTCGGTTTCGACTCCTCTCGTCACCAGGATGCACCCATGCGAATCCAGCCCGCTCTCCTCGTCCTTCTCGCCGCGGGGACCGGCCTCGTCACGGGCTGCCGGCAGGCGCCCTCCACCGCCGCCGACTTCAACGGTGCCTGGCGCGGGGACGCCCAGTTCCTCAACTCGACCGGGCGGGGCAACTCGATCCACGAGTGGTCGATCGACGCCGATCCGACCGGCCGGATGATGGTGGCCGTCACCTGGAGCATGTCGGCCGACGACAACACTCACGGCTACGACTTCGGCGGCGAGGCGGTGAAGGGCGACACCGAGCAGCTGCTCGGCCTGATCGACTACGAGACCGGCGAGTTCGTGGCGGTCGAGACCGAGGAGCCCGGAACCGTGTTCGGCGAGCTCCTCCCCGACGGCCGGATCCGCGTGCGGCTGGCCCAGCCGGGCGAGAAGCCGGTCGTGCTGCACACCACGCTGACCCGCACCGCCCGCTGAACCGCCCCCCGGATCCCGGCGACGGATCGACGGAACACGGGTCTGGCGGGACGAACCCGGTCCGGCTATCGTTCACGGTCCGGACGGAAGCGTCCGGAACCACCCCGCGGGTGTAGCTCAGTTGGTAGAGCGTCAGCTTCCCAAGCTGAATGTCGGGAGTTCGAGCCTCCTCACCCGCTTTCATCCGGACGATGAGACGACGACCGCCCTCGGCCCTTGCCGAGGGCGATGTTCTTGGGACGATGACGCACCACCGCCAGCCTCCGCCAAACCGTGGATTCGGGCCCGCCTGCTCAGTAGCCTGAACAGGTCGCGCACGAGCCGTGGGCGGCCCTCAGGAGACTCAGACATGAAGAGCTACGCCATGCCCCTCGCCATCGCCATCGTCGGCTTCGGCCTGATGTTGATCGGCTTCAACCTCACAGGCAACCAGGCCGTCGCGACGCCAGCCCACTTCGACGCCGGCCCCGCAGAGCCGACGATCGTGTGGTACGGCAGCCATGACATCGGGGGCAATACCGACCAAATGCGGCTGATTCGCGCTTGGTCTGATGGCACCGTCGAGGTGAAGGTTGTCGTAAGCTCAGTTGGTTGTAATGCCGTCAACCCCTGCAGCTGGCAAGTCATCTCCAGCCCCAACGAAGGCGTGAACGCCGCCGCCGACATCAACTTTGACTCGCGGGTCAACGCCGAAGATCTCGGCATCATGCTGGCCGCCTGGGGTGACGCTCCGCGCAACGACTACCCGCCGTCGGAATGCCCGCTGGGCCTGATTCCCTGAGGGCCCGGATTCGAGTGCTGGTCCCTAGTCATGGCCGCTAGGATGTGGCAGGCTTGCACGTGGTACTCACTCGAACTGGAAAAGACCCATGACCGAGCAGAAGAAC
>JAYZBK010000053.1:0-12264 GCA_036339295.1 Planctomycetota bacterium
ATGCCGCGCAGGCGGTCCTGACCTCGTCCGCGTCGGCAGCGCCGGCCTCCGAACGAACCGTCACCACCGCGGCCATGCGGCCGATCGCCCCGGGGATCTGGCTGGGTGGATCCGTCGTCTTCCGGCGGGCGGCGTAGGCGATGTACCCGTCCTCGCCCCGGGAGAGCTCGAGGCCGGCCATCGCCCGATCGACCATGCCGTCGGGAACGTCGAAACCCTGGCGATCGGCCTCGAGAAGCGCCTGGACGCCGGGCGGGGTCATGAACGGACTGATGGCGTCGGGACGGTCGAGGGGTCCGCGGCGGGCGTAGTTCCAGCCGCCGACCTCCGGGATCTCGATGCGTTCGAGGGCGTCGATGTAGAAGCGGATCGCGGCTTCGGTCTCCGCGGCCGCGTCGGCCTCGACGAGCTCGCGTTCCCGGAGCTCGAGGAGGAAGCCGAGGGCGTAGATGTATCCCCAACCTCGAACGTCGTAGCCCCCGTCGAAGTCGGGCGTCATGCGCGGATGCCCCGTCGACGCGACCACGAACGCCCGCGCCCGCTCGAGGGCGACCCGACGGACTTCGTCCTCCCGGACTCCGGTGGGGCGCATCAGCGCACGACCCGCGATGGAGGTGCCGCCGACCCGGTAGCCGATCGGGATCACCGTCCGTCGACGGCCTCGCCCTTCGATGAGCGACTCGGGATCGTCCGCTTCGGCCCGGACCCGGTAGACCCCCTGGTACGGCCATTCCGCCTTGTTCGCGCCCTCCTGGCGATCCACGAGGATCTCCACCGCGGCCGAGACCATCGCCTCCATCGAGGGCGTCCCGGCCTCGACGAGGGGATCGGTCGCGGGAGGCGTCGATTCCACCCCGTCCTGCACGCAGGTCGCGAGGGTGAAGGCGAGCACGGCCAGGGGCGTGGTGATCATGCCCCTACGCTAACCGCTGCGAGGGCTCGTGGACGATTCACTCGTCCGACGCGCCGTCCCCGGGCATGAAGAGGTGGACGAACATGTCCTCGGCGTAGTCGTGCGTCTCGGGTCCCTCGAACCCCTCCAGCGTTCCCTCGAAGGGTTCGGGGAGTCTGAGCACGAGGAAGGACTTCGCCTTCATCACCGCCCGGCACCGTTTCGCGAGATCGAGGATCCGACCTCGAGTCGCCTCGTCCCGCCAGAGCGGATAGGGCGGATCGAGGAAGACGATGTCGCACTCGCGGGGCGCCTGCGCGAGGGCCGCCGGGCCGAAGGCATCGGCCTGCACGACGGTCGCGCGGTCCCCGCATCCGAGCTCCTCGACGTTGAAGCGGAGGATCGAGGAGATCCGGCGATCCTGCTCGACCATCACGACGTCGGTGGCGCCGCGACTCACCGCCTCCAGGCCGATGGTCCCGACGCCGGCGAAGAGATCGAGCACGGTGGCGTCGTCGAACCAGCCCCGGAGGAGGTTGAAGACGGACTCCTTGACCCGCGCCGTGATCGGCCGGGTGGTGTCCGCGTTGGGCGGACTCTCCAGGATGCGCGAGCGGAATTCCCCACCAAGGATCTTGAGCATCGTGGCAGTATCGCCGCTCCGGTCGGTTGAGGCTATCGTCGGGGCATGCCGGATCTCGATGAACGTCTTCCCAGCAGCCTGCGGGCGATCTCGGAGCACGTCCGACTCGGTCCCGACGTCCCCTGCCTCCTCGTCCGGCCCGAATCCGCCACGACGGCGGCCCCGTGCCTGCTCTGGATGCACGGTCGGACGGCCGACAAGGAACTGGATCCCGGGCGGTACCTGAGACTCGCCCGCGCCGGCATCGGCAGCTGCGCCATCGACCTCCCGGGCCATGGCGAACGGGGATCCGAGGACGGGATGCGGGCGGAGGCCCTCCTCGACAACGTCGAGCAGGCGGCCCACGAGATCGACGACGTGGTCACCGCCCTGGGTCGCCATGGGTTCGAGCCCGGACGGATCGCGATCGGCGGGATGTCGATGGGTGGGATGGTCGCGCTGGTCCGGCTCCAGCGACCGCACCGGTTCCGGGCCGCGATCCTCGAGGCGACCAGCGGCCACTGGCGGTGCCAGCACCAGCGACAGTTCTTCGATCACGAATCGGCCGACCGGCTCGACCCGATCCAGCACGTCGATCGCTGGCGGGAACTGCCCGTGCTCGCCGTCCACTCACGCCTCGACGAGTGGGTCGACTACGAAGGGCAGGTCGAGTTCCTCGACCGGCTCCGGGCGACCGTCTCCCATCCCGAGTGGATCGAGATGATGACCATCGACGAGACCGGCGCTCCCCACGAGCACCTCGGCTTCGGGCGTCGGAGCAACGACGTGAAGAATCGCGAGGTGAAGTTCCTCCTCCGTCACCTGCCGCCGGGGGACTGAGGACGAATCGATCCTCAGCAGTCGCCCCAAGCGCCGAGGAGGACGCCGAGGTCCGCGCCGTTGCAGATGCCGTCCCCGTTGAGGTCGAGATCGCACGGCGAGGTCCCCCAGGCCCCGAGGAACAGGCCGAGGTCGCCGCCGTCGACGCGGCCGTCGCCGTCGAGGTCGGCCGGGCACGGAGCGGCCGTGGCACCGAACTCGAAGCGGAATTCGTAGACGTTCTGCTGGGATCCGGTCTGCTGCATGTTGAACGTGTAGGTGCCCGGACCGAGCGGGTACGAGAAGCCGGTTCCGCCCTGGACCGCCCTCGAGAGACGCTCGAGCATGTTCACCTCCGCGGTCGGGAACCGGGTCCGGTTGCAGTGCGAGCCACCGAGGAAGGCGCTGGAGGTCGAGCTCGACGGCACGACCGAGGTCGCGCCGTCGTCGACCATGAAGTAGCCGGTGTTGCCGGGCGCTCCGGTGACTCCGTCGACGTAGTCGACCAGTCGGATCGCCTCCAGCGTGGCCCCCTCCGCGACCGTCATCGAGAAGAAGTCGCGCGTGTCGGATCCCGTCCCGCTCTGGACGGATCCCCGGACGACGAGCACGGTCTCGCCCTCGACCGCGATGACGGTCGGGGACCCGGGGTCGTTGGAGAGGTCCCCGGACACCGATTCGTCGTAGACGACGTCGGCCACGAGCGGGAGGGCGAGGATCGGGGTGGCGAGAAGGGTGACGGCGAGGGTGCGGACGTTCATGGCCTGATCTCCGGGGTGTTGGCCCGGGGTTTCGACCCCGGAAGACACCCGGATGCAGCCCTTGCCGATCCTTCGAGCCGCTCAGTCGGCCAGGAGCGGCGATCGCCCCTGCCAGATCCGCGTCCCGTTCCCTCGGGCGACCACCTTCTGGATGAAGTCCTCGTAGCCCGCCTTGAACCGGGCGTAGTCGCGGTCGAAGTAGGTGGCGATGATCGCCCGGCCCGCGTTCGGGCCCAGCAGTCTTCCCCGGCGACCGGCCGAGCGGTCGGCGTCGTAGAGACTGGTGGCGATCCGCCCCTCGGCCGCGTCGCGGAGCAGCTTGTCGAGCCCGGGGAGGTAGGCGCCGTCGCGGCCCTCCACGAGGTAGTGCACGAGCGCCCACACCTGCGCGTAGTAGGTCAGGAGCGATCGCTCCCCCGCGGAGACGAACGACTGGGGCGGCTTGCTCACGAGCTCGTCGAGATCGATGAGCCGGTTCCGGTAGTCGGCCCCCCGCAGCTGCCCGTAGCGCTCGAGATTCCGCCACGGCATGAAGCGGGGTTCCGTGTCGCGACGACGGAACGAGTGTCCCTCGGCGTAGGCGGCGAGCCCCTCCTCGAGGAAGGTGGGAAGGGGATGACGGAACACCGTCTGCGTGTACTGGTGCCAGCCCTCGTGGGCCAGCATGCAGAGCGTGTCGTATCGACCGATGTCCCAGAGGACGCTCTCGGCGTCGATGGTGTAGCCACCGCGTTCGATCGCGAGGTAGAGCCCCGCCTGCCGTCCGAGGCGCCGCTGCGTCCAGGCCGCCCACTGGGGACGGGTGTCGAAGACGAACGAGCTCATTCGTTCGGTCGGCGCCGGGAGCGGCTTCGATGCCACGGTCGGCTCGACCGCCTCCAGGGTCTCCGTCATCCGCTCCGTGGGCCTCGACGGCGTCGGAATCATCGTCCGGTAGTGATCGAGGGCGCGGTTGGTGAAGATCGGGAGGTTCTGCCGCAGCGAGCCGTCCGGGAGCGTGACGTGCAGGAGGTGGGTCGGGGTCGTGATGAGACTGCCCTCGTAGTCCCCGAAGGACCACGGCTCGACCTGCACGTCGTCGGGACCGAACTCGACCCCGAGGCCGGCATTCTCACCCACCGGGATCGCATCCCGCGCGGCGGGCCGCGGCGGATCGAAGGGCGTGCAGGCGACGACGGCGACGGCGACGACCAGGATCAGGGCGGGCAGCGGCGAGGATCCGCCGCCGGGCCACCTTCTCGGAGAGAGTCGAGGAATCCGCGTCACACCCACATCGTAGCGAGGACGACGCCCTCGAAGCCGATCCGGAAGCCGGGGCACGAGAGGCCCGTCGTCGGGGCCGGTCATCGGGGGCCCGTCCTCGGAGACCGGCCCTCAGAGACCGGCGAGACCCTGTTCCGCCGCCGCGAGGTCCGCTTCCGCCGATTCCAGCATCTGACGGGTCTCCTCGACGAGGTGGGGCGGCGCGTTGTCGACATATCCCTTGTTGCCGAGCTTGGCCTTGAATCCCGCGACCTGCTTCCTCTTCCCCTCGATGGTCTTCTCGAGCCGCTTCCGCTCCGCGTCCCGGTCGACCGCGTCCACGAGATTGGACAGGAGCACCTGCCCGCCCTCGAAGGGCAGGGGGATGGCATCCGCCGGGGCGTCCCGGTCGGAAACGACCGACTCGAGCCCGGCCAGCGTCTCGACGGCACCGTCGGCGCGGCGAACGAGGTCGAGCACCGCTTCGCCCGCGTGCAGGACGATCCGTCGCTTCGGCGACACCTGGCGCTCGCCTCGAAGGTTCCGGATGGCGGCGACGAGGTTGCGGGCTCGATCGAAGAGCGCCTCGGCCTCCTCGTCGACGACCTCGGCCCCCGGGGCGGGCCAGGCCGCCACCACGCAGCGGTCGGCCGGCGGAAGCAGGAGCCCGTCCACGCCGGATGCCGCGGCGTCCGTGCGAATCCCGTCGAGACTCCGGACGTGGGGCCAGAGCGTCTCGGTCACGAACGGACAGATCGGGTGCAGGAGGCGAAGGATCGAGTCGAGCACCGCGTGGAGCCGACGCTGCTGGTCGATCCGGTCGCGAACCGTCGGCTTGATCGCCTCGAGGTACCAGTCGCAGAAGTCCCGCCAGACGAAGTCGTACATCGCATCCGCGTAGCGATTGAACTGGTACGCCCCGAGGGCCTCGTCGACCTCCCGGACGGTCCGGGCGAGACGGGAGACGATCCAGCGATCCGCGAGACCGGGATCGCCGGACTCCGTCCCGGTCGACTCGAGGTTGCCGAGGGCGAAGCGCGTGGCGTTCCAGAGCTTGTTGCAGAAGTTCCGGCCGACGTCGAAGCGGCTCGACGTGTTCCGGGCGAGCGGACGCTCGTCCGTCGCCTCGACCTCGCCGACGGCGACGCCGTACGCCGTGACCATCTCCCGTCCGGAGCCGTCCGGCGACGACTGGATGGAGTTCGCGACGAGGTGACCCGTCGTCCCCCGCACGAACTTCGGGGTGAAGGTGTCGCCGCTGTGCGGGCAGACGAGGTCGACCGGCATCCGGACGTCCTGGCTGCCGGTCGCCATCTGCGCCAGCGTGAAGCGCATGGCGTCCGCACCGTGGCTCTGGATGATGTCGCGAGGATCGACCCCGTTACCGAGGCTCTTCGACATCTTCTGGCCGTGGCCGTCCTGGATCATCGCGTGGATGAAGACGTCCCGGAACGGCAGTCGTCCGAGGAAGTGCCGGTTGAACATGACCATCCGACTCACCCAGAGCGTGATGATCTCGCGGGCCGTGCAGAGGACGGCACCGGGATTGAACGCCTCCAGCAACCGTTCGCCTTCGGGGACGGCGTCGGGATGGATCGAAGCGTCCGGCCATCCCATCGTGGAGAGCGGCCAGAGGGCGCTCGAGAACCAGGTGTCGAGCACGTCGGGATCCTGGGCGAACCCCGCCGACTCGAGGTCGGCCCGGAGCCCGGCCTCGGCCTCGTCGCCACCGATCGACGCCGGCCGCGGAACGCAGATCGTCTCCTCGATCGAACCGTCGGGCATCGTCCGGACGCGATGGGCGGCCCCCCGCTCCGTCCAGGCGCTGTCGACCGCGGTCATCGAGTCGGCGGTCGCGGCGGCCGCGATCTCGTCCGGCAGTTCGGAGGCGGGCGTCGACTTCGACCAGATCGGGATCCGGTGCCCCCACCAGAGCTGCCGCGAGATGCACCAGTCGCGGATGTTCTCGTGCCAGGTCTGGAACGTCCGGGCATACCGCTCCGGATGGAACGAGAGGCCCCCGTCCCCATCGACGGCCGCCCCCTCCGGCGCGGTCCCCTGTCGCTGCCCGTCCTCCATGGCCCGAAGGGCCGAGCCGGCGAATCGATCGTCGGTGACCCGCACGTACCACTGGTCGGAGAGGTAGGGCTCGATCGGCACGTGGCTTCGGTCGCTGTGACCGACGGCGTGCGGGTTCTCGCGGACCTCCTCGAGGAGTCCTCGGGCCTCGAACCAGGCGACCACCGCGGTGCGGGCGTCCTCTCGCGACAGCCCGAGGAAGGAACGAGCCTCCTCGGAGACGTCCTCCCAACCATGGTCGGCGGAGATCGAGGCGTCGGGCGCCATGACGTTGATCGCCTCCAGCTCGTGCCGGAGCCCGATCTCCCAGTCGTTGGGGTCGTGTGCCGGGGTGACCTTGAGGAACCCCGTGGCGAGGGCGGCCTTCGGATCGTTGACCGCCTCGTCCCCGAGACCGAGCTCGACCGCGGTGGCCGAGGGCAGCACGACGTAGTCGTCCTCGACGATCGGCACGACGCGATCGACGATCGGGACCCGGACGGAACGGCCACGCAGGGCGGCCGCCCTCGGATCGCGGGGATTGATGGCCACCGCGGTGTCGCCGAGCATGGTCTCGGGCCGGGTCGTGGCCACGGTGACGTGCCCGTCCCCGTCGGCCATGGGATACCGGAGGTACCACATGTGGCCGTCGACGTCGCGCATCTCGACCTCGTCGTCCGCGAGCGCGGTCCGCATCACCGGATCCCAGTTGACCAGCCGCTTGCCGCGATAGATCAGGCCGTCGCGGAAGAGCTGGAAGAAGGCCTCCCGGACCGCGTCCGCGCAGACCGGATCCATGGTGAACCGGGTCCGCTCGAAGTCGCACGAGCATCCCATCTCCTCCAGCTGGCCGAGGATCGTGGCCTCGTACTCGTCCTTCCAGGCCTGCACCTGTTCGACGAACGCCTCGCGGCTGAAGTCCGTGCGCTTCTTCCCCTGCCGGAGGAGTCGCTTCTCGACCACGGACTGGGTGGCGATCCCGGCGTGATCCGTGCCCGGCATCCAGAGGGTCCGCGCCCCGCGCATCCGGTGATGGCGGACGAGGATGTCCTGGATCGTGTTGTTGAACGCGTGGCCGAGGTGGAGCGCCGCGGTCACGTTCGGGGGCGGGATCAGGACGCCGTAGGCATCACCCGGGCCGTCCGGATCCGCGTGGAAGTCCCGATGGGCGGTCCAGGCCTCCCGCACCGGCGGCTCGGCGTCGTGGGGCGAGTACGATCTGGGAAGAGCGTCGGCGGGGCCGGAACGATCGGAGTCGGTGGCAGACATGATTCGCGCATTCTACGAGACTCGGCGTCCTCGCCCGTCGACGACTCGATCCTCGATCGTGCCGACCGGCCTGCTCGCCATCCTGCTCGGATTGGCGGCGTGCGGCCGTGACGAGGATCGCGGCGGACCGGCAGGCCCGCAGGATGCCGGGAGCGTGACCGCCACGGAGCGGGACGCCAGCCTCGACGCGATCGAACGATGGCTGACCTCGGGACGGGCGGACAACGCCACGGCCATCGCCCGACGGCTGTCGGAACGGTTGCCCGCCGACCCCCACGTGGGGCTCGCCCTCGGGCGATCCCTGCTCGCCCTCGGAAGCGACGCCGCCGTCGACCCCGACCTCGGGGCCCCCGCGGGCGAGCGGCTCTCGCTGGAAGCGGTCGAGGTCCTTCTCCCGATCTACCGGGCCCCGGGAGCCTCGGGCGTCGACCGAGCTGCGGTTCGGCGCTCCCTCGGCCTCGCCCTCGAGGGTGCGGGCCGACTGGATGAGGCGATCGAGATCTACGACGAGGCCTCGCCCACCGACGATCCGATCTCGCGCTTCCATCGAGGCCTCGCCCTGCTCCGGGTCGATCGGCCCGGCGAGGCCTTCGACGAGCTCGACCGACTCGCCCGGGAACGACCCGACGATGCATTCATCCTCGCCTCCCTGGCGGAGGCGGCCCTCCAGGTCGACCGTCCCGACGAGGCCCGGGCCCACGCCAACCGGGCGGTGAGCCTCGACCCCGACACCTGGTCGATCCGGTCGCGGCGGGCGTCGATCCTCCGAAGGACCGGCGATCCGAGGATCGCCATCGAGTCGCTCGCCTCCCTCCCGGAGGAGGCGAGGCTCGAGGAGGTCGTGGTGCAGGAGCTCGGTGCGTGCTGGCTCGACCTCGGTCGGCCCGACGCCGCGGCGGCGGGATGGGGGGAACTCGCCCGAGCCCGGCGGGAGGACCCCGGAAAGTCGATCGGCCCCGCCCTCGAGGCGGCTCGCCTGCATGCGATCGCGGGGCAGGACGAGGAGGCCGAGGCGTGGCTGGCGATCGCCGCGGCCCTGGTCCCCGAGGATCGCCGGGTCGCAGCGACCCGCGTGGAGATCGATCGGATCCGTCGGGAGCGGTCGGCGTCGAATTCGGCGGCAGGCCCGCCTCGCGACTAGCGGAGGTGCCGCCCACCGTCGATCGGGACGACGATCCCGGTCGTGTAGGACGCGTGCTCCGCGAGTGCGAGCACGAGCGACGCGGCTTCCTCGACCGTGCCTTCACGACCGAGCGGCACCCGCTCGAGATAGCGACGGCGTCGTTCCTCGTCGAACTCCTCGGCCCAGGCGATCACGCCCGGCGCGATGCCGAAGACCCTGGTCGGAGCCATCTCGCAGGCGAGGATCGGCACGAGCGACTCGAGCGCCGCCTTCCCCGCGAGATAGGGCGCGGCCCCCGGCCTGGGCCGCAGTCGCGCATGGATGTCGCCGAAGAGCACGACCGCGCCTCCTCCGGCTCGGGTCGAGAGCGCCAGGGCGTCGCGAAGACCGGCCGCGACGAGCGCGGGCCCCGCCGCCTGCGCGGCCGCCTGCTCGAGGAACTTCGGCATCGACCAGGAGTCGATCGGGTCCTCGGAGAACGGGGCGCCGCACACGACGAGGAGGTCGATCGGTCGATCGAGGTCGAGCTCGCGGATGAAGGAATCGATCGAGGCGGCGTCGGCCAGGTCGAGCGCGGCGGTCTCGATGGCGCCGGACGACCCCGACGCCTCGATCTCCTCCCGGAGACCTGCGGTCCGACGAGCGTCCCGACTCGTCAGCGTCATCGACCAACCAAGTCCGCCGAGGCGACGGGCCACGGCCTCCCCGGTGCGCGAGGTGGCACCGACCACGACCGCCCGGGGCGACGGGGTCGACGACGTCATGAAGCGTCCCCGTCGAGGTGCCGCTGGTCGACGCGTCGCCCCGCCTCCGCCCAGGCGTCCACCGGTCCCCGCCTTCGGGACCGCTTCGACCGCGAACCGAGGCCGCGACGCCCGACCAGCCCGGAACGGAGAAGGGCCATCGAGACCGGGATGCAGAGCAGGACCATCAGGACCAGCCCGAAGAGGACCACGCCGGCATCGATCTCGACGCGGGCGTCCATCGGCTCGGCGACCGGGTCGGCATCCACGCCCACCCGGCTCGTCTCCTCCTGCTCCTGGCGCGGAGCGTCCACGTTCGCGTCCTGTGGGGCCGGCATCGCCGCAGTCTAAGACCCGTGCCCGCGGGCAGGGATCTAGAATGACGGATCCCGCGTCCTGTGGGATCATGCTCCCGTGCCGCGATCCACCGAAACAACCACGACCTCCCGCTCCCGGCGCTGGTCCAGGCGCCTCGGGAGAGCGCTCCTGGTCATCGCGGCGCTCGTCGCGGTGGCGGCGGTCCTCCGGGACCCGATCCTCCAGAGGGTCGTCCAGGGCCAGCTCGAACGGATGACCGGCGGGGAGGTGACGATCGTCGACGCCCGATTCGAGGGACTCTCCCGCGTCCGGATCGGCGAGATCGACATCGCCGCCCCGGGTTGGGAAGGACCCGCCCGGGACGTGCTCCGGGTCGAAGGACTTTCGCTCGACCTCGATCTTCCGCGACTCCTGCTGGGTGGATTCGGGTTCGAGCGACTTCGGGTCGAACGCGCGATGGTGCGGGTCGCGGAGGAGGCCGGCGACTCGACGAGATTCAACGTCGCCGCCCTTCGCCCCGAGCGCTCCGATCGGGCGTCTCGACGACGGTCGAGGGATCGCGACGACGAGCCGGGGAACTCCGGCATCGGCGAGGTCGTCATCGACCGCCTCGAGATCGAGACCGGGATCACGGACGAGGACGAGTGGCGACTGGCCTCGAAGGCCGCCTTCAACGCCCGGATCGACGTGGCCCCCACCGACTCGAGCACGCACGCCTTCCTGCTCGCGGCGGTCGACGACGAGTCCGGATTCGACATCGCGAGCGGCACCTTCGACGCGACGTCCGGCGGGTTCGCCCTCCGGACCGACGACGTCGACCTCCGGCGAGGCATCTCGCTCGCGCTCTCCGCCACCGCCGGCGCCGTGATCTCCGCGATGGAGATCGACGGCACCCTCCGGACCGCGACGGTGGAGTGGATGCCCGGCGGCGTCCCGTTCGCGAAGCTGGAGATCGACGATCTCGCGTTCAGCCCCCCCGAACTCGACGAGGTCGACGCGCAGTGGGTTCGATACGACGAGGGGTTCATCGTCGACGAGGATCCTCCCCTCCCCCGGATCGAGCTCTCGCGCGGCGTGATCGAGCTGCGGGGGGACGTCCTGGAGATCAGCGGCCGGGGCGGACGCCTCGGTCGGACCGAGGAGCCCGACCTCCTCCCCGACTTCGGGCTGACCGTCGTCTTCCGACTCGAACTCGCCGGGTTGCTGGAGGACATCGCGCGCCGCTCGATCGCGGAGCTCGGGGAATCGCTCCTCGACACCGCGCCGTTCTCGCTCGAGATCGACATCGATCGATTCGTCCGCCAGGGCGTCGCGGCCGAGGTCCCCGTCGATCTTCCAAGACCCGTGGCCTCCGCGTTGGAACTGCTCCGGGCCCGGAGCTGGGACCTCTCCGCCACGGCTTCCCTGCGAAGAGGAAGGATCGGCGACCAGCCGCCGGCGGTCGGCGAGGAGATCGTCGCCGAGGCCTCGCTGGACCTGCGGGACGGCGAGGGGATGTACAAGGGCTTCGAGTACCCGCTCCATGCCGTGGTGGCCCGGCTCGTCGTTCGCGACGACGTCATCAAGGTCCAGCACCTCGCCGGACTCGGGCCGCTGGACGATCGGATCGAGCTGACCGGGACGATCAACGGAACGGGCGACGATGCGGGAGTCGATCTCCGCCTTCGGTCGGAGTCGATCGCCCTCGACGACCAGTTGCTGGCCGCCCTGCCCGACACCACGCGAAGAGGCCTCCGCAATCTCTTCGACGAGGTGGCGTTGCAACGCCTCCGGGAAGCGGGCCTCGCCGGCGAGGTCCCCCTTCCGGGCGACCCCGAGTCCCTTCCGTTCGAGGTCGGTGGGCGAGGGTCGATCGACCTGCGAATCCACCGGCCGAAGATCCTCGGATCGCCGGTGGCGGTCGAGGGCTCGATCGGCCTCCGCGACGTCGGTGGCGTGTTCTCTCGCTTCCCCTATCCCCTGATCGTCCGCCGCGGCGAACTGATCCTCGAGGATCTCGCGGTGATCCTCGTTCCCCCCGGACTCGAGGTCGAGACCCTGACCGGCGGAACCGGGACGATCAGCGGTCGCGTCGACCTGCCGCGGGACGGGGAGGGTGGTCGGGACGTCCATCCGACCATCGACATCGACGTGGAGAACGACCAACTGTCGCTCGGCCTCCTCGCCGCCGTGCCCCCGAGACTGGAAGGCCGGCCGTCGCCGGAGTCCATCCCCGGCTGGCCGGGCCAGGTCCTTTCGGAAGCCGTCGAACCGGTCATCTCCATGGGGCTCGGCGGCTCGATCGACTACTCGGTGCGGATCCGGACGCGACCCGACGGCGATTCGACCTTCTCGGTGTCGGGGCGGATGCAGGACGGCCACGCGACGCCGGATCGCGTGGCCCGGGAGACCGTGGCGGAGGCCGGCCTCGTCTGGCC
>JAYZBK010000054.1:0-16908 GCA_036339295.1 Planctomycetota bacterium
CCTCGACGAGGTCGATGATCCTGACCGTCACCTCGGGAAGGGTCGCGATGTGCGAGATGCCGCGAACCGCGGACAGGACCGCCTCGTCTCCAACCTGTGCCTGGCCATGGTCCATCGTCGACTCCTGCTCGTGGCCTCCGCGACGCCATCGGATCGACCGATGTCACTCTCGCCGGGGTCGTGCCGCCGGGAGAGTCGTCGACCCCTGACACCGGTGTCTCCAGCCCCAGCGCCCGTCGGGCGTCGATCACCCCAGCGACCTGGACCGGCTGGTCCGGCTGGTCCGCCGCAACAACCCCCGCAGGACCGAGAATCCGCCGATTCAGGCGAACCAGGAGTGCATCCGGGGCCCGGGACGCTGCTCGACGATGATCCGGGCCTCCGATTCCAGCATCTCGGTCCAGCGGGCCTCGACCTCGGGCTCCGCTTCGGAGCGCGCGGCCACCTGTCGGGCAAGGTCGATGAAGGAGAGGTAGTGCCCCTTCTCGCTCGCCCAGAGTCCGCGGTACACCTTCGCGAGCGACTCGTCGGGACAGGTCCGGGAGAGGATCTCGAATCGCTCGCACGAGCGAGCCTCGATGAGGGCCGAGACCATCAACCGATCGATGGTCTCCGCATCGCCCCCGGGCCGGATCACGCCTCGAAGCGCGCGAGCGTAGTCGTTTCGATGGGCCTTGGTGAGGGTCCCGCCGCGTCGCGAAAGCAGGCGGACCACGAGCGCGAGGTGCTCGACCTCGTCGCGGGCCACCGCGGTCATCGCGACGACCCAGTTCTCCGGGGGGCAGGGTTCCGGCCAGCGATGCAGCAGCTCGAGGGCGTTCTGCGCCGCCTTCTTCTCGAGGTGTGCATGGTCGTTGAGCAGCGCCTCGGGATTCGCGAGCGCATGCGCTCCCCAGTCGTCGGGCGTGGTGACGAGAAGGGGAAGTTCGAACGAGGCGGTGGGCATGCGCGGCTCCGGACGATTCGGCCCCATCAGGGTACGGTCATCCGAGCCTCTCGTCAGTGCGTCAGGCGCTTGCGTCCCGGAGGCAGCGGAGTCGCCGCGAGGATTCCCGCCACCCGGTCGCCCACCCCGGGGTCGCCGTAGGGATGGTCGAACGACCGACCGAGACCGACGGCCCGATCGATGGCGTCGCCGATCGCGGATGCACCGGGCTCCGACACGTCGACGACCGAGCCGGGACGCTCGCGACCCGACTGCCGCGGACCCACATCCACCGACGGACAACCGACGATCGCGGACTCGATGAGCCCGGCGCTGGAGTTCCCCACCAGGACGGCGACTCGACGGAGGAGACCCACGAACACCGCTCGTGGAAGGTGGTCCGCGACGTGGATCGATCCGCCGCTCTCGATGCGGTCGATCACGTCTCCCACCACGTCGCTCCCGGGATCGAGGTTCGGTCGAAGCGCCAGCACCGGCCCCCGGTCGACGGCCGCCGCGAGGACGGCATCGATCCACGCGCATTCCGCTTCGTCCCCGAGATCGCATCCGTGGTGGAGCACCACGACCCGCGGACTGCCCAGGGCCTCGAATCGCGCGTCGTCCCGGGGCTCGAAGGAGGCGAGGTCGTCGACCGCGGGCGAACCGACCTGGAACACGGTCTCCCCGGGCTGTCCGAGACGGCGGATCCGCTCCGCGCTCTCCTCGGTCGCCGGCAGGTGGACGTTCGCGAGCTGCGTGATGGCGTGCCGCATCGCCTCGTCCGCGACGCCTTCGGCCCGGTCGCCACCGTGCAGGTGGGCGACGCCGATCCCCCCCACCGCGGCGACCGACGCCGCCGCGAACGCCTCGATGCGATCACCGAGGACGACCACCATGTCGGGTTCGAGTCGATCGAAGGCGCGGGCGAACCCCTCCATCCCGCGAGCAAGCGAACGAGCGTCCGCGGCCCGGCCGTGCTCGCCCTGCGCCTGCATCGGGACCTCGAAGGCGACGGGGAAGGCCTCCCGGACCTCTCGAGCCGTCGACGCAGGCGCCACGAGATGGGCGCCGGCGACCACGACCTGCAGTTCGAGCTCCTCGTGGGCGTCGACCGACGCCATGACCGACCGGAGCAGGCCGAACTCCGCGCGGGAACCGGTGACCACCGCGATGCGACGGCTCATGGACCCACTCCCTCGAGATCCTCGGGTCGAATGGGTGCATCCGCCTCGACTCGGCGAGACAGGCGTCGGCCGACCACCTCGGCCACCCGCCAGGGCTCGAGCCCGTCCCCCGGTCGCGTGGCCACGAGCTCGGAGGGCGAGATCACGTGCCCGGCCTCGAGGAGCGAACCGGCGCGGATCGACTGCCGCGCCGCCCGCCGGACGTCGAGCTCGATGGCCCCGACCGACTTCGTCGGCGGGCCGAGCATCGACCAGGCCTCGTGCACGAAGCGGACGTAGTCCCGGAGTCCGTCGGGATCGAGGCTGGCGGCATGATCGGGTCCCGACGCGGTGGTCGACCAGGTCAGGTGCTTCTCCAGGAGGCGGGCCCCCGCCGCGACCGCGAGACCGCCGGTCGCGATCGAGGCGGTGTGGTCGCTGTACCCGCAGGGACGACCGGTCGCCTCGGCGATGGGGACCATGGCCGCCAGCGCCGCGTCGGCGAGCGGAGTCGGATACGCGCTCACGCAGTGGAGGAAGGCGATGTCGGCCCGTTCGAGCCAGCCGGCGGCGCGGACGATCTCGTCGAGCGTCGCGGCGCCGGTCGAGACCACGAGGGGTCGTCCGTCCTCGGCGAGGGCCTCGAGCAGCGGGCGGTGCACGATGTCCGGGGAGGCGGTCTTCCAGGCCGCCCAAGGGAGTTCACGCGCGGCCGCGACCAGCGACTCGCTGAAGACGGTCACGAGCGGCGCGACGCCGATCCCGGTCGCGACCTCGACGATGCGCCCGAGTTCGTCCGGCTGGAGTTCGAGTGATTCGAGCAGCGTTCGCTGGTCGACGACGCCCGCCCGGCGCTGGTACTCCGCGGTGGCGGAAGCGTCCCCCACCAGGGTCCTCGCCTCGAACCACTGGAACTTGACGCCGTCGGCCCCGGCCTCGGCCGCCGCATGGACGAGTTCGATCGCACGCTCGACCGATCCATCGTGATTCACCCCGATCTCGGCGACGACGAACGGCGCCTGGTCGGCACCGATCCGACGACCGCCCAGTTCGAATCCGCGCGGATCCGGCGTCACGAGGGCCTCCCCTCGTCGGCGGCCCCGCCGCGGCTCCGGCGGATCATCGCCTCCGCGACGAGCAGGTCGATCTCGTCGTCGACGTCGACGACCGATCCCGGGGGATTGAGGATGCCGCGACGGTCCTCGCCGAGGAAGGCGTGAGGCCGGAGCGGATCGACCGTGAAGAGGGACCGACGGGAGACCGCGAGCACCCCGCCGTCGGGGATGTGGGCCGGAGGCAGGTCCTGTCGTCGATGCACGGTGTTGGCCTCCCACTGGGAGACGACGCCGGAGTCGTCGATGCGACACGTCCAGTACGGATGGTGCTTGCCGACGGGCGAGTAGCTCTGGACGCTGTCCGCCCCGCTCGAGACGAGTCGCGACACGGCCCGGTCGACGAGCCCCCGCGGACGCACGGGGATGTTCCCGTAGAGGATCACCACGAAGTCCGCCCCGTCGCCGGTCGATTCGATCGCGTGACGCACCGCGGAATCGACGGTCGCATGGTCGTCGGCGAGCTCGGCCGGACGCATCGCGATCTCGGCGCCGGCGGCCGCGGCCGCGTCGGCGATCTCCTCCCCCTCCGTCGAACACAGCACCCCACCCACCGAGATCGCCTCCCGGGCGTGCGCGACGCTTCGCGCGATCATCGGGACGCCTTCGACCGGCAGCGCGTTCTTCCCCGGCAGCCCGCGGCTGCCGGCTCGGCCGATCACGACCGCGGTGGCGCGAATCCCCGCCAGCCGCTCCTCCGCGAGGCCGCCCTCGTCCCCGAGCTCGATCGCGTCCATCACGACCTCCAGGGGACCGGGGGTCGCCCGGTCCGCTCCTCGTGTTCGATGCGGGCCTGCACGACGTCGGCCCAGCACTCGACGAGGCCGCGATCCGCGAGGCGACCGACGTTCCACTCGCCCCGGAGATCCGTCTCGAGGACGGGCACGGTTCCGTCGCAGAGCACCGTCATCCGTCGACGCGCCACGATGCGATCGTGCCTCGGAGGCGGTGCCGTCGGCGTCAGTCGATCGGACGAGACCCCCATCGACGCCGGCCAACGGGTCGGGCCGTCGATCACCGCCGAGCCGAGGCGGCTGCGCCACCGTTCGAAGAACGAGGCGATGTCGTCGAGGGTCTCCTCCCGGCGTTCGATCCGGGGGACGATCCAGGGAAGCCCCGGCGCGAGTTCCGCGTGCATCCCCTGCCCGGACGGAACGGCGACCGTTCGTCGCGACGCCACGAGTCGTTCGAGGTTGGTGCAGACCCCGGACCAGCCCGAACCACCCCGCACGGCGTTCCAGGTCGCCTCGGTGTCGGCGTCGAGGTCGATCTCGACCACGTCGACCGGGGCGGCGATCAACCGATCCACGACCGACTCCTCGACGAGGAGATCGGTGCGGACCCGAACCTGTCCCGCACCCGCCTCGATCGCGATCGAGGCGAAGCGATCGAAGTCCGGGTGCAGCAGCGGATCGCCGACGCCGTCGAGGACGACGTCCACGTCCCCCGAGTCGCCGAGCCCCGAGACGATGCTCCGGAAGAGCGTCTCGTCCATCGGCCGTCGATCGATCTCGTCGAGGAACGGGATGCGGGGCGTGACGGCCGCTCGCTCGGTGCCGAGTTCGATCCGGAGTTCGACGGGCGGCCGGGAGACGTCGACCGAGCGATCCACGGCCCCGTCCGCGACCAGCGCCTCGACGGTCGCGTCGTCGTTCGTCAGCCAGGTCGCATGACGGTCCATCGCACGAGGCGAATCGAGAACGAAGCGACCGGCGGCATCGCGGACCGCCGCCGGCGGGACCACGCACCGGTCACCGACCACGGGATCGCCCTCGGGACGGTCGCTTCGATATCCGAGCAGGTGACCGAAGCTGGCCCGCCGGGTCGGGTGGGCATCGAAGACCTCGAGCAGGCCGGGGGTGACCAGCACCGAGCCGATGCCCGGCGGCGCCTGGACGAACACGAACGGCAACTCCGGTCGATCCCGGAACCGCCGGGCCACCGCGTCGACGCCCCAGTCCCCTCGGACCGCGACGAACGGCCAGTCGGGGCCGACCAGCACGGCGGCGTCCGCCTCCATCCTGGCCAGGGCCGCCCTCGCGACGGACGGGCACAGGATCTCGTCGTAGATCGAGAGACCCTGGATCCCACCCCGCCACCCGGTCGCGGCCGACCGCCGACCGGCCCTGACCGCGGCGTGGGCCTCTCCGAAGATCTCGCCTTCGACCTCGTGGACCACGACGCGCCCGCCGTCGTCGAGGTCCCCGAGCCACGCAGGCGGCGACCAGTCCTTCGGGATCGCCACCACGATGCCGTCGAGCTCCTCGCTCGCGGCGAGGCGTTGGAGGGTCGCCCGAAGGACGCGAGGATCCTCGCGGTCCGGACGTTCGATTCCGAGCCCGCCGTGGATGGGGTCGAAGGGAACGACCGCGACGACCCGACGACGGGACCCATCGACCGCCGAGACGCCGGCGGTCCGTTCGAGATCGGCGATCGAACGCTTCGGTGCGGGACGCGTCCCGGTCTCCATCTGGACCCGCGTGCGCTCGAGCATGTCACCGAGCAGGTCGGCGGCATCGGCCGTCCACTCCACGTTCACGATGTCGCGCTCGAGCTCGCGCCGCTGCCGGTCGAGCGCCTGGAGATCGCCGTCGAGCTTGATCCGACGATCGGCCCGCTGCCGCTTGAAGACCGCCACCTGGTTGACGAGGTCGACCAGTCGGCGGGCCTCGGCGATCCGGGCGACGGCATCCCGCAGCCCGTCCAGTTCCGTGAAGTGACGCCGCATCGCGACGTCGTCGGACTGGTCGTCGAGCATCCGCTTCAGGATCCCCGACGCCTCCAGCGAATGACGACGGACCTCCGCCACCTCGCGGGCGACCGCCTCGAGTCGCGCGGCGACCCCGGAGACCTCCGAGGAGGTCTCCTCGGATCGTGGGAAGGCGAGCGGCGGTTCGTTCCCGGTCCCCTCGGTCGCCAGCACCTCCGCGAGGGTCGCACAGGTCGTCCCCGCCTTCCGGACCCCGCCCTCGCTCGCGTCCACGATTCGGAGACCCCGGTCCTGCTCCGAGAGGAAGATCGTCTCGAAGATCCGCAGGTAGCTCAGCATCTGGCCGTCGGTGTAGATCCTCCGACCGTGGATGTCCTCCCGCTCGACGAGCGAGCCGCGGTGTCGCACGATCCGTTCCCACTCCATGGTCTCGATCGTGTTGAAGTCGTTGAACTCCGGGGTCCAGACCTCGTGGATCGCGTTGCCCGGCGCGTAGTAGAGGCCGTCCGTGAAGCCGAGGTCCTGGCCCACGAGCACGATCGGATCGCAGCCGAGATGGCGTCCGAGCTGGTGACAGAGATGGGCGACGGTCGCACCGGCCGGGAAGGGACCACCGCCCCGGGCGAGGGGCCCGAGGATCCGGTCGAGGGGATCGCAGGGAATGCAGCGGACCCGGCCCGGCCACGCCTCCGGCACCGCCGGGTTCACCTTCGGATCGATGACGAGCTCGGTGTCCTCGAGATCCCGCGGATCGAGGCCCTCGTGGAATCGACGCGACACCTCGTGGTAGTCGAGCGCGGTCACGAAGTGCGGCGCGACGCCGGCCGCGAGAAGCGGCTTGACGGTCGTCTGGGTGGCGATGATGACGAACCGGTCGCGAACGCCCTCCCCCGCGAGCAGCTCGATGTTGCGGCGAAGGCTCGGCCCCGCGCTCACCACGATCGCGGGCCTGCCCTCGGCGGCGTTCCGGAGGTCCTCGATCCCGGAACCGAGGGCGAAGGCCGGGAGGTTGGCGAGCTGGTTCTCGAGGGTGTGGGCGGAACGCATGAGCGTGGTGGCCACGTTCGTCCGCGCGTTGGCGACGTACTCCTGGAGCGAGGCGGCGAACGCCTCGCCCCCCCCTTCGAGTCGCGGACGGCTCGCCGGATGCTCGAGCACGCGCAGGCCGAGCATCGCGAGCGCGTCGAGTCCCGCGAGTTCGCGGGAGATCGTCGCCGGATCGACCTGGTCGACGATGCGGACCGACCCGGGGGCGATGCAGCCGGTGAAGTCGATCCGCGAGAGCACGGCCTTGAGCAGCGAGAGGTCGGTCTCCAGCACCAGCACCACGCCGGCATCGCCGAATCGACGAGCGACGTCCGCCACGTGCTGCCCCGTGCCGAATCCGGCGATCGCCACGATGCCGACATCCTCGACCCGGACGCCGTCGAGCAGCCGATCCACTTCGTCCGCGGGTCGACGGGCGCTCGCGAGACGACGCCCGCGCCAGACTCCCGTCGGCGATCCGTCCTCGGCGACCTCGAGTTCGATCGGCATGTCCGGCGAAGCGGCGATCCGCGCCGTGATCGTCGACCCTTCGCGACGAAGGACGCCGAGATTGGCGTCGAGCAGCGTCGACGAGGGTTCCGCGGACACCTTCAGGATCTCCGTTCCTCCGACGATCACCGCTCGATCCCCGTCCCCGCGTAGGATCCCGGCGTCTGCCTCTCGAACCACGGGGACGCGCCATGCCGGACGAAGCCCATCTGGGAACGATCGAACGCTGGATCACCGGGAATCCATGGCCGCTCGGCGTGGTGCTCGCCCTCGCCGCCGTCGCGATCGCCTTCGTGGCCGTCCGCCGCGACGCACCGAGGGTGCTGGTGGCCTCGGGCGTGACGCTCGGGGTCGCGGTGATCGTCGTCGTGCTGGGATCGTTGGTCGTCACCTCCGCCGAGGCGGCCCGCGCGGCGACCCTCCGATTCGTGGAGGCCGCCGAGACCGGCCGCGTCGACGACATGATCTCCATGCTCGAACCGACGGCCACGCTCCACGTCGCGCGGGTCGAGAATCCGGGGTTCCCGATCGACTCGCTCGAGCAGGCCCTCGACGGCCTTCGTTCCCGCTACCGGATCGAGGAGAACTCGATCACCCTTCTCGACGCGGCACCGGGGACGGAGACGGTCTGGGTCGAACTCGCCTGCATGACCCGGACCGAAGCGACCGGTGGTTGGATTCCGTCGCGCTGGATCCTCGAGTGGCGGGATTCGGACGGCGACTGGCGCGTCGCTTCGATCACCGCGATGAAGATCGCCGGTCGAGTGCCGGACAGCCCGGCCATTCTTCGCTGATCGAGGACTCACGGTCCATCCGCCGTGGTCGCGGTCGCGGACTCGATCGGCGAGGATCCCGGATCCCGCCCCCCGACGATCGGGAGATCGACCACGAGGCCCTCCTCCCCGTCGAGCTCGCGCAACTCGATCCGGATGTCGGTGCCCGCGAGGCGATCGACCCCCGCCTTCATTCGGACCCTCTTGACCCTCCGCTCGCCCGGTCGGAGCCCCGACACCAGGCGCGTCTCGCGACCGACCCGCCATGCGGAGGTGTCGATCTCCAGGTCGATCGTCCGATCGCCGATGTTCTCGATCTCGATCTCGACGACGATCGGCGACGCGCCGGGATCGCTCCCGCGGGCGATCGTCCAGTCCGCCGCCACCTCGATCGAGTCGCTTCGCAGTTCGATCGGCACCTCGACCTCGATCGGCGATCGACGACCGTCCTGGAGGACGACGACGCCCTGCAGCCTTCGCTCGCCGACCCGCTGCGAACCGTTCCAGCGAATGACGACGGGAATCCGAACGGTCTCGAAGGGGCCCGCCCGGAAGGCGGGAATCGGTGGGGTCGCCACCCAGCCGCTCGGAAGCTCGAGCTCGATCTCGCCGGCGAGATCCGTGTCCCCGACGTTCGAGAGGACCAGTTCGACGGCGTGCTCGCGTCGCGAGACGGCGACGACGGACGGCTCGAAGCGGATGGACGAGGCGATCCCGATGGTCGTGGGATCGACTCCGTGCACCTGGACGGGCAGGCCGTCGATCTCCAGTTCGAGCATGCCCGAATCGCCCGCGGCGATCGATCGCCTTCCCTGGAGGTCCACCAGCTCGACCGTCCGATCGCCGACCGGGATCCGGATCGTCTCGGACCCGTCGGCTCGATCGCTGTAGGCGACGAGCACCGATCCGCCCGTGCCGGACGCGACGATGCAGCGTGCGGTCTCGCCCGCCGGGATCTCCCCCGCCATCCGCCGGCCGCCCAGCGCGGGCGAGAGACCGGTCCATGCGAGCACCGCCGGGTCGGGACCGTTCTCGGATTCCCATTCGTGCAGGATCCGATCGACACCTCGTTCCCAGGCGCCGAGCACCAGCCGGGAGGCCGCCGTGACGCGATCCCGGTGGGACCAGCCGGACGGAGGCGACGCGACCCGGACGGTCGAGCCCCGGAGTCGTTCCGCGTCGATCTCCCGGAGGGTGTCGGCGGTCGAACGACGGTCGACCTCGAGGTAGGACTCGTCGGCTCCTCGATCCACCCGTTGCCGGGCGGAGCTCGAGACGAGGATCGTGGGGTCGGCCACGTGCCGGTCGGCGAGCTTCCGCACGTTGGCGGGCGTGGACAGGCCTCCGGGCCCCCCGGCGAATCGCCAACGGGAGATCGTCGTACCGAGTCCGGCCATCCAGTCACCGATCGCCCGATCCCAGATCTCCTCCGGGTCGTCGAGGAGTGCGGCCAGCACCGAACCGGGCTCGACGCCCGCCATCGCGGCCAGCCGGCCATGCAGTCGGTCGATGGCGATGACCACCTCGCGACTGGCGAATCGCTGCCGATCGAGCAGCCGTCGCATCGGCTCGAGTCCCTCGAGGCTCGCCTGATCGTCCATGCCGGCCGGCCACATCGACAGCTCGAGCACGGCTGGATCGAGATGGTCGAGGGAACGACTCAGCGACCCGAGTTCCTCGGTCGACCAGTTCGCGACCGAGAGGCCGAGTCGCGGAATGCCGTGGTCACGCCACGCCTCGTCCCGGGCGACGACGAGGACCGGTACCCGGACCGCCTCGGTCGTGGACTCGCCTTCGACTCGAAGGGACGCCTCGTACCAGCCGGGGCGACCCGGTCGGAAGATCGGTTCGGCACCCGGCCCCGGACCGGCATCGACCTCGACGTGATCGACCAGTCGGCCGTCGAGATCCCGAAGCTCGAGGCGGGCGGCACGACGCCGCCCCTCCCCGTCGTCGATGTGGACGCGGAACGGAATCGGTTCGTCGAGGGCGGCGACGCGTCCGGGGACGAGACAGTCGAGCCGGACCCGCGGGGCCCGCACCACCTGCACCGAGTCGAACCAGGCCGATCCGCCGACGTCCTGGACCTCGACACGCGGGACTCGTCGGACGGCATCGTCCTCGTCGCGGCGATCGAAGCCGGGCTGGACGACCTGGAGGGACAGGAAGAGTCGCGGATCGCGAATCGCCTCGGACGCCGGCGAACCGGTGTCGATGTCGATCCGGACGCCGTCCCAGCCCTTCTCGAGGATCGTCGGTTCCGCGACGTGGAGCGAGCGCGTCGCCTCCGCGACCGGGTCCTTCGACGTCCCCGCATCTCGCAGCAGATCCAGTCGGCGGCCGTCGACGAGCCTGACCTCGATCCTCGCGCGGGCGTGCTTCAGGCCCTGCGACCTGATCCAGCCGGTCACGCGGTACTCCGCCTCCGGCTCGACGGGTATCGAGGCCTCGTCCCGGGTGCGGTAGGAGATCGAGCCTCCCTCGAGGTCGAAGCGGATGCTCGCCCGACCGTCTCGGCGCACCGTCTCGTCCGTCGAGACGTCGAAGAAGAGGCCCCGTCGGGGCATGCCGGGGGCCTGCTCGAACGCGTGGGACCAGTCCGCCGTCGTCCGCTCCTCGAACCCGAAGCCACCCACGATTCCACGGGTGTCGTCCGGCGTGCCGTCGGCATCGGTCGAGTCGGCGACGGCTGCCGCGGCAAGGAGCATGATTCCGCCGATAACCACACCCGGTACCCCACGATGACCAGGGCGGTGGAAGTCGTTGATCATGGCTCGTCGGGCGCACACCGGCACATGTCCGATATCGGCCGTTTTCGAACGGGAAAGCCAGTCTCGGGCCGATGTTTCGATGGTGCCGAGGACCTCTCCCAACGAGCGCGTGATCCCGGGCGTCCGATCGCTCGCGATGGCTGCCGCCGCCCTTCGGGTGGCGACGATCGTTGTCGTGTTCGGGGGACTGACCATCGGTGGCCTCGCTTGGTGGACCCTCGACCGCGAATCCCGCCTGCGAGCCGAGATCGAGGCCCTCGAGACCCGGATGGCCCGGGAGATCGAGGCGCGCGACGCGACCATCGACCGGCTTGGCAGGGATCGACGCCTCGCCAGGATCGAGGTCCTCGATCGGATCGAGGGGGCCCCGGGAGAAGACCCGACGACCTCGCTCCGTTTCATCGAACTCGACGATGAGGGAAGGGAACTGGGGAGGCGCGAGTTCAGCGTCCCCGGCGACGTGGTGCACGTGGATGCCTGGACCGCCCGGTTCCCCGTCGAGTCGGTCGGCGGCGGCGAGGATCCCCTGCGGGACAAGACGCTGGTCCTGCTCCGGCGGCTCTACTCCGATGGCATGGCTCCTCGGGACGGCCTGCCGATCGACACCCCCGGCGGGATCCCCGACGGGTACGCGGTGGGTCGGACCGCCCGCTTCGAACAGGCGATCTGGGATCGATTCTGGCGGCTCGCCTCCGATCCGGTCGCGGCCCGAGAGGCCGGGATCCGGGTTGCCCAGGGTGAGGCGGTCTACAAGCCCATGAAGCCCGGAGAGACCTACGAGCTCCGGGTCGAGGCGGTCGGCGGCATGACGCTCGTCCCCGTGCTCGCCACCGCGAACGCCCCGTCGACGGATCTCTGATCGATCGATCGGGCGGGTCATGGGATATCCTCGTCCTCCCATGACCAGACCGCTCTCGATCGCATTGCTGGGCCTTCTCGCCTCGATCCTGCTCGGCGGATGCGCGAGCGCCTCCCTCGAGATCGGCGTGACCACCCGAGCCACCCTCTACGAGGACATCGGGGACCCGCTCGCGCTGATGACGGATGAACCGACGCGCGTCGCGGTCCTCCCGACGATCATGACGAACGTCAGTCCGGGGCAGGGAGTCCTCGCCGACCTCGCGATCGACAAGGCGATGACGAAGGACTACCGCCCGTTCAGCCTCGTCGCCCAGGAGAAGGCGGAGCCGTTCACCGCGCTCACCGCGGAGCAGACGACGGCCCGGTGCATCGAGGCGGGCAGGGCCGACGAGCTTCGCCGGCTGATCGGCTCGACCCAGCCGGGCAACTTCCTCGACCCCGAACTGCTCGCGGAAGTCGGCGGGGTGCTCGGGGTCGAGTACCTGCTGGTTCCCCAGGTCGTCTTCCTGAACACCGACAACGCCGGTCGCTTCACGTTCACCGGCCTCACCTTCATCCGAACCGGGTGGATCTCGCTGGTCGGCACGCTGCAGCTCTGGCACGTCTCCAGTCGCGAGCTCGCGTGGCAGTCCGCGGGCGAAAGCTCCCTCACCGCGGAGAACGTCGTCGGCATCTCGCCTCCGACCCAGGCCGGCCTCGACGCCCTCTTCACGACGCTGGTGGGCGACCTGGTGACCGGACGGGAGCAATCGGTCGTGAGTGGCAAGGTCAGCGCACCGCCTTCCGCGAATCCGACCAACCAGGCGCCGGAGAAGACCGGGTCGACTTCGGGGTCGACTTCGGGGTCGACTTCGGGGTCGACTCCGGGAGCGTCCCCGGATGCCGCCGCCGCCGGTGGCGGCGACGCCCCGGCATCGACGACCGATCCGGTGGCCGAACAGGCCGCGCAGGCCGTCGTCGAGAGCGAGACCGACCAACCTCAGCGCCCGGCGACCAACGGGTCGGGAGGGACCACCGGACCATGACGAGCAAGACGATCGATCTTCGCAGCGACACGGTCACGCGTCCCACCGACGCGATGTGGGAGGCGATGCGTTCGGCCCCGCTCGGGGACGACGTCCTGGGCGACGAGCCCACGGTGCAGGAACTCGAGGCGAGGATCGCCTCGATCCTGGGCAAGGAGGCCGCCCTCTTCACGCCGTCGGGCACGATGGCGAACCAGCTCGCGATCCGATCCGTCTGCGAGGGCGGGGACGAGATCATCACCCATCACGACAACCACATCATCCACTACGAGACCGGCGGGCCGGCGGCGCTGTCCGGTTGCATGGTGCTCGGCCTCGATGGTCCCTCGGGCATGTTCGAGGCGGACCAGGTCGCCGGTGCCGTCCGTGCCGTGGACGATCACCACACCCGCAGCAGGATGGTGGCGGTCGAGAACAGTCACAACCGCGGGGGTGGTGCCGCCTGGAGGCTCGAGGACTTCGAGGCGGTCGCCGACGTGGCCGAGCGACACGGCATGCACGTCCACGTGGACGGCGCGCGGCTCTTCAATGCCTGCGTCGCCGCCGGCTACTCGCCGGCCGAGTTCGCCCGCCGGGCCGACACGGTCAACGTCTGCTTCTCCAAGGGCCTGGGGGCGCCCGTGGGCAGTGCGCTGGTCGGCTCCCGGGCGTTGATCACCCGCGCCCGACGCTTCCGCAAGATGTTCGGCGGCGGGATGCGACAGGCCGGCGTCCTCGCGGCCGCGGCGATCCACGCCCTCGACCACCACGTCGACCGACTGGCGACCGATCATGCGAACGCCCGACGGCTCGCGGAGGGCATCGATGCCATCGATGGTCTCGGCGCCGAGGTCCCCCCTCACGGCTGGCGGACGAACATCGTCTTCCTCCACGTCGATCCGGCGATCGGCGGGGCCGCCGATCTCGCCGCCCGAATGACCGACGCCGGCGTCGCCGTGTACGACTTCGATCCCACTCGGATCCGCGCCGTGACCCACCTCGACGTCGACGCCGACGACATCGACCGGGCCCTCGGGATCATCGCCGAGGTCGTCGCGACCAGCCGCTCCTGAACGGGAAGTCCCCGATGCCTCCCCTCGACCACGCCGCCATCTTCGACCTCGACGGCACCCTGATCGACACCTACGACGCCCACCGGGCGGCTTGGCACGCCGCCTGTGCCGCCAACGGCATCGAGATGACGGCGGCGATGTTCGACTGGAGCTTCGGCCGGACCAACCCCACGATCATCCGCCGCTTCTGGGCCGATGCGGGACTGCCCGATCCGGACGATTCGACGATCGACCGGGTCGCCGAGGAGAAGGAGGGCGACTTCCGCGCCCAGCTCGAACGGTCCTTCCCGGCGATGCCGGGGGTCCCGGAACTCCTCGGCCGACTGAAGGCGAACGGCTTCGCCGTCGCCATCGGCACCAGCGCCCCCCGGGGCAACCTCGACCTCGCCGTCGATCGGCTCGGGATCGGCGACCTCGTCGACGCCGCGGTGTGCGGCGGCGAGGTCGTCCACGGCAAGCCGGACCCCGAGGTGTTCCTGCTCGCCGCCGAACGCGTCGGCGTCGCGCCGGAGCGATGCATCGTCGTCGAGGATGCGGGCGCCGGCATCGACGCCGCGAAGGCCGGAGGCATGGGTTCGGTCGGGATCGTGTCGACCGGGCGGACCCACGAGGAACTCGCCCACGCCGACCTCGTCGTCGACCGGTTCGACGAACTCGCCGTCGACGATTTCGTTCGACTCCTCGAACGCGACTGACCGATCACAGGACTTCACCCCTCGCCCCCAGCGCCCCGGAACGACCGGGGCCAGGACCGCCCCGATGCAAGATCCCCGATTCGACCGCCTCGCCGAACTCCTCGTCTCCCACTCGACCGGCCTCGAGCCGGGCGAGCACGTGCTGATCGAGTCGTTCGACGCCCCCGACGCCTTCGTGATCGCGGACATCGAGGCGGCCCGGGCGCGAGGCGCGCACCCGCACGCCGCGATCCGATCGACCCGGGTCCTCCGAAGGCTCGTCGACGGCGCGGATCCCGCCCAGATCGAGGCCTGGGCGGACATCGACGAACATCGCATGAAGGCGATGGATGCGTACATCGGCGTGCGGGGCTCGGGCAACGCGAGCGAGATGGCGTCCGTGGCCGAGGATTCCATGAGCCTCTTCGGCCGCCGCTACCAGAAGCCCGTCCACTTCGAGGAACGGGTCAAGCGGACCAAGTGGTGCGTGCTCCGGTGGCCGACCCCTTCCATGGCGCAGCTCGCCGGCATGAGCACCGACGAGTTCGAGGACTTCTACTTCCGGGTCTGCTGCCTCGACTACGGGCGGATGTCCGAGGCCGCGGCCGCCCTGGCGGACAGGATGAACCGGACCGATCGCGTCCACATCGTCGGCCCGGGCGACACCGACCTTCGATTCTCGATCAAGGACATCCCGGCGGTCCCCTGCTGCGGAGACAAGAACATCCCGGACGGCGAGGTGTTCACCGCCCCGGTCAGGGACTCCGTCGAGGGCGTGGTCGAGTTCAACACCGCCACGATCTACCACGGCGTCCCGTTCGAGAACGTCCGGCTCGTCTTCGAGGGCGGGCGCATCGTCGAGTCCACGGCCACCGTCGGCGGGGAACGGCTCGAGGAGATCTTCGACGCGGACGAGGGCGCGAGGTTCGTCGGCGAGTTCGCGATCGGGTTCCACCCCCACATCCTCCACCCGATGAAGGACATCCTCTTCGACGAGAAGATCGCGGGCAGCTTCCACTTCACGCCGGGCCAGGCGTACGAGGAGGCGGACAACGGGAACCGCAGCGAGATCCACTGGGACCTCGTCTGCATCCAGCGCGAGGACTTCGGCGGCGGGGAGATCCGCTTCGACGACGAGACGATCCGTCGCGACGGGATCTTCGTGGTCGACGATCTCGCCCCGCTCAACCCCGAGAACCTCGCCTGACGGGTTCGGGTCGTCGACTCACTCGTCGACGCGACGCGGCGCCTGGGAATCGAAGACCGAATCCGCCTGGCGGATCACCTCCTCCTGGTAGGCGTTGATCTCCTCCTCGAGACGCTCGGCCCGCTCCTGGGCCTTCCCGTAGGCCGACTGCGCACCACCCTCGTCCGCCGGGTCGGCCGCGACCGGGGGATCGTCGACCTCCTCGCAGCCGGGGCCGAGAAGCCCCAGCACGGAGCCGGCGAACAGGATGAGGGTCGTTCCCGCGATCGAGTGCTTCATCTGGAGTCCCCAGGGGGTCATCGAGCCGGTCCGGCCGACAGGCGGTGGTCCGGAGACCATAGGATGCCATGTCCGGCGGTCCCTGTGACGCCGGATTCCACTCGAGCACCCCAAGCCTGGAACGACCCATGTTCAAGATGCCCGCCTTCCTCCTCGCCGCGGCGACCACCACCGCCGTCGCGACCCTGCTGCCGGCCCTCGGGCCCGGCACCGACTACTCCGTCATGCCCCCGGATCCCTTCGAAATGGAACAGAAGCTCGCCTCCGCCAAGGTGGACATCGCCGCGGCCGCGAAGATCGCCGCCGACAAGGTCAACGGCTCCTGCGCGAGCATCATGGCCGACACCACCGCCGACGGCGTTCGCTACATGGCCACCGTCTACTCCGACGGGAAGCGCCACGACTTCGTGATCGACGGCACCGACGGCAAGATCGCCAGCGAGACCACCGTGCCCCGATTCCCCGGAATGGACATCGGCGACGCCGAGCTCCAGACCAGCGAGTCCGGACTCATGTGGTACGACGTCGTCGAGGGCGACGGCGCGACGCCGCCCGATGCCTCGTCGCAGGTCTCCGTCCACTACAGCGGCTGGCTGACCGACGGCACCAAGTTCGACTCGTCGGTCGATCGCGGCGAGCCCGCGATGTTCCCGCTGAACCGCGTCATCCCCGGCTGGACCGAGGGCGTGGGCTCGATGCAGGTCGGCGGCAAGCGCAAGCTGGTCATCCCCGCGGATCTCGGGTACGGCGCCCAGGGTGCGGGCGGCGTGATCCCGCCAGGGGCCACGCTGGTCTTCGATGTCGAGCTGCTCTCGGTCCA
>JAYZBK010000055.1:0-18464 GCA_036339295.1 Planctomycetota bacterium
TGGGGTGGCCGATGAACACGATGGTGTTCCGGTCGTCGACGATGAAGGCGCTGGGGATGCCCTTCTGCCCCGCGGCCTCGAACCAGGCTCGCTTGACGCCGCCGTCGATCGCCACGGGGTACGACATGCGGTCGCCCTGGCTTCGGACGAACTGCTTCACCTTGCCGACCGACTTGGTCTCGTCGCTCACGCCGATGATCGTGAGGCCGTCGTCCTTGTACTTCTTGTAGAGGTCGTTGAGGTGCGGGATCGACCGCTTGCAGGGGCCGCACCAGGTGGCCCAGAACTCGACGATGTAGGGCTTGCCCTCGCCGACCGAGGTCTCGCCCTGGATCCACTCCTGGATCTCCACCTCCGGGGCGGTGTCACCGACCTTCAGGTCGTTGGCGAACGAGCCCGCCGCCAGCGATGCGGCGAAGAGGACGGCGAGGAGTCGGGCGGCGATGTGGTCGGGTCGGTGGCGTGCACACATGGTCTTGGGGTTCCGTCGGCCCGCGGACGGGCGGTTGGATGGACGTCGGGCTCGGCCCCCCGGGCCCGCTCCCTTCCAGCGTATCCGCCTCGCGTACCCGCGGCCAGAGTTCGCCGTGGCATCGATTCAGGTGGCGTCGAGCGCCTCGACCGCCGGCATGGGGCCGCCCTCGAGCATCGTCAGGCTGGCGCCGCCACCGGTCGAGACGTGGGAGACCCGCTCGCCGAAGCCCATGCCCTGGACCGCCGAGGCGGTGTCGCCCCCGCCCACGATGGTGGTGCCGCCGGCCTCGGTCGCCGCCGCGAGGGCTTCCGCGACCGTCCGGGTCCCCTGGTCGAAGGGGGCGACCTCGAAGAGGCCCATGGGACCGTTCCAGACCACGGTCCTGGCGGCACGCACCGTCTCCGCGAATCGCTCGGCGGATTCCGGCCCGATGTCGAGTCCCATCATGTCGTCCGGGATCTCGGTGCCGGAGATCGAGGTCGGCGTCCCGGCCTTCGGCTCGGCTCCGCAGACGAAGTCGTTCGGCAGGAGCAGCGTGGTGGAGCTGGCCGCGACCTCCTCGATCATCCTCCCGGCCTCCTCGACCATGTCCGACTCGACGAGGCTTCGTCCGACGGCGCAGCCCTTCGCCTTCAGGAGGGTGAACGCCATCGCCCCGCCGACGACGAGCGTGTCCACGACGCCGGCGAGTCGCCGGATCGTCTTCAGCTTGTCGGAGACCTTCGCGCCGCCGAGGATCGCCACGAAGGGGCGTTCGGGGGCGGCGATCGTCTCGCCGAGGTAGCGAAGCTCCCGCTCGAGCAGCCGGCCGGCGACGCACGGGCGATCGCCCATCGCGGTCGGCGTGGCCACCATCGAGGCGTCGGAACGATGCGCCGTGCCGAAGGCGTCGTTGCAGTAGGCGTCGACGCCCGCGACGAGGATCCCGGCGAACGACGCGTCGCCCTTCTTCTCCCCGGGATGGAATCGGAGGTTCTCGAGCAGGACGACGTCGCCGTCGGCCATGCCCGCGACCGCTCGTCGGGCGTCGTCGTCGGTGCAGTCGTTGCTCGGGAACGCGACGGGGCGGCCGAGAAGCTCGGCGAGCCGCGTGGCCGCGGGCTCGAGGGAGAACTCCGGTTCGTGGCCCTTGCCCCCGGGCCGGCCGAGATGGCTCATCAGCACCACGCGACCGCCGCGTTCGAGGATCGACTCGATGGTCGGCAGGGCCGCGCGGATCCGGGTGTCGTCGGCGATCGAGCCTTCCTGCAGGGGGACGTTGAAGTCCACGCGGACCAGGACGGTGGCGTGGGCGACGTCGACCTGGTCGATGGTGCGGCGGGCCTGGTGGGCGAGGGTGCTCATGCGTCGAAACTCCTGGAGGGACCGCGACCGTCGAGGTCGGGCGGGCCGAGATGATAGCGGTCGAGGAAGCCGCTACCTTTCCGGCGTGACGGATGCCCCCGATCATCCCGGGACCGGCGACGTGCTCCTCCTCGGCCCGACGGCCGGGGGCAAGACGGCGCTCGCCATCGCGCTGGCAAGATCGCTGCCCGGCGGGGGCGAGTGCATCGTCGCCGACTCGATGCAGGTCTATCGAGGGATGGCGATCGGGACCGCCCAGCCCACGCCCTCGGAGCTGGCCGCGGTGCCGCATCACCTCTGCGGCACGGTCGAGCCGTCCGGGGAGGCGTTCACGGTGCGGGACTGGCTCGATCGAGCGAACGATGCGGCCGAGGGCATCCGGTCGAGGCGGCGAACACCGATCCTCGTCGGCGGCACCAACCTGTACGCCCGGGCCTGGCTCGAGGGCGTGTTCGACGGGCCGGGTCGGGACGACGGGCTTCGCGCGGAACTGGAGGCCCTGTCGTCGGACGCACTCGCCGCTCGGCTTCGAGCGGTCGACCTCCCGGCCGCGGAGCGGATCCACCGGACCGACCGACGCCGGATGATCCGGGCGATCGAGGTCGAGGCGGTGAGCGGGCGGCGCCTGTCGGATCACCAGGCCGAATGGGGTGATTCCATCCAGGGCCGGGACGGGGTTCGAGTGCTGGTCCTCGACTGGCCCACGGAGGCCCTCAACCGTCGGATCAACCAGCGGGTCGGGGCGATGATGGAATCGGGCTTCCTCGGCGAGGTCCGGGCGTTGCGGGAGGCCGGGGGCCTCGGAACCCAGGCGATCGAGGCGGTCGGGTACCGGGAGCTCCTCGGGCACCTCGAGGGTCGGATCGGACTCGACGAGGCGGTCGAGCAGATCAAGATCCGCACCCGGCGATACGGCAAGCAGCAGCGGACCTGGCTCCGTCGTTTCCTCGCGGTCCCGGGGACGGTCCGGCTCGATCCGGTCGACCGGAGCCCGGAGGAACTCGCCGCATCGGCGATCGAGGCCCTTGGGGCCTGAGCCGCCCTTGCTTGGGTTATCGGCCTCTTTGGTCGGCCCCGGGCTTGACGAAACCGATCCGAACTTCTTTCAATGCCGCCCCGCCAGCCGACCGATCGGGCCTTGACCGGCCTCTCCGGCGGGGGCTCGCCGGACCGCGAGTCTCGAGGCGACGTGTCGCGACCCAGGATCCTCATGGCCAAGAAGTCCACATCCAAGAAGTCCGCGGGCAAGAAGGCCGCGTCCAAGAAGTCGGCCTCCAAGAAGGCGGCGACCAAGAAGTCGACGGCCAGGAAGTCGACGGGACGCAGGAAGGCCGCCGCCTCGACCGCGTCGGCCGCGGGCAAGCAGCTGGTGATCGTCGAAAGCCCGGCGAAGGCCAAGACGATCAACCGCTATCTCGGCCCGGACTTCGTGGTCACCGCCTCGGTCGGTCACATCCGGGATCTCCCGAGCAAGGCCCCGAAGGGATCGAAGCAGCCGGTCCCCGGCGTCGACCTCGAGAACGACTTCGAGCCGAGCTACGAGGTCCTCACCGAGAAGAAGAAGACCGTCACCGATCTCCGCAAGGCCGCCAAGGGGGCGAGCCAGATCTGGTTCGCGACCGACCTCGACCGCGAGGGCGAGGCGATCGCGTGGCACCTGGCGAACATCCTCGGGGTCGAGCCCTCCCAGGCGAAGCGGGTGGTCTTCAACGCGATCACGAAGAGCGAGATCGAGCGGGCCTTCGACCATCCGCATCCGATCGACGAGTACAAGGTCAACGCCCAGCAGGCGCGGCGGATCCTCGACCGCATCGTCGGGTACCAGGCGTCCCCCCTGCTCTGGAAGAAGATCACCCGCGGGCTTTCCGCCGGCCGGGTGCAGTCGGTCGCCACCCGGCTGATCGTCGAACGAGAGCGCGAGATCGACGCCTTCGTCCCGGACGAGAGCTGGGAGGTGGGCGTCAAGCTCGCCCTCGACCCGGCCGCCGCGCCGGGACTCGCCGAGGCGTGGTCCGCCTACATGTCGGAGCTCGACGATCGGGGCCGTCCCCCGTCGATCAAGCGGCAGAACCAGTGGCTCTCCGACGAGGGTGGCCTCCGAACCGAGCTGGTCGAGCTCGGTGGCGAGAAGTTCGAGCTGGGCTGCACGAAGGACGCGATCGTCGACCTCTCCGACCGGATCGTCGAGATCGCGGGGGCCGTCGGCCTCGAGACCGCCGAGGTGGACACGGTCGAGGACCCCGACGGCAAGGGGCCCGCCCGGCACGTCCGGACCGTCCGGGGTTCGATCGCCGAGGGCGTCCGCTACGCGGTCGACTCGGTCGAGACGACTCGACGCTCCTCGCGGCCGTTCGCGCCGTACATCACGAGCACGCTCCAGGTCGCGGCCAGCAACGTGCTCGGCTACACCGCCGACCGGACGATGCGGATCGCCCAGCAGCTCTACCAGGGCCTCGAGGTCAGGGGCGAGGGCCAGGTCGGTCTCATCACCTACATGCGAACCGACTCGACCCATCTCTCCGGGGATGCGATCGCGATGGCTCGCGAGTACATCGGCGACCGGCACGGCGAGAAGTACCTGCCCGGGAAGCCCCGCTTCTACGGCTCGAGCAACAAGGACGCCCAGGAGGCCCACGAGGCGATCCGGCCGACCGATCCGCGGCGGACACCGGATTCGGTCGCCTCGGCGCTGAGCGAGGAGCAGCTCAAGCTCTACCGCCTCATCTGGAACCGGTTCGTGGCGTGCCAGATGACCGACGCCCAGTGGGACTCGACCGCGGTCCGGTTCCGGCGATCCGACGTCGACACCGGGGCGGTCCTCAAGGCGACCGGTCGCGTCCTCGCCTTCGACGGGTGGACCCGGGTCGGTGGCGTCGCGGCGAGCGACGAGCAGGTCCTGCCCTCGTTCGAGAAGGGTTCCGAGACCGCCCCGTTCGCGATCGAGCCTCGGCAGAAGTTCAGTTCGCCCCCCGCCCGCTACAACGACGGCTCGCTCGTCAAGAAGCTCGAGGACGAGGGCATCGGTCGTCCCTCGACCTACGCCTCGATCATCAAGGTCATCCAGGACCGCGGCTACGTCGAGAAGGTCGGCAAGGCGTTCCACGCCACCGACGTCGGCGAGGTCGTCACCGACTTCATGATCGAGGCGTTCCCGCGACTCATGGACTTCGGCTACACCCGCGACCTCGAGACGCGGCTCGACGCGATCGAGGAGGAGCACGTCCCCTGGAAGGACATGCTCCGCGACTTCCACGGACGGTTCAGCGAGGCGCTCGAGCGGGCCCACGAGGAGATCCCGCACGCCAAGAGCGTCAAGAAGCCGGCCCCCTACGCCTGCCCCAAGTGCGGTTCGCAGACGTGCTACCAGTTCGGCAAGAACGGGTACTTCCTCAGCTGCACCAGCTATCCCGACTGCGACTACGCCGCGCCGATCGACCGGGCGGGGCGTCCGCTGCTGCCGGAGATGGTCGACATCAAGTGTCCCGAGGACGGGGCGCAGATGATCCTCCGCACGGGTCGCTTCGGGAAGTTCCTGGCGAGCCCGAACTACCCCGAGACGAAGTTCGTGCTGAACCTCGACAAGAAGGAGTGCCTGAAGTTCAAGGCGCCCCCGCCGCTGGTCACCGACCTCGAGTGCCCCAAGTGCGAGTCGAAGCCGCTGAACCTCCGCGACGGCAAGCGGGGCCCGTGGCTCGGGTGCTCGGGCTTCCCCAAGTGCCGGGGCCGGGAGAGCTTCGCGAAGCTCGACGAGCCGCTCCGGGAGCAGCTCGAGAAGGAGCTCGCGAAGCACATGAAGGCCCATCCCATGCCGGTCATCACCCGGATGGACGGCACGCCGATCGAGGAGGGCACCCCCATCGCCGACCTCGTGGTGCCCGGGCTCATCGCCGACCTCCCGATCCACCCCGACGCGGTGGTCGACGTGGATTCGCGGAAGGCCGGCTGAGGCCGAGTCGGCTTCCCGGGCTCAGGCCGCGGCCCGTTCCGCCAGCGTCTTCGCTCGCGTGGGATACGCCACGAGCATCACCATCATGCAGGCCACCGCCATCCACATCGGGACGCTGAACAGCTTCGCGTAGTCCATGCCGCCGCCGTCGGGCATCGTGGCCCACGCCCCCACGACCGCGGTCGCGAAGTAGCTGCCGACGATGATGCCGATGCCGACGATGACCAGGTTGAAGAGGTTCTGGGCGGTCGCCCGCACGTCCGGGGTGGTCTGTTCGTCGACCACCATGAAGGCGACGAAGATGAAGCAGCCGAAGCAGAGGCCGTGCAGGGCGACGCCGAACAGGACCGGGAAGAGGTCGGGGGCGTAGGCGAAGATCGCCATGCGGCCCGCGTACGCCGCGAGCCCGATCATGAGCAGCCACTTGCGGCCGATGGACTTCGCGAAGAACGGGATCAGGGCCAGCACGAGGATCTCGCTGATCTGGCCGATCGTCATGAGCCCGCCGCCGCCGACCCCGAAGATCTGGTTGACGAAGTTCGCGAACCTGTCCGCCCCCGCGCTGCCCGCGGCGTTCTGGATGTCGGTCACGAAGTCGCTGGTGAAGACGAAGTAGAACTGGTGGATCATGCTCACCGGGACGGCGATGAGGAACAGCGTCAGGAGCGGCTGCAGCCGGATCTCCGCGAGCGCCTCGACCCAGGCGAGCTTCCGGGCCGGGTCCTTCGCCCCGGTCGGCGGGGTGTGCGGGAGGAAGAGGCAGAAGACGGCCATCACGACCCCGAGGACCGCCGACATGTAGAAGGCCACCGCCCGGCCCGCGTCCTGGGCCGCGGCGATCTCGTCCGCCGAGCCCTCGGCGGGCGTCGCGAACCGGAGCAGGTACTGGCCGACGAGGATGCCCGCGGCGATCCAGCCGATCGTGCCCCAGAGCCGGATCGGCCCGAAGTCCCGGTCGCGATCGGCGATGTGGGCGAAGGAGATCGAGTTGGTCAGGGGGATCGTCGGCGCGTAGACGAATCCGTAGACCGCCGAGATCACGAGGAACGGCACGAAGCCGTCGACGATCGCGAGCAGGAAGACCAGCCCGGCGCCGATGATGTGGCTGCCGGCGAGCAGCTTCTCGGTCGAGAAGAGCCGGTCGGCGAGCTGGCCGGCGAGGAACGGACCGAAGATGGCACCGACCGCGCCGGCCGAGAGGCAGAGCCCGGTCTCCGACAGGGTGAAGCCTCGATACCCGAGGAGGAACGGATAGAGGATCGGCAGCCAGGCGCCCCAGATGGCGTACTGGAGGAACATCATCACGGACAGCTTGACCTTGACGACACCGTCGGTCGGGGCGGGGGCTTCGGCCGTGCTCATGGGCGTGGTTCCTGGTCTGGTCTTCGAGTGGGAGCCGGATCGCGTCGCTCGCGTGGCCCTCGGGTTCGGCCAAGATGCTACCGGAGCGGCCCGGGTCGGGTCCGCGGCGGCCCGCCCCCACCTACACTGTCGGGATGAGCTACCAGCGACGACGAACCCGTGCCATCACCCTCGGCGACGACCGCGTGGGCCGCGTGACCATCGGCGGCGACGGGCCGGTGTCGGTCCAGTCGATGACCTCGGGCTACACGCACGACGTCGACGGCTGCCTCGCCGAGATCGAGAAGCTGGCGGCGGCCGGTGCCGACGTGGTCCGCGTCGCGGTGCCCGAGCGGAAGGACACCGAGGCCCTCGCGGAGATCATGAAGGTCACGCCGGTCCCGATCGTGGCCGACGTCCACTTCCACTACAAGCGGGCCCTCGAGGCGGTCGAGGCCGGGGTGCACAAGATCCGGCTCAACCCCGGCAACATCAGCGATCGGGAGCAGGTCAACGCGGTGATCGACGCCTGCAAGGCCGCGGGCATCCCCATCCGCATCGGCGTCAACGAGGGCTCGATCATCGAGCGCAAGGACAAGCAGAAGCGGCAGGAGGAGCTCGGCGCCTACTTCGAGGGTCATCGCTCCGGCCACCTGCTCGCGATCATGATCGCGAAGCTCGAGGAGTACCTCGAGATCTTCGAGGCCCGCGACTTCCACGACGTCGCGATCAGCGCGAAGTCGATGGACGCCCGGCTCGTCATCGATGCCTACACCGAGATCTCCAAGCGGTTCGACTATCCGCTGCACCTCGGCGTCACCCACGCCGGGACGCGGGAGACCGGTTCGATCCGTTCGATCGCCGCGCTGGGGACGCTGCTCGCCAACGGCATCGGCGACACCGTCCGGATCAGCTACGCCAGCGACCCGGTGTACGAGGTCGAGGACGGCGTCGAGCTGCTCTGTTCGCTGGGCCTCCGCGAACGGAAGGGCATCGAGCTGATCGCCTGCCCGACCTGCGGCCGGATCCAGGTCGATCTCTTCACCCTCGTCGAGGACGTGAAGAAGACGCTGGACAGCGAGATCAAGCTGCCCATCAAGGTCGCCGTCATGGGATGCATCGTGAACGGTCCCGGCGAGGCCGAGGGGGCCGACGTGGCGGTCTTCGCGGGCGATCGTCGCGGGATCATCTACGTCCAGGGCGAGAAGGTCGCCAACGTCCCCGAAGCCGAGATCCTGGACCGCCTCCTCGCCGAGTGCCGGGCGTTCGAGGCCAAGGTCGCCGCGGGCGAGGCCAGCCTGGGCCAGAAGGTCGTCGACATCGTGCCGCCCGACCCGATCGGCGACCTCGGCTCCGGGGTCGAGAAGATCCGGGCGGGAATGGTGGACAAGATCACCGTCGAGGGCCGCTGATCCCTCTTCCTCGCTCCGTGGGGTCCCTTCCGCCGGAGGCGTGCGGTAGCATCGCAACCGCCGCGGCCCCGTCTGCGGACGGTCCGGCGGCCCCCCTGCCGTCGAATCGACTTCCCGAGTCCCCGTGTCGGACCCATCGATGCCCCGATCCCTCCTCGTCGCCCTTCGTCGCCTGAACGGTTCCCGAGCCCGTCGCGGGTTCACCGTCGTCGAGCTGCTCGCCGTCATCGGCACGATCACCGTCCTGCTCGGCCTGCTGCTGGCCGGCCTGCAGGCGGCCCGTCGGAGCGGCAAGGGCACCGTCGAGCTCAACCAGCTTCGCCAGCTGCACATGGCCTCGACCACCTACACCGCGGGGAACGGCGACCGATTCATGCCGGGCTACCTCGACCAGCAGGTCCAGTCGCAGTGGCGGCTCCGCTACCGGTACGAGGGTGGCGGCGAGGTCGCCCCGCAGCTCGCGCGGACCTACCCCTGGCGGCTCCTTCCGTACCTGGACTGGAGCTACGAGACGATGCTCGGGTACTCGACGAACACCGAGATCGTCGACGAGGTTCCCCGGAACGGCAGCGCCAACTCGATCAACGGCACCGCGATCCAGGTCGCCGAGAACCCGTGGTTCGGCTACAACGCCTACTACGTCGGCGGATGGTGGGACATCAGCGACAGCGGGAATCCCGTCGTCCGATTCGGCAACGCCTCCTGGCGGCAGTCCAACGGTTCCGGCGCCCCGATCCCCACGAAGGGAGGCCTCGTCCTCCAGACCGAGGGCCGAGCCACCGACCCCACGACGCTGGTCCACTTCGCGGGCTCGAGCCGGCGGGCGCCGGGCCTCTACAAGCCGGGGGCAGAGTACGACCCCGGCGCCGCGTGGGTGTGCCCCACCAGGCTGGGTTCCACCGAGGTCTGGGGCGTCTCGATCAACGCCGCCACCGTCGAGGTCGGAAGCATCATCGGGGAGATGGCCGGGGCGAGAAGTTCCATCTTCGACGTCCCGGCGACGCCCGGGTCGGCGATCCTCGGCCAGGGCAGCGGGATCGCGATGGAGGTCTTCGTCGAGGAGGCGGTTCCCTACCGTCGGGTCGGGAGCACGGTCTCGGTGGTGCATCTCGCGGGGAACGCGACCTCCGTGGGCATCGGCGAGCTGCTCGACATGCGACGCTGGATCAATGCGGCGCACGATGGCGACCAGAACCCCCGCGACTTCCTCCACACCGACGAGTGATCGACGATTCGTCCGCGGGATCGCTCCCGGTCGAAGGCCCTGCTGGTGCTTCCGGCGGGCCTCTCGCTCCATGATCCGGAGCGGGACGTCGTGGCCCCTCCTACCGACGGCTGGCGGAGATGGTGGCCGAGGCGAGCGCCTCGAGGCGTCCGACCGCGCGATCCTGCCGGCCCCGGAGGATCATCAGCGGGAAGAGCGCGATCAGGGCGACCACGAGTCCACAGGCGGTGGAGATCAGGGCCTCGGCGATGCCGCCGGACACCTGGCTGGGATCGGTGATCGTCGCGTCGCCTCCGAGGAGCTCGAAGGACTGGATGATCCCCACCACGGTCCCGAGGATCCCGAGCATCGGCGCCGCGGTGACGACGGTCGCCAGCAGGATCGATCCTCGCTCGAGGCGCGGTCGCACCTCCTCCGCCACGATGGCCGCATCCGACTCGTCGGGGTGGTCCCGGACGGCGAGGAGACGCACGAACTCGGCGTACGGGCCCCGGTCGCTCGCCGCAGCCTTCCGGAGGCTCGCCGCGTCGCCGGTGCGGAGGACGGTGACGAGGCGGTCGTACTCGGCCCGGCCGTGCCGGGAATCGAGTCGCCACCAGAACCATGCCCGTTCGATCACGAGGGAGACGGTCACGATGCTGAGGAGGAGCAGCGGCCAGAGGACGAAGCCGCCGCGGTCCATGAAGTCCAGGAATGACTCGAGGGTCGTCATCGGCGAGGATCATACGGCGACCCGGGGGTTCGATGCTGGCTCCGCCCGCTCCTGCCGGTACCCTTCGGACATGCCCACCGCCCCCGACATCGGAGACCCGTCCGCCATGACCGACGAGGTGCTGCTCGAGTGGATCGAGGCACGGCTCGCTCGCGCGATCGACGATCTGGCGCTGGCGCCGCGGCTCGACGAGGCGACCCGATACGCCCTCCTCGGCGGCGGAAAGCGATTGAGGCCGATGCTCGTCCTGCGGGCCTGCCTCGCGGTGGGCGGCGAGGCGAAGGACGCCCTCGAGGGGGCGGCCGCCCTCGAGTGCATCCACGCCTTCAGTCTCGTGCACGACGACCTGCCCTCGATGGACGACGACGATCTCCGGCGAGGCCGGCCGACGACCCACAAGGTCTTCGGGGAGAACGTCGCGGTCCTCGTCGGCGACCTGCTCCAGTGCCTCGCGTTCGAGCTCTCGCTGGCGAGCCCGGTCGAGCCCGGAGCCGTCGCGGCGGCGGTCGGGGTCGGGACCCGGCGGATGATCGAGGGCCAGGTCCACGACACGGTCGGCGGATTCCCCGAAGGACTCGTGGACGAGCTCGAACGGCTTCGATTGATCCACCGGTGCAAGACCGCCGCCCTCATCCAGGCGTCCTGCCGGGTCGGTGCGATCGTGGGCGAGGGTGATCCGGAGGTCCTTGAACGGTACGGGGCCGCGATCGGCCTGATGTTCCAGGTGGTGGACGACATCCTCGACGAGACCCAGTCCACCGAGCACCTCGGCAAGACGGGCGGCAAGGACCGCGAGGCCGGCAAGCGGACCTACCCGGCGCTCCTCGGGCTCGAGGAGAGTCGGCGCGAGGTCGAGCGGCTGGAGTCGGAGGCGCTGGACGCGCTTTCCGGCCTGGGAGACCGCGCGGAGCCCCTTCGGGAGCTCGCCCGGCGACTGGCCGTCCGGACCCGGTGATCCCGGCCCGGTGAAACCGGACCCCGGGCTGCTCGAACCCCTTTCTGGCACGTTGTCGAGCCCCGCCGGAGGCGGCCGAGCCGCTACCATTCGTGGATCGGTCCTTCGGGGTCCGATCCTTCCAGACCAAGGAACGACCTGCGGATGGACCTCCCCCTTCTCAACTCGATTCGCACTCCCGCCGACCTCAAGAAGATCCCCGTCGATCGCCTCGAGGACGTCGCCGCCGAGATCCGCCTGGCGATCTGCGAGCAGGTCCGTCGGAGCGGCGGGCACCTCGCCCCGAACCTCGGCGTGGTCGAGCTCACGATCGCGATGCACTACGTCTTCGACTTCGGGCACGATCGCCTGCTGTTCGACGTCGGTCACCAGTGCTATCCGCACAAGCTCCTCACGGGGCGGCTCCCGATGCTCGAGGGCCTGCGGACCCGCGAGGGGATGGCCGGATTCCCGGAGCCGAGGGAGAGCGACTACGACCTCTTCTCCGTCGGCCACGCCGGGACGGGCATCTCGACCGCGGTCGGCATGGCTCGCGGCGACACCCTGAACGGCGAGGGCTGGTCCACCGAGAACGGGGACGGACGGCGGGCGGTCGCGCTCATCGGCGATGCCTCGATCGTCAACGGACTGGCGATGGAGGGGCTCAACAACGCGGGCACCCTCGGCCGGCAGTTCCTCGTGGTCCTCAACGACAACGGCATGTCGATCGCGAAGCCGCAGGGCGCGGTCGCGGCCTACTTCGACCGCGTCAGACTGAGCCACTCCTACGGCGGCTTCAAGAAGGCGGCCAAGGAGCTCGCCCGGCACCTCCCCGGCGGCGACACGATCTCCGAGCTCTATCACCGCATGGGCGAGATGAGCAAGGCGATGATCTCCGAGGACGCCTGGTTCGAGAAGTTCAACCTCGTCACGGTCGGTCCGGTGGATGGCCACGACATCCCCACGCTCGTCGACTTCCTCAACGAGGCGGCGCACTTCGACCGTCCGATGGTCCTCCACGTGAAGACGATCAAGGGCAAGGGGTACGGCTTCGCCGAGGGCGACGCGACCCGCTTCCACTCGCCCGGCGCGTTCGAGGTCGTCGATCGCGGCGACGAGGCCGAACAGGACTCCGAGCTGGTGTCCGAAGGCTGCCGCGTCGAGATCAAGAAGTCGGGCCGCTCGTTCACCGCCGCCTTCGGCGACGCGATGCACGACCTGATGACCCGCGACCGCAAGGTCGTGGCCGCCACCGCGGCGATGCCGGACGGCACCGGGATCTCGAAGGTGATCGGCGAGTTCCCGGATCGCGTCTGGGACACCGGCATCTGCGAGAGCCACGCCATGGACATGATGGCGGGACTGGCCAAGACCGGCTGGAAGCCGTTCTTCGCGGTCTACTCCACCTTCCTGCAGCGCGCCTTCGACCAGGCGTTCCAGGAGGTCTCGCTCCAGGGACTTCCCGTCCGGCTCTGCCTCGACCGCGCCGGATTCGTGGGCGGCGACGGCGCGGTGCACCACGGCTTCTGCGACGTCTCCATCCTCGCCCCCCTGCCGGATGCGGCGATCTGTGCCGCGATGGACGAGCCGTCGCTCGTCGCCGCGCTCCAGTTCATGGCCGACTACGACACCGGCCTCTCCGCGGTGAGGTATCCCCGCGACAACGTGAGCGAACGCTTCGCCGGGGACGCCTGCCCGGCGTTCGAGCTCGGCAAGGCGCGGGGTCTCGTGGTCGCGGAGCGGCCCGACGTGGCGATCCTCGGCTACGGCACCATGGCGATCACCGGCATGGACGTCCGCGACGAACTCGGGGACGAGTACGAGGTGAGCGTCTACGACGCCCGCTTCGCCAAGCCGGTCGACGAGGCGCTGCTCCGAACCCTGCTCGAGTCGGGCGTCCGGGTCTTCACCCTCGAGGACCACACGATCAAGGGCGGCTTCGGCACGCAGGTGCTCGAGGCGGCGAACCGACTCGGTCTCGATTCGCGGCTCGTCACGGTCTGCGGGATGCCCGACGGCTGGATCTACCAGGGTGGCCGCGGCGAACAGCTCGCCGAGGTCGGCCTCGACGCGACCAGCATCGCCCGTCGGGTGCGTTCGGTGCTTGCCGGCCAGCAGTCCGAGATCGAGGTCGGCACGCGAGGTTCCGAAGGCCACGTCTCCCGGCACTGAGTCGGCCATGGAATTCCATCCGGTCTCCGATTCGGGCTCCCGTCCGGGATGTCGGATCGGCTTCCTGCCGTGAGTCGAGGTCGCCGGCGACGCGTTCCGAGGGTGGTTTCCGGCCCACCGGCCGCGCCGGAGGGGATCTTGCCCCATCTTTCCGAATGGTGGTCGCGGAACGGCAGCGCTCCGATACGATCGGGCCGGTCCGGTTGGATCGGCGAGGCCGAGAGACCTCCGAGCCGGACCGTCGGGACGTTCGAGCAAGAGAGAGCCACAGACCCATGAGATACCTCGCCATCGTGATGCTGGCGGTCGCTTCGGCGCACGCCGCGGCCGACACCATCCTGATTCAGTCGAACAACGCCGCGTCGAGCAACTCGACGTCCTACGGGGGGTTCACCGGAACCGCGACCTACAACGAGCTCGGCGGCGGCATGGCCGAGTTCATCCTGACCTTGACGAACACGTCGCAGTTCGGTGGCAAGCTCGTCGCCCTCGCCTTCGACCCCGCCGCCGGCACGAGCGGCTGGACGTTCGACGCCGGCGCGAGCAGCGGCCTGAGTGCCGCCTGGGGCGATCTCTCCGGCAGCATCAACACCCAGCCCTTCGGTTCACGCTCGCACGGTGCGTCGACCACGGGCCAGTGGGAAGGTGGAGGCAGCCCGAACACCGGGCTCGTCGCCGGAGCGACCGGCACCTGGGTCTTCACCGGCGTGGGCGACGCCATGGTCTCCGCCGCCGACTTCCTGGCGCCCAACGGCGGCCAGAATCTCGTGATCCGATTCCGCGGATTCGACAATGGGGCGAGCGACAAGCTTCCGGCCGTCGAGGATCCCGGTGATTCCGGTACCACCGACAGCCCGGTGCCGGGGCCCGCGGCGCTTGCCGTCCTCGGGGGCCTCGCCGCGATTCGCCGTCGTCGTCGCTGATCGGCCTGCCCTTTCGGGCTCTGGGGCCGCTGGACCGAAAGCCTCCGTCGCCCCGCGTCGTGTTCGACGCGGGGCGAGGTCGTCTCGTGGGGGCGTCTTCGCCCGGCCGGCTGCTCGTCCGCCGAACCCGTAGCATGCGAGGCCCACCATGGCGGCGAACCTCGTTCTCTTCGACATCGACGGCACGCTCCTGGATACCCAGGACGCCGGGATCCTCGCGTACGAGCGGGCGGGCCGGGACGTCCACGGGGCCGTGTTCACGTTCGTCGACGTCCCGATCCACGGCCGACTCGACCCGGAGAACTACGCCGACGCGGTGACGCGGCACTGTCCGGGCGTCGATGCGTCCGCCCACGAGGCCGCTTTCCAGGCGGCCTACGGCCGGGAGTTGTCGGCGATCGCCGACGAGATGGGCGGGTTCCGACCCTGCCCGGGCGTCGAACGCCTGCTCGACCGCCTGCGGGAGGAGCCGTCCGTCCAGCTCGGTCTCCTGACCGGCACCTGGGCGGCGACCGGCCGCCTGAAGCTCGAACGGGCCGGGCTCGACCCCGACCTCTTCGGCTGCAACGCGTTCGCCGAGCATGGATCGCATCGCGACGAGCTCGTCCCGGTCGCGCGGCGTCATTTCCGCGAGATGCACGGAGCGGCACCCGCTCGAGTCGTCGTGATCGGGGACACGCCGCGGGACGTCGGGTGCGCGATCGCCGGGGGTGCGGAGTCCCTCGCCGTCGCCACGGGAATCTTCGCGGTGGATCGTCTCGCCGAGGCCGGCGCGACCCGTTCGGTCGCCGACCTCGCCGACACCGAGGCGATCGTCTCCTTCCTCGTCGACCCCGGGGCGGTCGCCGGTTAGGGCGATCGAATTCGTCAGCCCGTCCAGTCGATGAGCAGGAGTCCGAGGTCGGCGCCTCCCACCACGCCGTCGCCGTTGAGGTCCGCGGTGGGATCGTCCGATCCGAAGAGGGCCAGCATCAGGCCGAGGTCGGCGCCGTCCACGAGGCCGTCGCCGTTCAGGTCGCCCTGCAGTCCGATCGTCACGCGTTCGATCTCCGTGACCCAGCCGGCCTCCTCCTCGTACATGCCGACGATCCAGAACGTCTCGTCGTCGGTCGGATCCACGGTGGCGTCGAAGTAGTCGCCCCAGCGATTGAGTCCGTCCGGCCCGCCCCCACCGCTCGGGCTCGTCTCGCCCCCGACGAGTCGCGTCGGGACGCCCATCGTTCCCGGTGGGTCGGAGGGGACGCGTCCGGTGACCTCGAGCACCGGGTGGAGGCTCGGGCTCGATCGGCCGTAGACCAGGACGGTCTCGCCCGCCCCGTTCACCGCCAGGGCGGGGAAGAAGGCGTGTTCGTCCCCGCCGAAGCTCATGGTGCCGCCCTGCTCGAAGACCGGTGACGGTCCGCTGCAGTCGATGGCGTACCACGCGGCGGACGCCGCATCGTCGCCGGGCCGCCGGCCGTGGTTCCCGAGCCAGAGGACGTCTTCCCGGATCGTGGCGTTCATGATGCGAGGGTCCACGATCCAGAGGCCGCCGCCCGTGGGAGTCGGCGCGGAGCCGTCGCTGTTGATCGTCGGGACGGCGACGAGATCGGTGGAGATCGTCGGGCTGCCGAGCGGGTCCTCCACGAGTCCGACCTCGATGAGGTCCCCGGCGGCCTGTCGCATGATCCTCGTCGCCTGCCCGGGATCGGGGGCCTGCGCGACCTGCCACGAGGCGCCGCCGGCGAGGACGTCGTTCCATTCGACCGCTTCGCCCGAGAGCGGACCGGACTTGTCGATCACGCGGAGGAGGCCGCCGAGGAAGCCGGGGCCGGGCCCGTCACCGAGCCGGAACAGGTTCCCCGTGACGTACCACGCGTCCTCGTCGTATCCGAAGCCGGGGTAGTCGACCCAGTAGTTGCTGTCCTGCGATTCGACGAGGGCCCAGGTGCGGTACTTGAACCAGGTGCCCTCGGGATCGTCGTCGTCGGAGACGGCGAAGGTGATCCACGCCTCGCCGGCACCGCCGTAGTACTCGAGGGCGAGCACGACGTAGCGGTTCGCGTGCGGGTCGTAGAAGCACTTGGGGTCGAAGGTGAAGCCCCCCGCGCCGACCTCCTCGAAGAAGCCCGGGTCGCCGGTGTCGTCGAGGAACTGCTCGAAGAGCGGCGTGCCGGTCTTGTCGAACCACGCGATCTTCATGTTGACCGTCTCGACGACGTGGTCGGGGCCGACGGCGATCGACGGATCCGGCGGTCGCCAGGGGGTCTGGGTGATGCCGGGAAAGGCGACGTCGGGCGCGGAGCGGGCGGCCTGGCGGACGCCGCCCGAGGGCAGGCCGTTGTCGGGTCGATCGAGGTCGATCTTCGGCTTGACGTGGGGTGGCAGGAACCGCGCCGGTCGGAAGCCGGGGCCGGCGGGACGTCGCCGATCGATGCGGGGTCGGAAGTCGCGGGTGTCGATGACCACCGGCTCGGTCGTCCCTGGGACGGCGGGCGCCCCGACGCGACGAGGGAGCGGGGCCGGCAGGGTCGCGGGGTCGCGCCCGGAGAGTGGCGGCTCGACCCCGGGCCTGGCCAGGACCGTGCGGCCGAGGGTCTCCTCGGCAGGGTCCGGCGTGCTGCAGCCGCAGGCGAAGAGGGTGACCAGGCTCGCGGCGAGACCTGCACGGATCGCGGTCGGGGTCTTCATGCCCGGATCGTATCGCTCGTCGAGGCGGCGTTGCGCTCGAAACCCGCGATCCGAGGGTCTTGTCACATCCAGATGGCCACGAGGGCCATGACCCCCGCCCCCAGCATGGCGAAGGAGAGTCGGCTCGCCCGGTCGGAGCCACCCGGGAAGAACTCCTCCCGGACGACGTCGAGGGTCGCGATGTAGAGGAACGTCCCCGCCGCGACGGCCTTGAACCACGCCTCCGCGGCCGAGTCGCCGCCTCCGAGGACCGCGGTGGCGAGGCCTCCGAGAAGGACGCCTGCCGGGGTGCTGCAGACGAAGATGCCGAGCGCCGGGATGCGGGTCCGGGGGGCGATGCTCGACTCGCGGAAGGTCGAGCCGAGGGCGAAGCCGGCCGCCCCCTTGTGGGCGAGGATCGCGACGAGCAGGACGCCGGCGCCGGCGGCGGACGAGATCCCGAGGGTGAGACCGGCGATGACGCTGTGGATCGAGAGCGTGAGGAGCAGCAGGTACGGAGCCGCGCCGCCGCCCTGTCCGCCCGCGAGCAGGGCCGCGGCTTCCGGATCGGCCGCCGGGTCGCCGGCCGCACTCGCCCTCGGGATGACCCTCTCGACCGCGAGCACGAGGAGGAAGGCCGCCGTCGCGATCGCGTACGCCGCGGGGTAGTCGACGTCGGGATACGCGGTGGCGAATCCCTCGTTCGCGTCGCCGAGGAGGTGGATGAGACCGGCGGCCAGCAGGACGCCCCCGGCGAAGCTGTTGCCGTAGGCCACGAGGCGTCCGTCCCCGTGCCGCGCGACCAGCCAGGGCGAGGCGACGCCGAATGCCCCGACCACCGCGATCGCGACGGCGTAGACGACGACGAGGGCCGTTCCCAGTGGAGCGGGATCGTCGGGCGACGCCTGGGCAAGCATGGTGAGCATGGTTCACTCCGGGATCGTCGCGTGCGGGCACGCAGGGGCCGAGTTCCGATCGACCGTCCGAGGGTGGATCGACGGGCAGCCTATCCGGGGAGACCGTCGTCGGGGCCGGGACTCAGTCGCTCGAGATCGTCAGCGTCGGGACCGGGGCGTCGGCGCTCGACTGCATCTGCACCATCTGCCCGAGCAGCACGAACGTCTGCTTCGATCGCATGTCGTTCCGGGCGATCGAGTACCAGTGGCCGCGGGAACCGGTCGACGGATCGGGAAAGGAGTGAACCGGATCAGTTCGGAGTCCTCTCCCCGATCCGACTCCCTCCCCCTTCGTTCCGCGAACACCGCCCCCGGCGAAAGCCGAGGGCGGTGTTGATTCGAAGCGGGCTGGAATCCGCGTCGGGGTCCATCCCC
>JAYZBK010000056.1:0-3213 GCA_036339295.1 Planctomycetota bacterium
GGAACTCGGGGGTCAGCGCGGCGAGCGTCTCGCGAAGCGCCTCCAGGGCGCGGAGGTTCTCCGCCTGGGCGAGCCGGAAGTTCCTCGCCTGTCCGACGAGGGCGTATCCGGCGTCGATGTCGCGAACCGAGTTCTTCACCTGGAGGACGACGTCCTGCACCGCCTGGCGGTACCCGATGACCGCCGCGGACCGCTGGAGCCTCGCCTGCCGAAGGACGCTCTCCGCGGCGCGATTGCCGATCGGCTGGCTGAACTGGAGGCCGACGATGTAGTCCACGTAGTCGCCGTCGATCGTCCGGACGCTTTCGCCGAAACCGGAGGCGAGGCCGAGCCACGCCATCTCCGCCCGGAGGTCGAGGGCCGGGAGCCGGCCGTTCCTGGCGACGATCTCGTTGATCGAGGCGTCGTCGATGTCGAGGACGGCGGCGTCGATGAGGGGCGACTGCGTCAGGGCGGTCCCGATGGACTCCCGGAGATCGAAGGTGAACGGGGCGTCGACCATGTAGTCGGCCGGCACCAGGTCGATCTCGGAGCCGACGGGCAGCGCCGGGTCGTTGAGGAGCGCCTTCAGGGCGTCCGTGGCCTGGCCGAGATCGCGACGGGCCCGGATGAGCCGGGTCTTGCGGCTCTCGACGGTGGCGACGGCATCGGCGTACTGGGCGAGCGTGGTGTCGAACCCGCGGCGGTTGTCGAGGATGTCGCGGATGCGCTCTCCCTCGGCGACCAGCCAGCGGGCGACGACGAGCTCCTGTCGGGTGACGACGACGCTCCAGTAGGCCCGTTCCACGCCGACCACGAGATCGAGCAGGCGACCGCGAAGATCGACGGCGGCCCGGCGGTCCGCGTTGCGGGCGAGCTGGATGCCCGCGGTGTTCACGTCCTCGCCGAATCCTCGGAGCAGCGGTTGCGCCAGGCCGAGCGACACGGCGCTCTCGTAGGCGGGGTTCGGGCTGAAGCCCTGGTTCGTGTTGAAGATCTCCTGCCGATTGCCGCCGAAGGTGAGGTCGAGGGCACCACCGCTGGTCAGGGGCTTCTGGAGGTCCGTGGTGAAGCCCCACTGGGAGGCGTCCTGACCCTGGTCGAGGATGATCGGCGGCTGGCCGGGCCCCCCGGGAAGGAGGATGTCGGCCCGGGGTTCGTCGAGACGGGCGAAGTTGACCCCCGCCCCGAGCACGGCGTCGAAGACCGCCTCCGCGCGAACGACCTCCGCCGCACTGACCGCCTGGGCGAGCCGCGTCCTCTGGATGCCGAGGTTGTTCACCACCGCGGAGCGAATCGCATCCTCGAGGGAGACCGAGACCGTCTCGAGGGGTTGGCCGTCGAGACCGGTCCCCAGGTCGATCCCGGCGTCACCGTCGGCGACCGGCGGGCCGAGCGTCTCGAGCTCCTCGAAACGCTCGCTGAACTCCTCGGAGAGCTGGGTGACCGACTGCCGCGTCGTCGTGATCGAGGTGTCCTGGAGGTCGGCGACCTCGCGATCGACCGCCGCCCGGACCGACTCCCGGAGGTCCACGGCGGCGTCCCGCTGCAGCGGCGACTCGCAGGCCGCCACGGCCATCGCGGCCAGGAGCCCGGCCGACGCGACGCGAGCGCTCCCACCGGGAAGGACGGTCGAACGGATCCGGGCTGGCCGAGGGCATCTCATCCGCGGCATCCTACCGGGGCCGGGAGGGCGACACGTCCCCCGGCACCGATGGGAGCGACCGGCCCGGGGTGTTAGACTTCCGCCATGCCGAGAACCGACTCCCCCCGTCGTCCTGGTCGATGGTCCATGGTCCTGGGAATCCTCGCGACCCCGCTCCCCGCGATCGCGAGCGACACCCCCTCCGAAGACGCGACCGACACCTGGTTCATCACCCGCGCCTCGACGGTCGCGCTCAAGTCCGGACCGCCGTCCTCCGCGAACTACCCGGTGCTGGTCGTGGAGTCCGGACAGCCCCTCCTGCTCGGTCCCTTCGAGCCGGGCGACTGGGCCCCCGTGCGACTGGTGGGCCCGAGCGTCGCTCCGGTCCGCGGACTCCTCGAGCTCGGTCCGTCGACCCTGGTCGAGGATGGCGTCGCGGTCGTCGAGGAGTCCACCCTTCTCTTCGCGCCGAACCAGCGGGCCACGATCGATGAAGGCACCGGCGTCGACCCCGACCGTTCGTGGAAGGACGTCGCCCGCCTCGCCCCCGGAGCGAGACTCCGCGTGGACGATCGATTCCTCGTGGACGATGTCGAATGGGCGTTCGTCGCGCCGCCGGAGGACGTCGTCCTGTGGGTCAACCCCGCCCGCCTTCGTCCGGCCGAGACCGACGAGATCCCGGACGCGTCCGCTCGGATCTCGGTCGCCGAAAGGCTCGAAGAGGCCTTCGTCGCGGAATCCGAGTCCGTTCGCATCGCCAGGGGTGGTCTCGACCTCGACTACCAGCAACCGGGTGGTGGCGTCGTCCCTCGTCCGCTCGATTCGATCCCCCAGGAGCCGGCCCCGACCGAGGACGGCCCCGAGGGCGACTGGTTCGTGGCCAATCGACGCGAGCTGAACGTCCGCATCGAGGCGGAGGGCCGCCCCGGATACACGATCGCCATCCTGGAGGAAGGTGCCCCGGTCTTCGTGGTCGACATGCGCGGCCTCGAGGCGGTGGCGACCCTCGACGGCGGCCTCTCCAGCGTGAAGGGCCTGCTTCGAGCGGACGATTCGGTGGACCTCAGGGGTGACATCGCCCGCATCGTCCCCCCGACCGACCTGATGGCGCCGAACGCCAAGGCCGTCTCGGAGGATGGACGACCGCTTCCGATGCGATCCTGGGCCGTCCTGGCGGAACTCGAGGCCGGAGACGAGGTCGAGGTGATCGACCGCTTCAACGACCAGTTCGGCGACGAATGGCTGATCGTCCAGCCCCCGCAGGGAACCACGATCGAACTGCTGCTCGGTCGACTCCGGCCGGCCAGGGCGGATGAGATTCCGCAGGCTGGCGGGGTGATGGAGGAAGCCGCGGAACCGGTCACGCCCGAACCCCAGCCCGAGCCCGAGCCCGAGCCCGAGCCCGAGCCCGAGCCGGAACCCCAGCCCGAGCCCGAACCCGAGCCGGAACCCGAACCGGAGCCCGAGCCGGAACCCGAGCCCGAGCCGGAACCCGAGCCGGAGCCGGAACCCGAACCCGAGCCGGAGCCCGAGCCCGAAGGTGCCAATCCAGAAGGTCGGCGCCAAGGCGTGAACTTCCCTGCACCTCT
>JAYZBK010000057.1:0-4441 GCA_036339295.1 Planctomycetota bacterium
GGATCGCCGCCCTGCGCCGGCCTCGGGTGGGAGAGCGTGAGCCCCGCCCCGCCGGCGGCGCGGGCCCCCCGCCCGAGCCCGACCGCCGGGGCCGCGCCCGGGGAGAGCTTGACGAGGACCGGCTTGTCTCCCGCGGCGCGAACGGCGTTCGATACGAGCTCCTCGAGCATGACCGGGTCGTCGCCGAACTGCCGTCCCGTGGACGTGTTCGGACACGACACGTTCAGTTCGAGAAGTCGGATCGGGGCGGCTTCGGGCGACCCGAAGGCGGCGGCCACCGCCTCGTAGTCCTCGATGCTGTGACCGGCGATCGAACCGACGATCACCGTGTCCAGGCCCGCGAGCTCGGGCACGATCTCCCCGAGGAATCGCTCGAGCCCCACGTTGGCCAGCCCGATCGCGTTCAACATCCCCGCCGGCAGGTCCGTCACCCGCCACGGAGGGTTGCCCTCCCGGGACTCCCTCGTGATCGACTTGGTGGTGATCGCCCCGAAGGTCGATGCCGGGACGACTTCGGCGATCTCCGGGCCGTAGCCCGCGGTGCCGGCGGCGGCCACGAGCGGATTCCGAAGCGGGACGCCGCACAGGTTCGTCGCAAGCCGTGGCACGACGAGAATCTACCACGCCTTCGGGTCGACGATGCCGGTCGCTCCGCCCGACACGTCGTCGACGGCCGACCCGGACCCGGGTTTTCCTTGACTCGTGCGACCGGATGGGGCAGATTCGGGAGACGAGGCCCCGACCTCGCTGGAGTCGCCCCCGTGCGGGAGACGGGCGGACCTCGGAAGCGGATCGGGAGCCGGCCTCGTTCCAGTGCATCGAGCGTCGATCTCCTGTTTTTCGGGAATCGGGTGAAAGGCCCGGTCGGCGACTCGGATTCGGATTGTCGAGCCGAAGGTCGGCGAGCTCGTGAAATCGAGAGACGCGTGGCGGGTGCGGCCGCGCGAACGCCCGGCGATCCCCGGGTGCCGCGATCCCATGGGCTGTCGGTGCGCCGCCAGAAAGGAACTGGAAGACATGACAGATGAGAGACTCGCCCAACGTCGACGACTCAATCGGTTCGTGGACCTCGCCCGGGTCTACCGAGGTTGGTCGCGGACCGAGCTGTCCCGGGTCCTCGGCCGCGACCCCTCGAAACTCGTTCCCGAGAGCGGGAATCCGAAGCTGGACCTCATCGTGGGCCTCGCGGACGCCCTCGACTGGAACGTCGGTGATGTCGCGGAATGCGTGTGGAACCCCGAGGACATGCGGTCCACCCGAGCCGGGGACGACGACTTCGAGCGGCTCAGTCGGCAATCGATCGAATCGCGTCATGCGGGCCGGCTCGACGAGGCCCTGCTCTTCGCCCGCCGCATGCACACGCTCGCGGAGACGCCGCGGGAACACGCGATCGCGTGCCTTCGCGAGGGATCGGTCTGGGATCGACGGGGGCGATACGCCCGCGCCCTCGAGTGCGCGCAGGAGGGGCTCTCGATGAACTGCACCGACCTCGACGTCCGCACGACGCTTCAAGGAAGACTGGCGAACGCCCACTACGCGTTGTGGCACCTCGTCGAGGCGAAGTCGGTCGCCCGCGATCTCATCGATCGGCTCTCGGACGCGGACGACGATCCGATCCTGCGCGAGAACCTGGCCATCGGGCACTACGCGTTCGGGCACGCCTCCCGAAGACTGCTCGATGCCGCCTCCGACGAGACGGAGCGTCACGCGGAGGACGCGATCCTCCACCTTCGTCGTGCCGTGGGCATCTACCTCGATCTGCACCGGGACGGCGGCCGCCCGAACCACCTCGCCTTCTCCCGGATCTGTTCGGGCGGCCTGATCGAGGTCGAGGTCGCCCTCGGTCGGCGCTCCGCCCGGGAAGCCCTCTCCGAGATCGTCGCGGAGCTCGAATCCGTGGTCGATCCCGCGACCTGCCCGTCGATCGATCTCCTGGAGGCCCGTGGCTGGTGGTCGATCTTCGGCTGCAACGTGGCGCTCCGCCACCCGGACGACGTCGACTTCCACCGAAGCATGGCCGTCCTCACCAACAAGGCGATGGAGATCGCGGAGTTGATCGGGAACTGGGGTCTGCGGGAGCGGGCGTTCACGCTCGAGCACTTCCGCCGACAACGCGTGTCCGACCTCATCGGGGAGGAGCAGGACTGGGTCCTCGACGAGGAGGAGATCAGGACGATCACCGGCACCATGGGACGATTTCCCGCGTTCCGGAGAATCGGATGGCGGATCCTCGAGGCGGCCAGGGTCTTCGAAGCCGCATCCTGAAGCCAAGGAACCGGAGCACACCATGCGACATCTGCATCAAGACGGACGCGATGACATGATCCCCGGACGCCTCTCGCCGATCCTCCTGACCGCCATCCTCGCCTGCTCGACGATGCTTGTCGGCGGAGAGGCCCTGGCCCGGGAACGGGATCCCGGAAGACCGTCGCCTCCCCGGCTCGAGGCTTGGGACATCGACAACGAGGGACCGGTGACCCGTCGTCCGGGCGGCCCCTTCGGCGGTCCCTTCGGTATTCCCCTCGATGTCCGCCCCGGAACGAAGCCGGTGGCCCTGCCGCCGGCACTGGCCCGGTGGAGGACGGTCATCCCGCTCGAACTGGTCCTCCCCATCCGAACCCTTCCGGGAACCCGCCTTCCTCGACGGTGAATCCCCGCGACCGAACACGCAGGGGACGGCGGAGCGTCCGGTGGCGATGGATGATGATCCACGGTCCGTTCTCGGCGAGGCCGCCAGGGCCATCGACATCCTGCGACGCACCCGAGGTCGGCGGAACCCGATGCGTGCCCCTGCCTCGATGGTCGCCGGGGTGCTAGCATCCGTCCCATGAACGACTCCTCGCCAGCCAACGACCAGGTCGCGGAACAGCGGATCGCCCAGTTCGAGAACATGACCGCGGCCGATCCCGAGAACGAGATGGCCCATTTCTCGCTCGGGAACGCCTATCGCCAGGCGGGCCGGTCCGGGGAGGCCGCCGCGAGCTTCCAGCGGGTCATCGAACTCAACCCGGACATGAGCAAGGCCTACCAGCTCGCCGGCGAGTCCATGCTCGAAGCGGGACTCGAGGATCGGGCCGTCGCCACGCTGGAGGACGGGTGGAAGATCGCGGCCACCCGTGGCGACCTGCTGGTCCGGGACGGCATCGCGGAACGCCTCGAGTCGATCGGCCGGTCGGCCCCCTCGCTCTCCGAGGACGATGCCGCGAAGGCCGCCGAGCTCGAGGCGTCGGGGACGTTCGTATGCCGTCGCACCGGACGATCGGGAACCCAGCTGGAGCACCCGCCCTTCAAGGGCCCGGTCGGCGCCTGGATCCTCGAGAACATCGCCGCGGAGACGTGGCGTGACTGGATCGGCCAGGGGACCAAGGTCATCAACGAGCTCCGCCTGGATTTCAGCCGGGACGAGGACCAGGACACCTACGACCGCCACATGCGCGAGTTCCTCGGCATCGACGACGACCTGCTTGCGGAACTCCAGGCGGGCTGATCGCCCACCGCCGGGTCGGACGGCGGTCGGCCGGGGCTCAGCCCGCGCCGACCTGACGCTGCCAGAGCACCCACTCGACCACCGACAGCGCGAGCGCCCCGGCGAGGAGCCAGGGCCAGAGGTCCTGCCATCGCGTCCCGGGCGACACGGCCTTCCTCCCGGCGATCGCCTCGGTGCCGATCTCGATCGCCTCGACCGCCGCGACGTGACGCTCGTCCCGGTCGAAGAGGTTGACCGCGACCACGCGACTCGACCGCTCCGCGGATCGCGGATCGTCCCACTCGAAGACGTGCAGGCCGGCTCGGCGGGCCGGCCCCCAGGAGACGTCGCCGTCCCGACCGACGTTCAAGGAGAGGGGTTCGCCTCCGGGCGGCGTGATCGTGACGTTCCCGGCGTCGGCGGGGATCCTGATCGAGAGCGGTTCACCGGGACTGCCGGGCCGGGTGGTGAGCGCGTCCCCGCTGTTGCCCAGGTACTCGATCGCGTTGGCGGTGAAGTTGACGAACGACCGGAGGTACGGCCAGTTCGAGTCGAGTGGATCGAAGGCCACGTGCAGGAGGTGGACGGGGCCGCGATCGATCTCGACGATCATCGGACCATCGCCGGAGTCGACCAGCACGGAGACGCCGGCCCCCAGCACGATCTTCTCGAGGGCGCCGACGAACAGGTCGTCGAGGTTCACCATCCGGAGGACCGGATGGGCGTCACGGGTCCGTCGGACGAGCGCGCCTCGTTCGGGCTCACCGAACGGTTCGAGCCCGTCGATGGGCGGAGGGGGGCCGAAGGAGAGGTAGCGACCGGGAGGCAGCTCCTCAATCACGGGCATGGGATGCGTGAGGATCACGACGTCCCAGGGTGCCGCCCCCCCCGCCGCCGCCATCGCGGGGAAGGGCGCCGGCGCCACCACCAGCAGCGACTCGAGCGGCATGCCCTCGAGGAGGGATCGGAGCACCG
>JAYZBK010000058.1:0-5282 GCA_036339295.1 Planctomycetota bacterium
CGATGCCGCCGTTCCCGGCGTTCCGCTCGAGGTCGATCACCTGCTGGATGCGCGACTCGGGGCCCATCCCGAGATCGCCGAGCATGGCGGGGCCGGGACCTGGGTGCGGGCGTTCGGACTCGCGATCCGTCCCCCCGTGGCGCGGGAGGAGGCGGCATGAACGGACGAACGATGGACCTGAGGCCGACGGCGACCCGGGATCGGGTTCGCGTGTCGAGGGAACGCGACTGGATCACGAGGATGACGGTGGTCGCGAGCGTGCTCGTCTCGATCGCCTGGCTCGGCGGATCCTGGCGCCTCTCGGCGGCCCGCGCGGATCTCGCCGTCGCGACCGAGCGCGCGGAGAACGTCGTCCAGATCGAACGTCGGCTCGCGGAGGAGCGGGCCGAGGTCGAGCGGACGGGCCGCGATCTCGCGGCATGGCGACGAACCACGATTCCCTTCTCGACCGGAGGGGTCGTGGACTCGATCGTCGGCGTGCTTCCCGCATCGGCGACCGTCGAGCGCCTCGAGCTCGACGCCGGTTCCCTCATCGCGGTCTCCGCCGGGATCGGACGGAACTCGACGGACCAGCCGAGACGGGTGAAGGGCGAGGTGGAGGGTTTCGCCGGGAGCGACGACGACGTCGCCGCCCTCGTCGATGCCTTGCGAGGCCTCCAGCGGTTCGCCGGCGTCCGGGTCGTGACCACCAGGCACCGGGATCTCTCCGGTGACGGCGAGGTCGCGCGGGCGTTCCGCATCGCGTTCGAGATCGATCTCGAGGGAGCGAGCCCGGCACCACCGCCGGGCGCGGAGAAGGAGTCGGACCAGTGAGCATGCAGGTGACCACCAGGACCGCGACGATCGTCGCGGGGATCGGTCTCGTCGTCGTGTGGTTCGGGGTCCGCCCCCTCCACGTCCGCGCATCGACCATCGAATCCGAATCCCGGCGGCTCGACCGGATGGTCGAGGAGCAGACGGTGCCGGAGGCGGAGCTCGAGGCGGTCTCCGCCGAGGCCGAACGCCGGAACCGCATGATCCGGGAGGAGGGGGTCGACGAGCTGCCGGTGGGGGCGCCCGACCTCGCCGCGATCATCCGTGATCTCTCGCTCCCCATCGATGGATCGAGGGTGCTCGACCAGACCTTCACGGCGCGACAGACCGGTCCGGCGGGCCTCGGCGCCCCCGACTGGTGGCGGTCGTCCCCGATCGAGGTCGAACTGACCGCCGACTGGGAGTCGATCCGCATGTTCCTCGGGTTCGTGGATTCGATCGAGACCCCGGTGCGCACGACCTCGCTGCGGCTCGAGCGGACGGACGATCCTCGCGGACTGGCCCGCCTCCGGCTCGAGCTCGACGCCCTGCATCTCTCCGCTCCGACCGGGACGGACGAATCCGATCCGACGGCAGGCACGACGGAGGACCGACGATGAAGATCGACAGCCGACTCCAGGATCGCATCGATGCCTTCGGCGGCTGGCTCGCCCGGCGCGCCGACCGTGGCATGCGACGTCGCGCGGTGCTCGCGACCCTCGTCCTCGCCGTGCCATGCGTGGCCCTCGTCCAGCCCTTCGGGCTGCTGCTCTGGGCGCGGCTCCGGCTCCTGACTTCGATCCCTCGCACCGCGATGGCGATCGAGGAGGAGACGGTCCTCGCCGCCGACGTGACCTTCGACGATGTGTTCCCGGACCTTCCCGGCATTCGTCCGACGCGGGTCACGGCGCGGGATCCGCTGGCCGTCAGCCGGAATCACTTCCCCAGGACGCTTGATTCCACCGCGGAACCGGCGTTCGGGCCCAAGTCGTCTCCGCAGCCGGTCGACGAACAGACTGCGGCGTCCACGCTCCGGCGAGAGCTCGAGGTGGTCGTCGCCCGGCTGAAGGTCCAGGGACTCATGCCGGGACAGGGACTCGCACTCATCGACGGCAGGGTCCGTCGAGTGGGGGACGAGTTCGGAAGTGGTGCCTTCGGACGGGCACTCAGGCTGACCGAGGTCCGGCACTCCACGATCGTCGTGGAGGTCGAAGGCCTCGAATTCGACATCCGACTGAACGGCGGGGGCACCGGATCCGTCGATTTCCGCCCGTAGAGGGCGAGGAGCGAACGCGTCATGCATCGATCGAACACCCTGCACTCGTCGATTCGTCGCCTGGCGGCCCTCGGGCTCGCCTTCGGTCTTCTCGGTGTCCCGGCCCTGGCGCAGGACGACGGCGGGGAGGCCGGCTTCGATCCGGGCAACGAGCTTCTCGACCTCTCCGGCGTGGAGGTCGACGACTTCGACACGTTCAACATCCAGGTGCAGGACACCGAGCTCGCCCAGGTGCTCCAGATGCTGGCGCTCCAGAGCGAACGCAACGTGATCGCCAGCCGGAACGTCTCGGCGGTCATCAGCGCGAACCTCTTCGACGTGACCTTCTTCGAGGCGCTCGATGCGATCCTCAAGCCCAACGGCTTCCGCTGGGTGGAGGAGGGCAAGTTCATCTACGTCTACACCCAGGAGGAGTTCGCTCGCATGCAGGCGCTCGATCGCAAGACCGAGAGCCGGATGTTCGAGCTCGAACACCTTTCGGCGCAGGACGCGAGCGAGTTCGCCACGCCGCTCCTCTCGGACCGGGGGAAGCTGAGCTTCATCGGCGAGGTCGAGGGAGGCATCGAACAGGATCTCGCAGCCATGGGTGCCGACTCCTGGGCGAAGTCCGCGATCCTCGTCGTGAACGACTACCCGGAGAACCTCGGTCGAGTCGCGGAACTCCTCGAGGAGATCGACACGGCCCCCCGGCAGGTGGTCGTCGACGCGACGATCGCGAGCGTGCTGGTCTCGGAGAACGACGCCTTCGGCGTCGACTTCGCCCTGATCGGCAATCTCGACGTCACCGAACTGATCAATCCCCTCGGTCCCGTCACCGACATGCTGCGGGGCAGCGAGTCGCCCCCGGCGGGGACCGGCGGCAACGTGCCGACCCCGGTCTACGGCGGGGCCAACGGGCTCCCGGCGTATGCGGGGCAGTCGACCCCCGGCAACACCGGGGGGCCCGGCAACTTCAAGCTCGGACTGGTCGCCGGCGATGCGGCGGTCTTCGTCCGCGCCCTCGACACGGTGACCGACACCATGGTGCTCGCGCGGCCGAGACTGATGGCGCTCAACCGGCAGCGGGCCCAGGTGCTCGTCGGCCGGCGGGTCGCCTATCTCTCGACGACCTCGACCGACACCACCACGACGCAGACCGTCCAGTACCTCGACACGGGCGTCAAGCTCATGGTCCGTCCCTTCATCAGCAAGGACGACTCGATCCGCATGGAGCTGTACCCCAGCGTCTCGGACGCCCAGCTCAGGGCGATCACGTCCGGCGGCGTCGAGGGAACGATCGATGTCCCGGACGAGAACACCAACGAGATCTCGACCAACGTGCGGGTGCAGAACGGCCAGACCCTGGTGCTCGGCGGCCTCTTCCAGGAGGACACTCGGGTGACCAACAGCCAGGTGCCCTTCCTCGGCGACATCCCGCTGCTCGGCGCCGCCTTCGGGGGGCACGACAACCAGGTCACCCGCCGGGAGATCATCTTCCTGATCACCCCGACGATCGTCGAGGACAGCCTCATCGAGGCCTCCGGCAAGGCCGGGATGGCCTTCGTGGACAGCCTCCGGGCCGGCATGCGGGACGGACTGCTCCCGTTCAGCCGGGAGAAGATGAGCTCGCAGCACAACCAGTCCGCGTTCGAGGCGAAGCAGCGGGGCGACAAGGACCTCGCGCTCTACCACCTCGACAACTCGCTTCGTTTGAACCCGGCCCAGCCCGGCGTGCGACAGCTTCGGGCCGAGATCACCGGTGACGACTACGGCGACTTCTACGACTTCGACATCTGGCAGCGGATCATGCAGAGCCAGATGGAGGAGATCGCGGATCATGCGGCCGAGTCCGCCCGGTTCGCTCCCGAGACGGACCCGCTCGCCGACGCGACGGGAACCGCCACCGACGAGCCGACGGCCGAGGTGACGGGGACCAACCGCGAGGAGCGGTTCATCGACGCCCTCGTCGCGGATCTCGACATGCCGGAGATCCCCGCCGATCCCTCGTCGACCGACGACGTCGTCGTCCTCGTGGACGTCGACCCGATGTCGGCCGAGGAGGCGTTCTCCGAGCCCGTCGACCCGACCACGTCGACCGACGTCGTGGTGACCGCGACCGAGCCCGATGCCCCGACGACCGATGAGGCGACGATGGCGTCCCTCCCGACCGAGGACCACGGCTCCAACACCCAGAAGGTCGCCGCGACCTCCACGGCCCCGGATGTCCTCGCGACCGAGACCGAGCCCGTTCGCGAGGTCTTCACCGTCGAGGACGCAGCGCTCCTGGCGGGGAACGTCGAGGCGGAGATCGTCGCCGTGCCCCGAACAAACCCGTGGGGCCGCATCTGGTGGCTCGCGGACATCGCCGAACGCCAGCTCCGGTTCTTCCATGCACCGTCGCCCGAGACGTCCATCATCGTGAACGTCGTCGAGGAGGACTGAGTCCCGTCGACGCATCGAGAACGATTCGAATGCGACCGCAACAACCCCGCGTCCGACGGACGCGAATCGATCCCCGAGGACCATCATGAAGCACTCTTCCCCCGACCGCCTGTTCGATCGAGCCACCCTGCTCGGGACGGCGATGATCATCGCCGCCGGCACGCTCCTCGCGGCCCCGATGGGTTGCACCGGCCCCACCAAGCGGGGCCAGGAGTCCCGTGAGCTCGCCCAGAAGCGCTTCAACGCGGTTCGCAGCCGGGTCGACTTCGACCAGGCGAACCAGGCTTTCGAGACCGGGAACTTCGTCGAGGCCAAGCGACAGCTGGAGTCCGCCATCGACAAGGCGGGGGACCAGTCCCCGTACTGGGTGCTGCTCGGTCGGATCTACCTCGAGACCGGCGGTCTCCAGGATGCGATGACCAGTCTTCGCAAGGCGGTGGAGCTGGACGGCGAGAACGCCGACGCCCACTACTTCCTCGGGATCGTGAACGAGCGGGTCGAACGTCCCCTCGAGGCGGTCGACCACTACCTCACCGCGCTCGAGCTCGCGCCCGCCAACGGCGGCATGCTGGTGGCGTCGGTCGACGTGCTCATCGGAGCAGGGTTGCTCGACGAGGCGGATCGTCTCATCCGGAAGCACCGATCCGACTTCGAGGACGATGCCGCGGTCCTGCACCTCTCGGGCCGCCTCGCCATGATGAAGAAGGACTGGACCCGTGCGGCGGACGATCTCGAGAAGTCGGTGCTTCTCGACGACTCGGACCCCTGGTCGTTCCAGGATCGCGCCCGGGCG
>JAYZBK010000059.1:0-36288 GCA_036339295.1 Planctomycetota bacterium
TCTCGTCCACGCCCGCCAGGACGAGGACCCAGAGGGCGAGGGAGATGAGCTCGATCGCGAAGAGGGTGCCGCAGAACCGCCGGAAGCGGCGGTGCAGCCAGTTCTCGAGTTCGAGTTCGTACTCGCCTCGGAACTCGTCGATCGTCTCGATGGCCGGATCGGTCGCCATGCCGGGAGCGTAGCAGTCCGACGTCCACCGGTTCGGCTCGAGGAAACGGGGCCGCGACCAGGTCGGTCGCGGCCCCGCGGGGTTCGAATCGTGGGCGGGTGGCAGGGGCGATCAGCCCTCGGCCAGCACCGCGTCCTTGAGGCTGTCGGGCATGACCCGGTACTCGGCCGGCTCCATCGAGCTGCTCGCCCGGCCCTGGGTCATCGACCGCAGGGTCGTGGTGTAGCCGAACATCTCGGAGAGCGGGACCTCGGCCGTGATCACCCGCACCACGCCTCGCAGCTCGGAGTCGACGATGTGGCCGCGGCGACTGGAGATGTCGCCCGACACCGTGCCGAAGTACTCGTCCGGCGTGGTGACCGAGAGCTTCATGATCGGCTCGAGCAGCGCGGGCTTGGCCTTCATCACCGCCTCGCGGAACGCGAGGGAGCCGGCCTGCTCGAACGCGACCTGGCTCGAGTCGACGTCGTGGTAGGAGCCGAAGGTCAGCTCGACGTTGATGTTGATCAGCGGATACCCGCCGAGCACGCCGCTGAGGGCCGCGTTGCGGACACCCGTCTCGACCGACGGGATGTACTCCCGGGGGATCACGCCGCCGGTGATCTTGTCCTGGAAGACGACGCCGTCCTTGTACTTGAGCTCCTGCTCCTCGGCCTCGGCCTCGGTCATCGGGTTGATGCTGATGACCGCGTCGCCGAACTGACCGCGACCGCCGGTCTGCTTCTTGAACAGGCCCCGGACGTCCTTGGCCTCGCTGAGGATGGTCTCGCGGTAGGAGACCCGCGGCTTGCCGACGGTGACGCCGACCTTCATGTCGCGGACCAGCTTGTTCTTGATGATCTCGAGGTGAAGCTCGCCCATGCCCGAGATGATCGTCTCGCCCGTCTCGTCGTTGTACTGCGAGCGGAACGAGGGGTCCTCGCGTCGGATGGTCTGCAGGGCGTCACCGAGCTTCTTCGTGTCGTCGGCCGTGTTGGGCTCGATCGACATCGAGATGACCGGCTCGGGGAAGGTCATCCGCTCGAGGATCACGGGATCGTCGGGGTCGCAGATGGTGTCGCCGGTGAAGGAGTTCTTGAGTCCGATGAGGGCGACGATGTTGCCGGCGCCGACCTCGTCGAGGGCCTCGCGGTCCTTCGCGTGCATCTCGAAGATGCGGGACACGTTCTCCTTCTTGTTGTTCCCGGGATTCAGCACGCGGCTGCCCTTGGGGAGGACGCCCGAGTAGACCCGGCAGTAGGTCAGGTCGCCGTGGGTGTCGTTGACCACCTTGAAGACCAGGGCGGAGAACGGAGCGTCGTCGGTGTGCGGGCGGACGAGCTTGGTGTCCGGATCGCGCGGGTCGACGCCCTCGATCGCCGGCACCTCGGTGGGCGTCGGGAGGTAGTCGATGACCGCGTTGATGAGTCGCTGGACGCCGATGTTCTTGAGGGCCGAGCCGCAGAGGACCGGGTTGCACTCGAGGGCGATGGTGCCCTTGCGGATCGCGGCCTTGATCTGCTCGTTGGTGACCGAGTCGGAGTCCTCGAGGTAGATCTCCATCAGGTCGTCGTCGAGCTCGGCGGCCTTCTCGACCATCTCGCTCCGCCACATCTCGGCGTCGTCGGCGAGGTTCTCGGGGATGTCCCGCTCCTCGACCGTCTCGCCCTTCTCGCCCATGAAGAAGAAGGCCCGCATCTCCACGAGGTCGATGATGCCCTCGAGATCGTCGCCGCTGCCGATCGGGATCTGCAGGGCGATCGGGTTCGCGCCGAGGCGCTCCTTGATGGTCTTGAAGCTGTAGTCGAAGTCCGCGCCGAGCTTGTCCATCTTGTTGACGAAGCACATCCGGGGGACGCCGTACCGGTCGGCCTGTCGCCAGACGGTCTCGGACTGGGCCTCCACGCCCTCCTTGCCGTCGAAGACCGCGACCGCGCCGTCGAGGACGCGGAGCGAACGCTCCACCTCGATGGTGAAGTCGACGTGGCCGGGGGTGTCGATCAGGTTGATCTTGTACTCGGTGTCGTCGTAGATCCAGGGGCAGGTGGTCGCCGCCGACTGGATCGTGATGCCACGCTGCTGCTCCTCCTCGAGGAAGTCCATCGTCGCGGTGCCTTCGTGCACCTCGCCGATCTTGTGGCTCTGGCCGGTGTAGTACAGGATCCGTTCCGTGACGGTGGTCTTGCCGGCGTCGATGTGGGCGCAAACGCCGATGTTTCGAACGCGGGAAAGGTCGGTGGCCATCGCTGGTTTCCTCGGGTGTCGGGCCTGTAGATGAGCCGAGCGGCTCGAGAGGGAGGACCGCGGTTCGATCCAGGCCGGGATCGAGGCGGTCGGGTCCGGAACCTTTCCGGAGACTCGTGGAGATGACGGGGGGGTGCTGGAGAGCGCGAGCGGGCGACGGGAGGGATCCCGTCGGTCGTTAGCCTGGGTCTTCTTCGTCGTCGCCGGGCATCGTTCGAACTCCAGTCGGTGAGGATCGCGAAATCCTCGGAGAATCGACCAGTGTAGGAGTTCCCTCGGACGAATCAAGGCCCCGGGTTGAATCGAAGCTCAGGCCCGCCGGACCAGCTCCCCGGGATCGAGGCCCTCGGACTCGATCACCGGGCGGACCTCCTCGAGGAATCGGCGTCCGTCCTGGACGTATCCGGCGGTCGGCCTGACGTCCGGTACATGGGCCCGGAAGAACCGATTGAGGCGGATCATCGCCAGTTCCCGCAGGTACTTCGCGGCCATGGAGGCGAGGGCGGTGGGGAGGTGGCGATCCTCGGATCCGGTCTCGAAGCCGATCACGAACGACCCTCGGCGATCCTCCAGCCGGTATCGGCTCACCCGGGCGGATTCGCCGAGGATCCGGACCGAGGCATCCGGGAAGCAGTCCTGGAGCCACTCCCGGTAGTGCGTCCGGCCGCCCTGGCGATCGCAGACGATCCGGGGCGTGGCGGACGGATCGTGGTCGGCGGCCAGCTCGCGGATCCTCGCCACCAGTCGGATCGCGGCGTCGAGGTTGATCGCGGCCTTGCCCGTGCCGGACTCGAGCTTGCGATTGAAGTCCCCGGCGTCGACGGCTTCGGCGTGCAGGCCGAGCAGCCGGACGCCGGCGCTCGCCAGCCCGCGGTCGAGTCGCGCGGCATCGAGGGCCAGGGCGTCGGCATCGTGGGCCACCGGCAGGTCCGTGCTCGATCCGTACCAGGGGGTGCCGTCCGCTTCGGGCAGGCCCGTGCCGATCGCATCGAAGAACGTCGCGTCGTCGGCGGGGGGGGCGTGGCCCTCCCGCATCGGATCGGGGCGGCAGGCGAGGAACGACAGGACGCCGCGCTCGAGGTGCCGCAGCGGGTGCGCCTTGGCCTGGTTGGAGCCCTTGAGTCGCTTGCTGTCCGCGACCGCGATCCGACGTCGCGCATCGCGCGGCCCTCGACAGACGATGTCGTCCAGGCGTTCCCAGAGATCGGGCGCTCCGTCGCTGGCCGCCGCATCCTCGACGAGGAACACGGAGGTGGCGACGCAGAGGGGGCCCAGCATGGGGCCGTAACCGGCTTCGTCGATGCCTGCGTAGATCAGCACGCATGCCTTATGGCACGCTTGCAGGCGTTCGCGGGGAGGTCGACAGGATGTGCACGAGCCGGTCGCCGTCGCTCAGGCGGCCCGGAGGGGATCGACGATCTCGAGCATGGGAAAGCGGTGGAAGACCGTGTCCCGGGTGACGATCCGCTTCACGCCGTGCTCGATCATCGTCGCGGCGATCTGGGTCTCGAGCATCTGGCTGCCCCGGAGATCGGGGAACCGCTCCAGCAGGTCGCCGACGATGTCGGCATGTCGGTCGCCGGCCCCCAGGACGTCGACCGAAGGTGACGCGAGCACCGCCTCCACGAACGCCCAGGCGTCGTCGAGGGACCAGGGCGAGCGATACACCGTCGGGTGGGTGACGAGGCCGAGGAACTCGAAGACGATCGGCCAGGTGAGGTACCAGGGCGTGGGTTGCGACCGCCAGCCCTCCAGCAGCGTGCGGCAGGCGGCGTGATCGGGATCGCCCCGATCCGCGGCGATCGCGAGGACGTTGGAATCGACCACGAACACCCCTAGCGGCCTTCCCTGGCTCGCGAGGGGTGTTCGCGGTCGGCGAGATCGATGGTGGCCCCCCCACCATCGAACGAGGGAAGTGGGGGCAGTTCCATCGCCCCGCGTTCCCTGTGAAGCAGCATGCGAAGCGCCGACTCGACGAGCTCGCTCATGGTCCGACCAGAGCTCGCCGCCTCCGTCTTGAGCCGGGTGAAGACCGTGTCATCAATGTTCAAGGTCGTCTTCATGCTGCGTATGGAAAAACATATCACAGATATGGGAATATGGCAAATGTGAGGGCAACCCGGTTCGGGCCAGCGGCGTGGGACCGCCGCCCCGGTGCCCGCACCGGGGGCCGGCAGGCGGCAGGAGGCCGGGAAAGGGGATGGAGGGGGGCGGCGAGGTCGAGGCGATCGCCGCGGAGGGTCAGTCGGTGTCGACCGGAGCCTCGGCGGGAGACGGGGCCTTCACGCCGTCCGGATCGAACCACATCCTCAGGAAGGCCCGCCCGTTCGAGACGGTCTGGCGGGCCAGCGGGCGGTCCACGGAGCCGGACCACCAGCGAGTCGGCATCGCGTCGGATCCCGCCACCGAGAGGCTGGAGAGTCCTCGACGGGCGAGACCTTCGTCCCCGCGGATCCGCATGATCCAGGTCGAGTCGTTCCCCGGGTCGAAAGCCCGAGCGAGTCCATCGATCGACTCCTCGGAGATCGTCCATCCCGCGGCGCGTCCGCGGCCCGTCCCGGCGAGCTGGTCCGACCCGGTCCCCGGCGACCAGATGCGGGTCCGGCGATGCACCACCTCCGGGCCTTCGATCGGTTGCTCGATGATCTCGACGACCAGGCCGAAGAGGACGCCCTCGAGCGATTCGTGCGACAGGGGACGCAGGTCGAACCGGATCGCGAAGGGACGCGGGGTCCCCGGCCAGTGACGAAGGCCGGCGTCGAACACCGCGGCGACCAGGGCGTCGGCCGCGGGATCGCCCGGCCACGGTTCGAGTTCGAAGGTGGCCGGGGTCGGCGCCTCCAGCACGACCACGCCGTCGAGCGCCGCCCTCGGCGGTCCGCTTGCGTCGACCTCCGTCTCCTCGACCAGCGGGAGCCCGGATGCCCTGAGCGCGTTCCATCGGGGCGGCATGGACCGCGTCCGGCACGACACCACGATCTCGCCGGACTCCGGCCACGACTCGGCCGGCGGGAGCATGAACTGGTGACGGCGTTCGATCGAGGCGAGATTCCGGAAGCCCACGGTCATCCAGGCCGGTTCCTCGGGGCGGTCCCTCCATCGGCACTCGACGATCGCCTCGGTCCCGATCGGCCACCACTCCGACAGGTCGAGCCGGGCGGGGATCGCCTCGTCCGAAGGCCACGCCGCGGGCAGGTCGATGCGGATCACCGGAGGGAGCGACGCGAGTCGGACGCCGAGAGGCGACTCCGCGTCGACGAATCCGTTGCGGACGTCCGAGGCGATGCCTCCGTACCGGAGTCTCCACTCCTCGGATCCGGGCCTGGCGCCGGGGCCGCCGGCGGTGACCGCGTCGACCAGCCTGGCGACCAGGGGCTCGGTCGGATCGCCCGCCCGGTCGCGTCCGAGGAGACGTCGCTGCAGTTCCGCCGACACCGGACCACGTCCGGAGATGCCCGCGGGATCGAGCTTGAGCATCCAGACGAGCGGGCGATCGGGGACGACGACCAGTGGATTGCCGCCCTCCGACATGATGCGGACGACCACGGCCGATCCGAGGAGGACGAGGAGCCCGAGGACCGCCTTGCCCCAGTGTCGCCGCGTCCGGAGGAGATCGCGTTCGTGGCGTGCGGCCCATCCGCACTCGGTGCAGGTGAGGCCCTGCTCCGGCGCGAATTCCTGCCCGCACCGCAGGCATCGACGCCGACCCCTGGCCCGATCCGCGAAGAGCGAGCGGACGATGTACCAGAGGAGGAGGCTCGCGGCGAGCCCTCCGATGAGCCAGGGCTGCCACGCGGCCCAGCCGGTCAACGGGACGTCCTCACGCTCGCCGGATCCAGCGAAGGAGTTCGATCGGGGAGGGGGGCTTGCCCTGCATGAGCACGCCGACCCGGAAGATCCGCGCGGCCGCCCACACGATCGCGAGCACCGAGCCGATCCCGATGGTGGTCGCCAGCAGGAGCTGCCACGCGGGCACCGGCTCCGAGGTCGCGGCGAGCCGCATCACCATGGCGAAGGGCAGGACCGGCGGCGTCAGGCTCGCGACGGTCGCGAGCGTCCCGTTCGGGTGTTCGCCGATCGGCATCGCGAGGAGCATCGGCACCACCAGCACGATCATCACCGGCCCGATCAGCGACTGGGCCTCGCGGAGGTCGTTCACCGCGCTGCCGACCGCGGTCATCGTCGCGGCGATGGTGAAGTAGGCGATCGCGAAGAAGACCATGCACCACAGCACCATGGAGAGCGAGATCAGGTCGGCCATCGCGACCGCGAAGAGGCCGGCGATGGCCAGTCCACCGTAGGTCACGAGGATGACCAGGGACACGAGGGCCAGCCCGAGGATCTTGCCCCAGAGCAGTTCGAGCGGGCCGACGGCGCTGAGCACCACCTCCATGACCTTGTTCGACTTCTCCTCGATGGTCGAGGTCAGCAGGTAGTTGCCGGCGGTCAGCGTGGCGATCCACAGCAGCATCATGAAGCCGAACGGCACCATCGCGCGGAGGCCGTTCTCCTGCGCCTCGACGCCCTCGCCGCCGAGTCGGATCATCTCGACCGCGGGTCGGTCCAGCATCGCCTTCACCCTGACGTAGTCCGCGGGTTCGCCGTGGAAGCGGGCGCGAACCACCGCGTCGCTCACGAGTCCGCGGAGTTCCGAGGCGTTGCGAGGGGCGAGGCCGGTCGGCACGAAGAGATCGATCGGCGGGCCCTCGTCCTCGGGCGCGACGGCTCGGGCGGCGACCTGGTCGTCCGGGATCGACACGACGCCGATCCACCGACCGTCGCGGGCCTCCTGCTTGAGCGTCTCCAGGTCCGCCTCGTCGTCGAACGCCCTGGTCGACACCTCGGGGGCGGCGAGCGCCCCGCCCATGTTCGCGCCGGCGGCATCGAGGAGCGGCGAGTCGACCGGGAGCCCGATGTCCCGCATGCGATCGATCGCCTCCGCCGAGAGCCCCTCCTCCGCACGATCGCGGAGCACGGTCTCGAACGCCGTGGCGAAGCGCCCCGTGGAATCCACGACCGCGAGGTCCCCCCGCAACGGCTGGAGCTGCGACACGAAGAGCAGCGGAAGCAGCGTGAGGACGCCGAGCATGCACACCGGCAGGATCACGGCACCGAGCAGGAACGACTTGGTGAGCGCCGTGTGGGCGAACTCGCGCCAGGCGATCGCCGAGATCCTCGAGATCGTTCGGTCACGCATCGGCGAGGCTCCTCCGGTCGTCGGCGGGGGCCGCGGCATCCTCGCCGGAGACGAGGGAGACGAAGACCTCGTCGAGGGTCACGCGGGATCGTTCGATCGCCCGGACGGGGCCAGCGGCGAGGCATTCGGTCATCACCCGGTCGATCGACGCCTCGGGTTCCAGCTCGACGGCCACGCCTCCTCCGGGGGCCGTCGTCGCCCTCGAGACCCCGGCGGCGCGTTCCGCGCCGGCTCGCCACGACTCGGGATCGCCGATCGGTTCGGCGGTGATGGACCGCGGGTCGAATCGGGCGCGGATGTCGTCGAGCCGGTCGTCGAGCACCTTTCGTCCCCGGTTCATCATCACGATCCGGTCGCACATCCGTTCCGCCTGGTGAAGCACGTGGGTCGAGAAGAGGATCGTGCGGCCTTCGTCGTGGAGGTCGCGGATGAAGCGGTTGAGGAGCTTGGAGTTGACGGGATCGAGCCCGGAGAACGGTTCGTCGAGGATGATCAGCTCCGGCTCGTGGATGATCGCCGCGAGGAACTGCACCTTCTGCTGCATGCCCTTGCTGAGTTCCTCGCAACGGGAGCGCTCGACGCCCGGCAGCTCGATCCGCTCGAGCAGGTCCGGGATGCGGTTCCGGAGCCCGGAGCGATCGAGTCCCTTCAGCCTCCCGATGTATCCCAGGTACTCGGCCACCCGCATCTTGCGATAGAGCCCCCGCTCCTCCGGCAGGTAGCCGATCCGGTCCTTGCGATGCACCGCGTCCCCGCCGAGGACGCGGATGCGTCCCTCGTCGGGGCGGATGATCGACATGATCATCCGGATCGTGGTGCTCTTGCCGGCGCCGTTCGGGCCGAGGAAGCCGCAGAGCGAGCCGGTCGGGATGCGCAGGGCGAGCTCGTCGACGGCCCGGGTGGTCCCGAACTGCTTGACGACTCCCTCGATCTCGATGCAGTCGTTCACCTGCCTCCGCCGCCGCTGCTGCTCGAGGAACGTCCGGACTTCGACGAGGACGACTCGCTCGACTTCGAAGACGAGGAGTCGCTGGAACTGGAGGAGGACGATTCACTCGACTTCGAGGACGACGAGCTGCTCGACGAGGAGGCATCGCCGGACTTCGAGGTGGACGTCGAGGTCTCGCCGTCGGTCGACGACGAGGCGTCCTTCGCCTTCTTCTCGTCCCTCGCCTTCACGAGCGCCTGGATCGCCGGCGGCAGGGCGAAGACGGAGGCCTCGATGGGCTTCTCCTCGACCGTGTCGATCGACATCACCTGCTCCATGCCGAGCATCCTGATGACGGTGCGGGACGGGACGGCCCGGCCCCCGACCTTCTTCCAGTCGGTGACGACGGCGGTCGAGGGGATCTCGCCCATCGGGGTCTGCATCCTGGATCGGGTGGCGACGAGGCGGCCGGTCTCCTCCTCGAACAGTCGCTCCTCGACGAGCCCGTTCTTCTCGAGGCGCAGCACCACGCAGTCCGCGCCCTCCATCTCCTCGCGCCCCGTGACCTTGACCGAGTCGAACTGGCCGAAGATGTCGAGGATCGACTTCCCGTCGGCCTCCCGGCGGATCTGCTCGAGCATCGCGCCGTCCATCAGGGACGGGCCTCGCGCCGGGTCCAGGGTCCAGCCGACGGTGCCGTCGAACCCGGTCTTCGTCACGCCGAGCCCGGGGATCTCGATGTCGATCCGCATCAGGTTGGGAGGCGCCGTCCACGTCGTCATCCGCCCGGTCAGCTGCGCACTCGGCACGGAGAAGCTGCCGGTCGCGGTGGTGGGGCGGATCTCGGTGAAGGCCTTCCGTCCGCCGCTGAACTCGATGTACCGGTCGACGACCGACTGGGGCGTCGGCAGCGGCTCGGCGCGGTCGGGCGCGCTCTCGACGGACTCCTGCCCGAACGCGGGCAGGGCCGCGAACGCGAGGGCGAGGGTGAGCAGCGCGGTTCTGAGGATCGGGGTCATGTCGTGGTTCCGGTCTCTTGGAAAGGAGGAGGAGGGTCGGGTCAGGAGGACTGGTCCCGGAGCTCGCCGGCGATCCAGCGGGCGGCCGCGGCGACATCCGGTTCGCCCTCCTCGAGGAGGAGGTTGCGATCGATCGGGACTTCGATGTCGGGCACCACGCCGGCGCCTTCGATCGAGGTGCCCGCCGGGCCGAGGAAGTCCGCGACGGCGAACATGAAGCCGTCGCCGTTCGGAAGGGTCGAGAAGTGGGCGGGCAGCGCGGCGCCGGCGGAGGCCCGACCCACGACGGTCGCCCGATCGAGCTGCTGGAGCCCCGCGGCGAAGACCTCGGAGGTGCTTGCGGAGGCGCCGTCCAGGATGATGGCGAGCGGCCCCGCGAACGGATCGACGAGTCGCCCGTCCGGCGTCGCCCGCTGCGGGTTCACCGTGAAGTGCATGGTCGCGTCGCGCATCTTCATGTCGCCGAGGCTCTCGGGCTCGGCCATGAAGTGGCCGGCCACGCCCATCGAGAGGCCTCCGATCCCGCCGGGATTCCCGCGGAGATCGATGATGAAGCCGTCGACGTCCCGGTGCTCGTCGACCGCCTCGGCGATCGGCACGAGGATGGGGAAGAGCCAGATGTTGAACCGCAGGTGGGCGATGCGGAGATCGTCCGCCCCCTCGATGCCGAAGGCCGCGAGTTCCGCCGGCGTGAGGATCCGCAGGTCGACCCGCGTCGCGGTCGAAGGGAGGAGCCCGAACGTCGCGCGTTCGCCGCGCTCCGCCGCGAAGGCGAGTTCCCGCTCGATCTCCGTGCCGGAGCCGTCGACGAACCGAAACCGGGCGACGTCGCCGACGGGTCGCGAGGCCATCCCGTTCAACCGCGCGAGCGACTCGTACCGCGCGAACGGCGATCCGGACTCGATCGCGGCGCGATGGAAGTCCCCGAGCACGTCGGAAGGACTCCGTCCATCGACCTCGAGCACCAGCCAGCCGGGGCGGATCCCGGCGGCATCGGCTTCCGATCCGGGGTCGACCTCGGCGACGATCGGTTCGTCGCCGAACCACTCGAGGCGAAGGCCCGTGGTTCCAGCGCCGGGCGCGTCGTCCGCTTCGTTCGCGTCGGAGCCGGCCTCGGCCTCGCTCTCGCGAGGGGCCGGCGTGACCGACTCCGGGATGATCACGAAGTGGGTCTGGCCGAGCTCGTCGAGCATGCGCGAGAGCAGGACCTGGAGATCTCGATCGCTCCGGGTGTCGGCGACGAGCGGCCGGTACTCCTGTCGCACGGCCACCCAGTCGACCCCGTTGTGATCGGGATCGAAGTGGCGGGTGTCGACCAGCTCCCAGACCATGTCGAACGTCTCGTACGCCTTCGGGGGAGGGCCCCCCGGACCGGCCTCGGCGGCCGTCTTCGAGCCCGTCGCCTCGCATCCCCAGCCACCGAGGACGAGGGCCGCGGTCGCGGCGAGGGCAAGACAGGACTCGAGGGTCGAACGTGGCGACATCGGTGCCTCCGGAGGGAACTGGGCGAGGTCGTCGATCGTAACCGCGACCCCCGGGTCCCGAGTCGGGCGGGTCGGGGGGTCATCGCCCCGACCTGCCACCGGGCGGAAGCCTTCATCCGTTCATCCGGATGAACGGTTGAAACCCCGGTTGGGAGGCCCTAGAGGGGGTGAAGGCCGTGACTGTCACGGCCATCGACGTCCCGATAATGGACCGAGGGATGAGCCGAAGTCGACTGTTGGAGGCCCTCGATCGCCGCGTTCTCGTCCTGGACGGAGCGATGGGGACCAGCCTCCAGGCCTGTCCGGACTGCCACCACGAGGACTGGCTCGGGCGGGAGAACCACTCGGACATCCTGACCCGCAGTCGTCCGGACATGATCGGCCGCATCCACGAGTCGTTCCTCGAGGTCGGCGCGGACTGCATCGAGACCAACACCTTCGGTTCGAACCTCCTCGTCGGCGCGGAGTTCGACGAAGAGGTCGTCGCCATGACCCGGGCCCTCAACCGGGAGGGCGCGGAGGTCGCGCGGGCCGCCTGCGACAAGCATGCGACCGCCGACAAGCCTCGATTCGTCCTCGGTTCGATGGGGCCCGGGACGAAGCTCGTCAGCCTGGACCACACGAACTGGGACACGATGCTGGCGAGCTACCTCGAGCAGGCAAGGGGGCTGCTCGACGGCGGCACCGACGCCTTCCTGATCGAGACCTGCCAGGACATCCTCCAGGTGCGATGTGCGGTGAACGCCTGCGTCGCGGCCCTCGACGAGCGGGACCTCACCCCGGAGGACGTGCCGATCATGGTCTCGATCACCATCGAGACCACGGGCACGATGCTCCTCGGCACCGACATCGGCGCCGCGGTGAACGCGCTTCGCATGCTTCCGATCGCGAGTCTCGGGCTCAACTGCGCGACGGGGCCCGTGGAGATGACGCCCCACGTCGCCTACCTCTGCCGGTACTGGGACCGGCACGTCTCGGTGGTCCCGAACGCCGGGCTTCCGGTCCTCGTCGACGGAAAGGCCTCGTACCCGCTCGGCGCCCGTCCCTTCGCGGATGCGATGCGGCGATTCGTCGAGGAGCACGGGGTGAATCTCGTCGGCGGCTGCTGCGGCACGACGCCCGACCACATCGCGCTGCTCGCCGAGCTGTTCGGCGGGCGGGAGGCGCCGACGCGGACGGCGGAGGTCCTGCCTCCGGGTTGTTCCAGCCTCTACGGGGCGACCGAGTTCCGCCAGGACAATTCGTTCCTCATCGTGGCGGAGCGGACGAACGCCAACGGCAGCCGGAAGTTCAAGCGACTCCTCGACGCGGAGGACTGGGACGGCCTGCTCGCCATGGGCCGCGAGGAGCTGCGAGGTGGTGCCCACCTGGTCGACCTGTGCGTCGACTTCGTCGGCCGGGAAGGGCCCCGCGACATGAGCGAGGTCGCGAAGCGGTTCGCCACCGGGCTCAACGCCCCGGTGATGCGCGACTCCACCGACCATCGGGCGATCGAGGCGGGACTGAAGAGGCTCGGCGGCAAGTGCGTCGTCAACTCCATCAATCTCGAGGACGGCGAGCAGCGGTTCGACGAGATCTGCCCGCTGCTCAAGGCGCACGGCGCCGCGTGCGTCGCCCTGACCATCGACGAGGACCCGGAGGCCGGCATGGCCAAGACCGCGGGTCGGAAGCTCGAGATCGCGGCGCGGATGCACGACCTGTTCACCCGCAAGTGGGGCCTCGACGAGCGCGACCTCCTCTTCGACCCGCTCACCTTCACGATCGCGACGGGCACCGAGGCCGATCGCCGGCTCGGGCTCGAGACGCTCGACGGGATCCGACTGATCTCCGAGCGATTCCCGAACTGCGGCATCCTCCTGGGCCTGTCCAACATCTCCTTCGGACTGCGTCCCGCGGCCCGTGCCGTGCTCAACTCCGTGTTCCTCCACCACGCCCGTGAACGGGGACTGACCGCGGCGATCGTCCACGCCTCGAAGATCCTCCCCCGGAATCGGATCGACGAGGAGCGATGGCTGGCCGCCGAATGGCTGATCTTCGATCGGCGCGGCCAGGATCGCCCGGAGGGGCTCGCGGAGGACTTCGATCCGCTGCTGCACTTCATCGGGCTGTTCCCCGACGAGGAGACCGAGGACACGGGTCCGGCGCTGGCCGACCTGTCGCTCGAGGACCGACTTCGCCGGCACATCATCGACGGCGAGGACACCGGCCTGGCGGAGACGCTCGACGAGGCGCTCGGGAACTACCCGCCGCTCGACATCGTGAACGACCACCTGCTGGCCGGCATGAAGACGGTCGGGGAGCTCTTCGCGGACGGCCGGATGCAGCTCCCCTTCGTGCTCCAGTCCGCCGAGGTCATGAAGAAGGCGGTGGCCCACCTCGAGCCCCACATGGAGAAGACCGAGGGCGACAACAGCCGCGGCTCGATCGTGCTCGCCACCGTCGCCGGCGACGTGCACGACATCGGGAAGAACCTCGTCGACATCATCCTGACCAACAACGGCTACACGGTCCACAACATCGGGATCAAGCAGTCGGTCCAGCAGATCGTGGACGCCTGGCGCACGACGAACGCCGATGCGATCGGGATGAGCGGCCTGCTCGTGAAGTCGGTCGCGATCATGGAGGAGAACCTCCGGACGCTCAACGAGCTCGACATCAACGTGCCGGTGATCCTCGGCGGAGCGGCGCTCACCCGCTTCCACGCCGAGAAGCGCCTGCGGGATCTCTACGAGGGTCCGCTCTACTACGGCAAGGACGCGTTCGAGGGTCTCCGCATCTGCGACCATCTCGCCAGCGACGATCTCGGTTCGATCGAGACGGAGATCGACGCGCGGCTCGACAAGCGAGCCGCGGCGGAGGCCACGGTGGCCGCCGCCCGGGCGGCGTCGGCCGAGCGGGCCGCGGCGGCCACGGCCGTCGTCGAACCCGTCGCGCTCGCGGTGGTCGAGGACCTTCCCCAGGCGCCGGTCCTCGGGTCGCGACTGGTCGAATCGGTCCCGCTCGACGAGGTCTTCGCCTACATCAACCGGACGGCGCTCTTCCGGGGCCAGTGGGGGCTCAAGCGCGGCTCGATGACGAAGGAGGCGTACGCCGACCACCTCGCGGAGCATGCGGAGCCCGTCCTCGCCCGTCTCGTGGAGTCGTGCCGCGAAGAGGAGATCCTGAAGCCGCAGGTGGTCTATGGCTGGTGGCCGGCGGCCAGCGAGGGCGACGACCTGGTGGTCTTCTCGCCCGAGGACGCCGATGCCGAGATCGCGCGGTTCTCCTTCCCTCGCCAGTCCGGAAGGCAGCGGCGGTGCATCTCCGACTACTTCCGTCCGGTCGAGGCGGGCGAACGGGACGTGGTCGGTTTCCACTGCGTCACGATGGGCGAGGAGGTCTCGCGTCGCGCGAGGAGTCTCTTCGAGGACGATCGATACGCGGACTACCTCTACCTGCACGGCTTCGGCGTGGAGTGCGCCGAGGCGCTGGCCGAGCTCTGGCACCGTCGGATGCGGGCGGAGATCGGGATCGGACACGAGGACGACCCCGCGATCGAGCGTCTGTTCAGCCAGAACTATCGCGGCTGCCGCTACTCCTTCGGATACCCGGCGTGCCCCGAGATGTCGGACCAGGAGACGCTCTTCCGACTGCTCGAACCGGAACGCATCGGCTGCCGGCTGACGGAGAACTGGCAGATCGATCCCGAGCAGTCGACCAGCGCACTGGTGGTCCACCATCCGGCGGCCTGCTACTTCGCGGTCTGACCGCGACGCGAACCTTCCCGTGGCCGGTCCGGCGTTACCATCCGCTCCGGGTGAACGGTCATGGACGACTCGCGAACACGTGTGATCATCCTCGGGCACGGCACGTCCCTCGCCGCCGACCTTCGGCGGGCGCTCGATGCGATTCCCGAGCTCGTCGTGGAGACCTCCTTCGACGACCGGGCGATGATCGAGGTCGCGCGGGCGTTCCATCCCGACGTGGTCTTCCGCTCGATCTCGGCGAGCCGGCCCGAGGACATGCCCTCGATCGAGGTGATGCGCCGCACGGCGGGGCTCTCCGACTCGTCCTTCGCGGACCTGCTGGATCGGGACGACGCCGCGCTCCGCGACGCCTCGTTCGAGGCGGGGGCCCTCGACGTCCTGGCGGGGATCCCGGGCCCGCCGGAACTCCTCGCCCGGGTCAGACTGCTCGCCGATCGTCGCCGGTCCTTCGCGGAGGGCCGCCGCGCTCGCCGCCTGCTCGAGGAGTCGGCCGCCGAGGTCGCCCGCCTGAATTCCCGGATCGAGGTGGCCGGGGGAGCGGGACTCGACGCGGTCGAACGGGACCTCGCCCGGTTGGAGTCGATCGCGGAGCTCGGTGACGAGCTGAATCGCTTCCAGGACTTCGATCGGCTGCTCGACCACATCCTGACCGAGGCCCGGCGGGCCTGCAACGCCGAGTCGGGTGCGATCTTCACGGTGGACGGTGATCGGCTCCGGTGCCGTCACCTGCAGAACGACCTTCTCGATGCGCGCGGGGACCGGTCCTACATGGACGCGACCGACCGCCCGCTGACGCTCGACACCATCGCCGGGACGGTGGCCCTCACCGGCCGGATCGTGCGCGTCGACGACGCCTACGAGATCCCGGGCCATCACGAGTTCATCTACGACCGTGGTCGGGACATCGCGACCGGCTACCGGACCGGCGCCCTGATGAGCATTCCGCTGCGCACCAGCGACGGCGAGGTGAGAGGCGTCCTCCAGCTGGCGAACCCGGGTGGGGAGGTCGACCAGGCGGTCTTCGGGGACGAGGACGAACACGTCGTCGAGCACTTCGCGAGTCTCGCGGCGGTCGCGATCGAGCGGACGGCCATGACCGAGGCCCTCGTGCTCCGCATGATCGCCATGGCCGAGGTCCGGGATCCGACCGAGACCGGGGCGCACGTCCAGCGGGTCGCGGGGTACTCGGTGATCCTCTTCGAGGCGTGGGCGAAGGCGCACGACCTCGATCAGGGCGAGCGTGAACGCCAGCGGGATCGACTTCGGACCGCGGCGCTCCTCCACGACGTCGGCAAGGTCGGGGTTCCCGATTCGATCCTGAAGAAGCCCGGCCGTCTCGACGAACTCGAGCTGGCGATCATGCAGCGTCACACGATCATCGGGGCCCGCCTCTTCAAGGGACTGCGGACCGACTTCGACGAGGTGGCCCGGGTCGTCGCGCTTCACCACCACGAGCGATGGGACGGGAAGGGGTACCCGGGGCGGGTCGATCTCGAGGCCGGGCCGGACGCGGGGATGGGCGAGCCGATGGTGCCGATCCATGCGGGCCTTGCGGGCGAGGCGATTCCGCTCTTCGCGAGGATCGTCGGGCTCGCGGACGTGTACGACGCCCTCACCAGCCGGCGCTCCTACAAGGACGCCTGGCCGGAGGAGAAGGCGCTGGCGTGGATCCGGAGCGAGTCGGGGGGCCACTTCGATCCGGAGCTGGTCGACCTCCTCGGCGGCGCCATCCAGGAGTTCCACGGCGTTCGCCGGCGATTCGCCGATTGAACGCGTGATTCCGCCGCCCGACTCCCCGTTGCCGGACCAGATGGGATCGCGAACCTCGTCGGGCCCGGCGTCGTACCAGTCCGGTCACGACTGGAGGTCACCATGCACGACTGGGAAGGAACCGAGGAAAGCCGGCCGCACGAGGATGGCCGGGAAGGGGATCGGATCGGGGACCCCGAGATGCCCTACGGCATGGCCGGGGTCACGGGCATCCTCGAACGTCTCGACATCGCGGTCCAGGAGGGGTCGTGGACCCCGGAGAAGTGCCGGGCGGTCGCGGAGTACGTGCTCTCCCTCGCGGACGAGTACTGGCTGAGCACGGTCGAGTCCGCGTACTGCCGTCGCGTCATGGCCTGATCGATCGATCAGCCTCGAGGGTCGGGGCCGACGTCCTCCACGATTCGAGCAGGGCGATGCGGTCGCGGGCCTCCTTCGACAGGGACTCCCAGGCCTGGGCCGTTCCGGCCAGGCGGGCCATCCGGGAATCGAAGACATCCGAAGCCGCTCGAACCCGATCCCCCTCGGTCGCGCGGATCTCGAAGCGATCCAGTGCCGTCTTCATCTCGCGGGCCTGCTGGAGGATCTGCTGGAGACCCTCGTGCATGTCGATCACGCCTCGCCATCGGCGGATCGAGTCTCGACATGCCGCGTCCCACGCCGGGAGGAACGGCGGGGCGATGGACCACCTGCCGTCGGCCAGCCGCATGGGGAAGAGTCCTCGGAGTCGGGGGGCGGTGGGGTCGGAGAGCCGCGCGCGCTCCAGCGTCCAGGGCATGGCGGTCGTGAGCGAGTCCGCGGTCTCCAGCGTGCCCATGAGGGAGTCGACGAGCGAGTTCACCCGGCCACGGCCCGTGAACCGCTCGTTCGCATCGTCGATCATGAGAAGGATGCCGGGATCACCCAGCGTCTCAAGCTTCTCGATGCCGAGGACCTTCGCGAGCCCGTCGATCCCCTCGACCATCGAGCGGCCCAGCCCGAGATCCTCCAGCTGGGAACCGGTGACCGCCGGCCCCTGGCGACTCGTCCGGACGGCCCGGGTGGCGATCGCCTCGCCGCCCTGGTCGGCGCGGATCGCGGGGATCGTCGCGATGCCGTCGGGCCCGGTGGCGAGATCCGATCGGGGATCGGTGAGAGCGTCCGCGAGCGCGCGGCGAGCCTTCGCGACGGCGGAGTCGAGTCCGGCGGGGATCGACGCGAGCATCGCCTCCCTCGTCGCCTCGAGGCCGGCCTCGAGTTCCGCGGCGTCGAGCGAAAGCGGCGGAGCCGCCGCGAGCACGTTCCGGTTCGAGTCGAGCCTGGTCTCCCGGCGGCCACCCCGGCCGTCGTCGCTCGTTCGCACCACCGTGCCCGGGTACAGCCAGGTCTCGGCGGCGAAGACGATCGGAAGGGCCGGGCCGGCCGCCTCTCGAACGATCGCGACCGTCTCGATGCCGGTCGCCGCCATCGTCACGATGCGAGCGATCTCCCGCCCGTCCGCGAGCGTCCCGTCGAGCGCATCGATTTCCAGAACCAGGAGGTCGACGTCCTGATCGAGGGCGAGCTGGACGGCCGACTCCATCCCGGAGGCGGTGACGTCGGCGCCGATCGTCCCGACGACCGGCACGACGAGGAAGGTCGTGTCCTCCGCGGACGCGGGACGAACGAGAGCCAGGAGGACGAGAAGGAACGTTCTGAGAGACATGCGCGAACTCCCGACGGCGGTCGGTTGGTGATGCAACGAGGCCGTAGTAGACTACGGGACTCCGACGATCGCCCGTTCGTCCGACTCGTGGTCGGTCGACCCGGGGGGCTTCTCTGGGGTCACGAGCAACGATGTCGAAGCGAGCCAGTGACGGTCGAGCGAGCTACCGCCGACGCAAGCGAGCGGAGATGCACGCCGAGGCCGAGGCCGAACAGGTCCAGCTCGACGACATCGCCGATCATCCGATGGTCGTCGTCGGCCGGCCCGAGCTGGTGACCGACGTCGCCGGGCTCGAGTCGATCGCGGCCCACGCCCGGGAGGTCGGGAGCTTCGCCTACGACACGGAGTTCATCGGCGAGGAGACGTTCCACCCCCGCATCTGCCTCGTGCAGATCGCGACGGCCGAGAGGCTGGCCCTGATCGACCCGGTCGAGGTGCCCGATCTCTCGCCGATCTTCGACGTGGTCGCCGACCCGGCGGTGGAGACCCTCGTCCACGACGGGGCGCAGGACCTCGAACCGGTTCGCCGGCTCACCGGACGGGAGCCGGGCGGCATCGTCGATTCGCAGGTCTGCGCCGCCTTTCTCGACATGCCCTGGCCGAGTTCGCTCGCCAAGCTCGTCGACCGGTTCTGCGGTCATCGACTCTCCAAGGGGCACACGTTCACCGACTGGGATGCTCGTCCCCTGACCGATCGCCAGATCCGCTACGCCGCGGACGACGTCCGATTCCTTCCGCTCGCGTGGAGCCGGATGAAGCGGGCCCTCGTCGACGCGGGGCGGCTCGACTGGGCGATCCGGGAGTGCGACGAATCGCGGAGAAGGCATGTCGGCCAGTTCGATGCCGAGAAGCAGGTCCGCCGGATCGTGAGGGGCTCTCGCGTCAAGACCAGGGTCTCGACCGCCCTGTTCGCGCTCGTCGAGCTCCGGCACGAGCTCGCACGGGAGCTCGATCTTCCGCACCGGGTGGCCATGAGCGACGAGGGCCTGCTTGAACTCGCCCGTTCCCAGCCGACCGACGTGGGGGGCGTCTCGAACTGTCGAAACGTCTCGAAGCGGACGGCCACGGAGTCGGGCGAGCGGATCGTCGCGTGCATCAAGGCGGCGCTGGAGGGGCCCAGCCGGACCCTGACCGGCAACAAGTCCCGCGACGAGACGGCCGAGGATCGCATGCGGATCGACGCCCTCTGGTCGGCGCTCAGCCTTCGGTGCCTCGCGGACGGGATCGCCCCGACGATCATGACGAGCCGATCCGAGCTCGGGCGGTGGCATCTCGACCGGGTCGACGGCCGGACGGACCAGCCACTCTTCGAGCCCGGGTCCTGGCGAGCCGAGGCGGCGGGGCAGTGGCTCGAGTCGTTCCTCGCCGGCGAGGGGTCGCTCGAGCTTGGATGGAGCGACGGGCGACTGGTCCGGCGGGGCGATTGAGCGACCCGCACCGCGAGTACCGGGAATTGGATCATGTTCCAGACGATTCGGGCCTGATGGTGGGCTCCTGCAGGTGACCATCGCTGCTCGATCCCACGCAAACGTTCGATAAGTCCGGTAAAAAATAAACAGATACGTGCGCCATGGATGTGCCGGAAATCACGTTTTTCCGGCTAGACCAACGTGCTGTCCCATACTTTGGAACTTGTTCAATAGCCGGCAAGGCACCTGAGAGGATCATCCATCGCCAGCATCAGGGACATTGCGAAGACGGCGAACGTCTCGGTCGGGACCGTGTCGCGCGTCCTCAATGGGCAGCCTCACGTCAGCGAGTCCGCGCGAAGGAAGGTCCTCCAGGCCGCCAATCGGCTTCGCGGAACCTCGGGCGATGCGATGCGGCGGGCGACGAGCACCATCGCCCTCGTCTATCGAGGTCGGTCCTCGTTCGACTCCCGCTTCGACGGCGCCCTGCTCCACGGGGTGAGCGAGGAACTCGCGGAGTCGAACTACGACCTGCTCCTGATCAACGTCGATCGTGCCCAGCTGCCCGACGAGACGCTCGGACAGATGCTGGTCCGCAAGGGCGCCTCCGGTGCCCTCCTGCGGACGACCGATCTCACGCGAGAGATGTGCTTCGAGCTCGGGGAGCAGGGATTTCCCACGGTCGCGATGGCGGATCGCATCGACCACGACCGGGTCGGTTCCGCCTACTGCATCTCCGAGCGTTCGATCGAGGAGGGGCTGGGACACCTCCACTCCCTCGGGCACCGTCGTTTCGCGGTCGCGACCAACGTCGTCGACGACCACGACCACTCGAGTCGCATCGAGACGTTCCAACGATTCCTCCGGGAACGGGGGCTTCCCTTCCACGACGACTGGTTCGTCCGATGCCCCGCCGACACGATGGGCGGCCGCATCGCGTTCGAACGGCTGATGCGATGCCCGAGTCGACCGACCGCGGTCTTCGCCCTGGACCTTCCGATTGCGCAGGGGATCTGCCTCGAGGGGATGCGAACGGGCATCCACGTGCCGCGGGACCTCTCCCTGCTGACCTTCGACGACACCGTCGATCGATTCTCGAGCCATCCCCGGCTCTCATCCGTCGTCCAGCCGACCGGCCTGCTCGGTCGCCGGGCGACGCGGTTCCTCGTCGACATCATCGACCGGCGGGCCGTGCCGGGATGCCTCGAGATCGAGACGACGTTCGAAGCCCTGGATTCCACTTCCGCTCCCGCCTCGGAGGCGGAAGCTTGATTTTCGAGGGTCGGGGTCGCACCCCGGCCCGTCCTCTATTTTCCTCGCGAGGAGAGATGCAGATGAGATTTGCAGACACGCTCAGGAGAGCGACAGGGACCCTGGCGGTGGGGGCCGCCGCGGTCGCGATCTCCGCCTCGGCCACGGCCGATGTCGACACGACCGCGATCGACTTCGGAATGACCGGATCGAACTGCGGGCCGAGCCCCGTCTACGCCGGCACGTTCGACGGAACCAGCGGGTTCGTCGGCATGGAGATCGGCGACTGCGGCTCGGTCGAGAGCCCCTCGGTCGATCTCGGCAACGGCGCCACGTTCTCGTTCACGAACGTCACCGGCTGGAACAACTCCGACACCGGCGACGTCAACGACGTCCGCGCCCTGACCGGCGACCACTTCTTCTCCAACTGGAATGGAAGCGGACCGGTCAACTTCTCCTTCGAAGGCCTCGATCCGAACGACATCCTCGTCGTCGACTTCGCCGACCGGAAGGGCGGGGAGACCGCGCTCGTGACCTTCGAGGGCGTCACGACCCTCGTCGACGGGGTCGCGGGCGACGACGGCGTCTTCACCAACGTGGGCGTCGTGACCGGCTCGTCGAGCTACAGCGGCTCCTTCACCGGTCCCAACGGCGACGGCGAGGGCAACCTCAGCGGCGCCCGCATCAGCATCATCCGTGCCGGCAAGGGCAGCGGCCCCTCGGCGGCCTGCTGCTTCGGCACCTCCTGCTGGGACATCGGCTCGAACGACTGTGCCGCCGCCGGCGGTGCGTCGGGGGGCGAGGGATCCGTCTGCGACGCCGACACCTGCGCTCCGCCGGAGCTCCTGGCGTGCTGCGTCGAAGGCGAGGGCCTTCCCGGCTGCCTCGACACCGACTGTGCGAACGTGGTCTGCCTCACCCTGCCGGACTGCTGCGAGGTGGTGTGGGACGCCGACTGCGCCGAGGCGGCGATCGGGCTGTGCAACGACTGCGACGGCACGACCGACATCAGGGTCGCGGCCATCGACCTCGGCCAGGCCGGAGGTTGCAGCGACAACCCGGTCTTCACCGGGACCTTCGACGCCACCATGGGCTTCGAGGCCATGACCATCTCGGACTGCTGCGCGGTCGAGAACCCGGAGTTCGACCTCGGTGACGGCGTCACGCTCCAGTTCTTCGGCAACAGCGGCTGGAACAACACCGACGGCCGTCCGGTCACGGACACCCGATCGCTCACCGGCGATCACTTCTTCTCGGCCGGCTGCGATGCCGCGGAGTTCGTCCAGTTCGAGGTCCGTGGGATGGATCCCTGCGACACCCTGGTCCTCGAGTTCGCCGACCGTCGAGGCGGCGAGCGGGCGCTCGTCACCTTCGAGGGCAACGTCGTGCTCGTCGACGCCATCGGCGACTACGAGAACGATCCGATGCCGGAGGGCTTCGGCTTCGAGGACGTCTCGAACGGTGGCGTCACCGGCAAGGACGTCTACATGGGCGAGTTCACCGGTGCCGACGGCGGCGGCGAGGGCAACCTCTCCGCGGTCAAGGTCGTGATCATCCCCGGCGAGGACTGCGGGGGCTCGTGCCCCGGCGACTTCAACGGTGACGGGCAGGTCGACGGAGCGGACATCGGTTCGCTGGTCGCCGCCTGGGGATCCTGCGCCGACTGTGCGGAGGACCTGAACGGCGATGGCCAGGTCGACGGGGCCGATGTCGGTCTCTTCGTCTCGCTCTGGGGCGCCTGCCCCTGAGTCGGTCCACGTGACGACCATGATCCGGCAGGGGCGGTCCGCCGCCCCTGCCGGCTTCCGAGACCGTGCCCGACGGGGTGCGGGCTCGCTTCGAACCGAGGGGCTCGATCGCCCCTCGGCGTGAGAACGTCCAGCTTCTCGAGGAGAGATTCCAGATGCGTCCGATTCAGTGGAAGAACCTTGCCGCCGGCGTCGCCATCCTCGGTTCGATGGCCGCGACGGCCGTGGCCGAGGTCGAGGTCGTGGCGATCGACTTCGGCATGACACCGGCGGAGAACTGCGGGGCCAGCCCGCTCTACGCCGGTTCGTTCGACGGCTCGAGCGACTTCGTGCCGATGACCGTCTCCGCGTGCGGGTCGGTCGAGAGCCCCACGATCGACCTCGGGAACGGAGCCACCTTCGGCTTCACCGACGTCACGGGCTGGAACAACACCGACGGCGTGGGGCCCGATGCGGTCCAGGCCCTGACCGGCGATCACTTCTTCTCCAACTGGGAGGGGAGCGGTCCGGTCGCCTTCTCCGTGGAAGGGCTCGACCCGACGGACATCGTGATCCTCGAGTTCGTCGATCGCCGGGGCGGCGAGACCGCCCTCGTGACCTTCGAGGGGATCGAGACCCTGGTCAGCAGCGACGCCGAGGGCGAGTTCACCGACGTCTCCGGTGGCGGCGTCACGGGAGCCTCCGGCTACGGCGGGTCCTTCACCGGTCCCGACGGATCGGGCGAGGGCAACCTGGCGGGGGCTCGGATCACGATCATCCGGAACGACGGCGGCGGGGGACCCTGCCCCGGCGACTTCAACGGCGACGGCACGGTGAACGGCGCCGACTTCGGCGACCTGCTCGCGGTCTGGGGCCCCTGCAAGGGCTGTCCCCAGGACCTCGACGGGGACGGCACGGTCGGCGGCGCGGATCTCGGTGCGTTCCTCGCGGCCTGGGGCGACTGCCCGGGCGGTGGTGGTCCGGTCGGGGCGTGCTGCCTCGGCGAGGACTGCTGGACGATCGGCGAGGCCGACTGCGCGGCCCTCGGTGGCCTCTACGCCGGCGATGGCACCAGCTGCGACGACGTCACGTGCGAGCCGCCGTCCAAGGGGATCTGCTGCGAGCCCGGCCAGGTGCCCGGTTGCATCGACGCCTCCTGCGCGAACGCGGTCTGCGTGGCCCTGCCCGACTGCTGCGACGTCCTCTGGGACGCCGACTGCGCCACGCTCGCGATCGATCTCTGCAACGACTGCGACGGGACCACCGACTTCAATCGATTCGCGATCGACTTCGGCATGGCACCCGCTCCGTCCTGCGGCCCGAGTCCGGTCTTCACCGGCACCTTCGACGGAACCACCGGCTTCGTGGGCATGGAGCTCACGGACTGCGGCGCGATCGAGAGCCCGACGCTCGACGTCGGCGACGGCCTCGTGCTCCAGTTCGTGAACGCGAGCGGCTGGAACAACACCGACGGCTTCCCCGCGAACGAGGTCCCGGCACTGACCGGCGACCACTTCTTCTCCTCCGCGCTCGGGGCCGACGATCCCGTCGCGTTCTCGGTCTCGGGTGCCGATCCGAGCGACGTGCTCGTGCTCGAGTTCGTCGATCGCCGGGGGGCCGAGACGGCCCTGGTCACCTTCGAAGGCGTGACGACGCTGGTCGACCGCGAGGCCGAGGGGCGATTCACCGACGTCTCGCAGGGGGGCGTGACCGGGCAGTCCACCTACTCGGGCTCGTTCACCAACGCCGCCGGCGTCGGCGAGGGCAACCTCGCCGGGGCGCGGATCACGGTGATCAGGTCCGGCGGGCAGGTCGGCGGGGCGTGCTGCCTCGGCGAGAGCTGCTGGACGGTCGGCGAGGCGGTCTGCGACGCCCTCGGCGGCGAGTACCTCGGGGACGGCACCAGCTGCCGGAAGCTGAGTTGCGAGCAGCCGGCCCCGGGCTCGTGCTGCGAGCCCGGCAAGCTTCCGGACTGCGAGGACCTGACCTGCTCGTACGTGGTCTGCCTCACGCTTCCCGACTGCTGCGACGTCCTCTGGGACGCCGACTGCGCCGCCCTCGCGATCGAGGAGTGCAACGACTGCGACGGCACCACGGACGTCATGGTCGCGGCGGTCGACTTCGGCATGGCACCCGCTCCGTCCTGCGGCGAGAGCCCGGTGTTCGCCGGGGCGTTCGACGGCATCGACGGCTTCGTCGGGATGCAGCTCCTCGACTGCGGCACCGTCGAGAACCCGGAGCTCGACCTCGGTGACGGCGTGTTCTTCCGGTTCACCAACGTGGGCGGCTGGAACAACACCGACGGCGTCGGTCCCGACTCGACGCAGGCCCTCACGGGCGACCACTTCTTCTCCTTCGCGAACGGGGCCGACGATCCCGTGTCGTTCACGCTCTCCGGCGTGAGCCCGTGCGCGACCGTGATCCTCGAGTTCCTCGATCGCCGGGGCGGTGAAGCCGCCCTCGTGACCTTCGAGGGGGCCACCACCCTGGTCGATGCGGTCCCCGAGATCGGAGGCGAGTTCACCGACGTCTCCGGCGGCGGCGTCACCGGTGCGGCGACCTACTCGGGCACCTTCACCGGCCGGGACGGCGTCGGGGAGGGCAACCTCGCCGGGGCCCGGATCACGATCATCCCGGGCGATCCGTCGTGCGAGGGCGACCTCTGCGACGGGGGCATCGGCGATTGCGGCGAGCCCGGCGACTCGGCGGGCTGCGGCTGCCAGCCGTGCGAGGCGACGGTCTGCGCCATCGACCCGGTGTGCTGCGAGGTGATCTGGGACGACTTCTGCGCGTCCCTCGCCAACACCAACTGCGAGCCCTGATCCCGACCGGGATCGGAGGTCTCCGACCAGGATCCACCCGCCCGGTGCGGTCGGCCCCCGCCCCCCACCGGCGATTCATCCGGGGTACCGCCTCCTCCAGGAATCCGGCATGAATCATCCGGCGCAGATCGCGATCGCCTCCTCCATCCTCGGCCTGGGAATCGGGTCGTCCGTCCATGCGGCCGATCCGCCCGTCATCTTCGTCGGGGAGACGCTCTTCGACGAGGTGCGCCCGTCCGAGTCGGGGCTCGACTTCGTCAACCCGCTGCTGCCCGACGACCCGCGGAACTTCCTCTACCCGTTCGGCTATGCATGCGGCGGGGTGAACATCGGCGATCTCGACGGCGACGGTCGTCCGGACGTCTTCTGCGTGGGCGGCCCCGTGGCCAACGGCCTGTACCTGCAGGTCGGCGAACCGGGCGAGATGCGGTTCGAGCGTCTCCCGGACGGCATGGTGGACGGCGGGGACGCCTGGGGCACCGGGGCCTCGCTCGTCGACATCGACGGGGACGGCGATCTCGACATCCACGTGTGCAACTACGACGCCCCGAACCAGCTCTTCATCAACGAGTCGACGCCCGGGGCACCCGCGTTCGCCGAGGAGGCCGCCCTCCACGGTCTCGACATCCGCGACGCCTCGATCGTCTCGAGCTTCGCCGACGTCGACAACGACGGGGATCTCGACGCCTACATCGCCTGCAACCGGTACGTGCCGCCGAACGGCCTTCCGACCGAGGCCCCCGGGCGATTCGATCCCGAGACCCAGACCGTCGTCATGTTCCCGCAGTACGAGCGGTACTTCCGGGCCTGGCGGACGCCCGAAGGGAACTTCGAGGCCGACAGCTACGGTCGCGACGACTTCCTGATGATCAACACCGGCCCGGGTCCCGACGGGCGGCCGCGCTTCGTGGACGCGACCGAGGCGTCGGGGATCGACGGGGCGGGGCATGCCCTCGCGGTCACCTGGATCGACGTGGATCGCGACGGTCTCGTCGACCTGCACGTCGCCAACGACTTCGAGGATCCCGATCGCTTCTACCGGAACCTCGGCCCGGGCGAGGACGGCGTGGTCCGTTTCGTCGACGTGATCGCCGACGTCCTCCCGTACACGACATGGTCGAGCATGGGCACCGACGTCGCGGATCTCGACGGCGACGGCCTTCTCGACCTGATGGTGGCCGACATGTCCGCCACGACCCACTTCAAGGCGAAGGTCAACATGGGCGAGATGGGGGGGCGGCAGCGCCGGATCCTCGAGACCGCCTGGCCGCGGCAGGCGATGCGGAACATGGTCTACCTCGACACCGGACTGGGCAGCTACCGCGAGGCCGCCTTCCTCGCGGGTCTCAGCAGTTCGGACTGGACGTGGGCGGTGAAGCTCGGCGACTTCGATCTCGACGGTCGGCCGGACGTCCTCCTCACCAACGGGATGAGCCGCAACTACACCGATTCGGATCGTCCGTTCTCGGGACGCCAGCGGTACGGACGGACGCAGTGGGACCACTTCCGCGACGATCCGCCGCTGCTCGAGCGGAATCTCGCGATGCGGAACGACGGCGATCTCCGGTTCTCCGACGTCGGCGCCGAGTGGGGACTCGACAAGTACGGCATGAGCTACGCGGCGGCGTACGGGGACATCGATCTCGACGGCGACCTCGATCTCGTCGTCGCGAACCTGAACGAACCCGTCTCGCTCTACCGGAACGGGGCCGAGGGCAACTGGCTCAAGGTCCGCCTGCGGGGCCGCGACGGGAACACCGGCGGGGCCGGCGCCACCGTCGAGGTCGAGACGAAGTCGCACGGCACCCTGGTGCGATCGGCGAGCCCGTGGCGAGGCTGGGCGTCGACCGACGACCCGGATCTCCACTTCGGCCTCGGGGACGACGAGACGGTCGAGTCGATCGTCGTGACCTGGCCGGGCAACCGCGTCCAGCGGCTCGGCCCGAGTCCGGCCGGCGAGCTCCTCGTGATCGAGGAACCCGAGGTGGCCGACGGGCCCGAGGAGCCGATGGACACGATGTTCGCGGCCGCGGCCCCCGGGATCGGCCCGGGATTCGTGCACGTCGAGAAGCCGTACGACGACTACCGCATCCAGCCGCTGCTTCCGGGCAAGCTCTCCGCCTTCGGGCCCTGCATGGCCTGGGCGGACGTCGACGGTGACGGTCGAACGGACGTCTTCATGGGAGGCGCCCGCGACCAGGCGGGGGAGCTCTGGATGGCGAGGGGCGACGGTCGCTTCGAGCGGGCCGAGGTTCCGGCGCTGGCCGCGGATCGGGGCAGCGAGGACTCCGACGCCCTCTGGTTCGACGCCGACGGCGACGGGCGACTCGATCTCCTCGTCCTGAGCGGCAGCTCGGAGTTCTTCGAACGCGATCGCCGGCTGCGGAACCGGCTCTACCTCCATCGCGGCACGGGGGAGGGCGGCCCGGTGTTCGAGAAGGCGCCGCCCGGCGTCCTCGGCGGGCTCGCCCTGAACAGCCACGCCGCCGCGGCGGCCGACTTCGACGCCGACGGCGATCTCGACCTCTTCATCGGGAGCCGATCGATCCCGGGTCGCTACCCGGAGGCCCCGGCCAGCCACCTGCTTCGCAACGAGTCCACGCCGGAGGGGTTGCGGTTCACCGACGTCACCGCGGAGCTCGCGCCCGCCCTCTCGAACATCGGGCTGGTCACCGGCGCGGCCTGGCACGACGTCGACGACGACGATTCCACCGACCTGGTCGTCGCCTGCGAGTGGGGACCGATCTCGGTGCTTCGAAACGACGGGGGGCGGCTGGTCGACACGACCGAGGCCGCGGGGCTCGCCGGACATCGCGGCTGGTGGTACGGCCTCGAGGTCGAGGACGTGGACGGCGACGGCGATCTCGATCTCGTGGGACTGAACGCGGGACTCAACACCAAGTACGGCACGCCCTCCGACGCGCGGCCGGCGGTCCTCTACTTCGGCGACATGGATGGAAGCGGTCGCCCCGACCTGATCGAGGCGAAGTGCAAGTCGGACGACAAGATGCTCCCGGTCCGCGGGCGGAGCTGCAGCTCCGGCGCGATGCCGTTCATCCGCCAGGAGTTCGGGACGTTCCGCGAGTTCGCATCGGCCGATCTCGGCGGGATCTACGGCGAGTCGAAGCTGGCGAGCGCCGCGCGGTTCGAGGCGAACGAGTTGCAGTCGGGCGTCTGGATCAACCTGTCCGAGCCCGGGACGCCGCGATTCGAGTTCCGCCCGTTCCCCCGCGTCGCCCAGATCGCCCCGTGCTACGACGCGGCGATCGCCGACTTCGACGGTGATGGCACCATCGACATCGTCCTCGCCCAGAACCACGACCACCGCGAGCCGGAGACCGGCCTCTGGCGGGGCGGCGTCGGACAGTTCCTCCGCGGGGCCGGCGACGGCGACTTCGAAGCGGTCCACCCGCGGGAGAGCGGCGTCGTGCTCCGGGGCGACGCCACGGGGCTCGAATCGATCGACGTCGACGGCGACGGCGACCTCGATCTCGTCGCCACGATGAACGGGGGGCCGGTCGAGACGCTGCTGGGGACGGGGCCCTGAGGCGAGGTCGCGGCACGGCCCACCTCGATCCCGGGCGGGAAGCCGATCGAAGAAGACCGCCCCGGTCGAGATGCGACCGGGGCGGTTTCGATCAGGCACGCGCGGAGGGACTCGAACCCCCAACCCTCGGTTCCGAAGACCGATGCTCTATCCAATTGAGCTACGCGCGCTCGTTCCCGGCCGGGCCGGGCCGGGCCGAAGAGTGTAGCGGCTGCCGGTCCGGCGTGAGCCGTCCCCGGGCAGCATCGAGCGAGGGCGGCTACCGTGCCGGGTCCGGCGACTCGTCGATGCGGGGGTTCCGCCTCCGAGGCCCTCGCCGGGCAGCGCGGAGACCTGGCATGGGATTCATGGAAGGCAAGCGGGGACTGATCGTCGGAATCGCCAACGAGCGGTCGTACGCCTACTCGATCGCCGAGAGCCTCCTTCGCGAGGGGGCGGAGTGCCTCTTCACCCACCTTCCCGGAGACAAGATGGAACGCCGCGTGCGGCGATCGATCGAGGCCCTTGGGGTGACGGATCCCTGGTTGAAGCCCCTCGACGCCGCGAGCGACGAGGACATCGAAGGCGTGTTCAAGCAGATCGGTGACGAGTTCGGGCAGCTCGACTTCCTCGTCCACTCGATCGCGTTCGCCGACAAGGACTGGCTCCAGCCCGGTCGCTTCGTCGCGACGCCCCGCGAGGTCTTCACGCAGGCGATGGACATCTCGGCCTACACCTACGCCGCGATGGCCAACCATGCCGCCCCGCTCATGAAGGAAGGCGGATCGATGATCGCCCTCTCCTACTACGGGGCCGAGAAGGCCGTGCCCGGCTACAACGTCATGGGCGTCGCGAAGGCCGCGCTCGAGGCGACCACGCGGTACCTCGCGCTCGAGCTCGGCGAGAAGGGCATCCGCGCCAACTGCATCTCCGGCGGTCCGCTCCGCACCATGAGCGCCATGGCCGTCGGCGGCTTCGGCGACATCCTCGACTGGGTCGAGCAGAAGGCGCCGCTCAAGCGGAACATCGACGGCAAGGAGGTCGGCGACTGCGCCGCCTTCCTCCTCAGCGACCTGTCGAGCGGCATGACCGGCCAGTGCCTGTACGTGGACGCGGGCTTCGCGACCGTCGGCCTCTAGTCGTTCGCGAGGGGATCCTCGCCCGCCCCGAGCCGGGGGTCGAAGGCCCATCGTCGTTCGAAGCGGACGTCCTCGGGCCGGACGATCCGCCGGCGGATCTCCTTCGCGAGGTCGGCCAGCCCCTCGCCGGTCACCACGCTCACGTGGATCGCGCCCGCGTCGTCCCCGTCCCGGCCGTCGAGGTCCGACTTCGATCGAACCGCCAGCACCCCCTCGACCGGCCGGATGCCGGGGGGGAGTCCCGCGTCCTCCGTGTCGGGGGAGCGAAGGTGGACGACGAGGGTCGCCCCGGCGATCACGTCGAGGCTCGCCTCGATCGCCGCTCGCTCGATCGGGTCGTCGGACGCCCGGATGCCGGGGGTGTCGATCCACTCCACGACGACGCCGGAGAGGTCGATCCGCCGGGCCACCCGGTCCCGAGTCGTCCCGGCCACCTCGGAGACGATGGCGGCGTCGCGTTCGACCAGGGCGTTCAGCAGCGAGCTCTTGCCGGCATTCGGAGCACCGACGCACGCGATCGTCGCGGGGGCGACCAGTCGATCGAGTCGTCGGCTTCGCTCGAGCTCCTCCTCGTCGAGCGGTCCACGGTCGCGGGACCAGGCGGCGACCTGGCGCAGGAGGACCTCGACCGCCAGGGGGCTCGTCGACTCGGCGATCCGATCGAGGGCGAGCGAGTCGATCGACGACCGAGCCTCGATCCGCGGCTCGGTCGGCAGCGCATCCAGCCACGACACGCCGTGGGTCTCCAGCGTGGCGGCGATCCGACGCACGATGGCGGGGCCCCCGTGGGGCATCAGCTGGGCGTGGCCCGTCGCAAGCCGGGCGACGAGACCGTCGTCGATGCCGGCGAGGCGCCGGACCGCGGCCTCGCCCGTCCCGACCGGAACGGCGGGGGCGACCGCCAGCAGGATCCGGTCGAGGTCGGTGGCAGGGCCGGCGAGTTCGATGATGGCGATGCCCGCGCGGCCGGGCGGCGTCGCGAGCCAGGCTCGAGGCCCGGACGAGGTCACGCCTCGGCGTCCTCGGGCGATCCCGTCGCGGTCCGCCATGCCACGGCCATGCCGCGGAGGACGAGGTCGGGGACGACGCGGCTCACCAGTTCGTCGTCCTCGAAGAGGGTCGCGGCGTCCCCGCCCGTGGCGACGACCAGCGGGAAGCCGCCGTAGTGCAGGGCGTACCGCTCGACCAGCTTCCACGTCGCCCCGGTGACCGCGGCGTGGACGCCGCGGTGCATGGCCGCGATCGTGTTCCGGCCCCAGGGTTCGCCGGTCGGCGGCTCGAATCGCTCGTCGGGCAGCAGGTCCGTGGAGACGGCCATCGTCTTCATCATCGCGGCGATCCCGGGAAGGATCGCACCACCCTGGAAGACGCCCTCCCCGTCGACGAAGTCCACGGTGACCGCGGTCCCCGCGTCGATGACGATGCAGGCCTGCTTCAGTTCGTCCCACGCGGCGGCGGCGGCGAGGAGTCGATCGACCCCGACGACGGACTCCGGGTCGAGGCCCCGGCCGATCGGTGCCGCGAGGTCGTCCTCCATCCGGACGACGACGCCGCCGATGCGATCGCGCAGGGCGGACTCCACCTTCTCCTCGACCGGACGGTTGACCGAGGCGAGGAGCGTCGAGCGTTCATCCCGCTCCATGCCCTCGAACCACGGCTCGATCGCCTTGACGAGTTCGGAGGATCGATCGAGGCCGAAGTCGACCGACTCCGAGATCGCGCCGTCCTCGAGGCGCGCGGCGGAGACGGACGAATTCCCGATGGAGATGGCGGCGGCGGTCGGCATGGTTCCGGGATCCTCGAATCGCGGGGACGGCTCCGTCGGCGTTCCGACGGGCGGCCCATGCTATCGACCGCGAGCGGCGACGAACGCGGCGGCCCGATCCGGATCCACGGGATTCGCCCAGAACCCGTCCTTCTTGAGGGCACTTCCCACGATGACCGCGGTGGCGTGCTCGAGAAGCTCGGGCAGCGACTCCGGCGAGGCACCGCTGCCGACCACGATCGGCATCGATCCGGCCTGCCGGGCGACGGCGAGGTCGTGGACGGAGACGGCCTGGCCGGTGTGGTTCCCCGTGACGATCGCCGCGTCGGCCCCCATGAACTCGTGGCCGGCGATCAGGTCGGCGAGCGTCAGGTCGCCGGTGAGCACGTGGGCGGAGTGCTTCTTCTGGACGTCGGACCAGATCGAGACGGCCTCGGCACCGATGTTCCGGCGGTGGCGAAGGAGCGGGCCCGCATCGGCCTCGTCGAGCAGCCCCTCGTCCGCGACCGCGGCGTAGGCGAAGCCTTCGGCCCGGATGAAGCGGGCGCCGGCCGCGTGGGCGATCGACAACGCCTCGCGATTCGCGCCGGCGAGCACCTGGACGCCGACCGGGACCGCACCGACGGCGTCGACGATGGCCCCCGTGGCGATCGTCATCGCCGCGACGATCTCCGAGCCGACCGTGCGTCGAAGGTAGGGGAGGTCGTGCATGTTCTCGACGAGGATCGCATCGAACCCGGCGTCGACCAGCATCGCCGCCTCGCTCACCGCCGTCTCGACGATCGTCGCGACGGTCGCCTCGTTCCGCGGCGTGCCCGGGAGGGCCCCGAGGTGGACCATGCCCACGAGCGTGCGGGGTGCGGGGGTCCATCGACTCATGATCGTCGCTCCTCTCGGCGGGACTCGATGCCCGCGGCTCGTCGTCGTCCCGACCGGACCACGATGGTCAGGCCGACCGCGGTCCCGACCGCGATGAGCACCAGGATCCCGCAGACGGCCCAGAAGCCGACCGCACTGCGGGCGAAGGGGATGCCGCCCACGTTGATCCCGAGCAGGCCGGTCACGAACGTGAGCGGCAGGAAGATCGTCGCGATCCAGCTGAGTCGGTACATCGAGTTCGAGAGGTCGTCCATCGCCTGGACGTGCTCGCGGTCGGAGATGACCCGCACCCGATCGAGCTGCCCGTGGATGCGGTGCTCGAACCAGTTCGCCCGTTCCTGGAGCCCTCGAAGGGACTCCAGGTCGGGTCCGTCGTGACGGGTGCTCTGGTCGAGGAGCGATCGCTGGATCGCGCTCTGGAGCGGGTCGAGGTGTCGGTCGAGACCGAGCAGCAGGCGCCGGACGTGGGCGATGCGGTCGATCCGAGCCGCGCGGCTGTCCTCGAGCTCCGACTCGGCGTCGTCGAGTTCCTCCGCGGTCCGTCGAAGGGAGGGGGCGAGCCGGTCGAGGAACTCGTCGCCGAGCTCGGCCATCGCCGCGAGGATGTTCACCGCGCCCTCGGTCCACTCGGCGATCCCGCCGCAGGCGTCCTCGACGATGCCGATCCGGTGGCGTCGCACCGTGACGAGTCGGTCGCCGACGTGGATGATCGAGAGCAGGTAGTCGCGATCCGAGTCGACGAGCACCTCCGCCGGGATCTCGAGCCGGAGCAGGCCGGTCCCGAGCTGGCGGACCCGGATGCTCTCGCCTCTCGCCTCGACCGCGGCCTCGACGATCTCCGGCGGCAGGTCCAGGCCGACGAGGTAGCGGGTGGCCGCGTCGATGGAGCACTCCGCCAGCACGACGTCGTGCCAGCTGAAGTCCACGCCGGGGGGGTGCAGGCGTCTCACGCCCGGCTCGATGTCCTCGTACCATTCGTCGGGAAGGTTGACCACTCGTCGCATTCCGCACGGGTTCGGATCGGCTTTCGACACGTGGAGCGTATCGGTGCGATTCGATCGATGCCCGGCCGACGGGGACCTCCCCGAACGTTGGATCCTCGAGGGAGCCGACGTGCAGGCGACGGTCGTCCCGGAGGCGGGCATGAACCTCGTCTCGCTCGCGGTCGCCGGCGTCGAGCGGCTTCGGATGCCCGAGCCGCTGGGGTCCTTCATGGCGACCGCCCGCACCGGCGGCGTGCCGCTCCTGCATCCCTGGGCGAATCGACTCCGCGGGGATCGGTACGGATTCGAGGGGATCGAGGTCGACCTCGGTGGGTTCGACGGGCTCAAGCGGGACGGCGCGGGGCTCCCGATGCACGGGCTCCTCCTCCGGCACGGCGGCTGGCGGGTCGAGACCACGGCGGGCGAGCGGGGGGGCGTGGTCGAGGGCCGGCTCGGCTGGACCGACGAGACCCCGGGATTCGAGGCGCATCCCTTCCCCCACGACCTGGCGATCCGCTGGGAGATCGGCCAGGGGGAGGGCGTGACCGCCCGGTGCACGACGATCGTCGAGGCCGGCGGGATCGACGTCCCGCTCGGGACCGGCTGGCACCCGTACCTCCGCCCCGCGGCGGGGGTCGATCGGGCCGCGATCGAGGTCCGGGGGCCGGAGATGCGGCGGGCCGAACTCGATGGCTCCGGGCTTCCGGTCCTCGATCCCGATGGCCAGCCGCGGCTGGCCCCGCCGTCGTCGATCGACGGCCCGCTCGGCGACCGGACCTTCGACGATCTTCATCGCCCGGTCGGTCGCGGCTGGTCCGCGAGCGTGCGGTGCGGCGACGACGAGGTGACGCTCCGGGCGGACGAGCACTGGTCGTGGTTGCAGGTCTATGCCCCGGCCGGTTCCGACTACGTCTGCTTCGAGCCGATGCTCGCTCCGACCGCGGCGTTGACCGACGGCTCGGCGGCGGTCGTTCCGGCCGGCGGGCGCCTCGAGGCGACCATCGAGATCCATGTCCACGTCGAGGAGGAACGTTGTTGGGGAAGGACGGCATCGGACCGGACCTGCGGGACAGGACGCTGCTGGTCACCGGTGGCGGGACGGGCATCGGCGCCGCGACCGCCGAGGCCGCGGCCGCGGCCGGCATGCGCGTCATGGTGACGGGGCGGCGACCGGAACCCCTCGGGGCGGTGGTGGATCGGATCCGCGCGGCCGGTGGTCGCGCGGAGTCGTTCGTCGGCGACGTCTCCGAGGACGGGGCGAGCGAGGCGATGCTCGAGGCCATGAGGACGACGTGGGACGGCACCGACGCCATCTTCGCCAACGCGGGCTACGGGCTGGAGAAGCCGCTGCTCGAGACGAACGAGGACGACGTGCGTCGCGTCGACGAGGTGAACGTGTTCGCTGCGCTGGATCTGCTTCGGGCCGGCGGTCGGACGATGCTGGAGGAGGGGCGTCCCGGCCACCTCGTCGGCTGCTCGAGCATCCTCGGGAAGTTCACGCTCCCGCGCTACGGCCTCTACTCCTCGACCAAGGCCGCCCTCACGCACCTCTGTCGTTCCATGCGAGCCGAGCTGAAGGGCAGCGGGATCGCGGTCTCGTCGGTGCACCCGGTCACCACGCGGACCGAGTTCTTCGACGTCGCCGATCGGGCGAGCGGGGAGGGACACGGCCCGGCGAGGCGGGAGGACGGGACGCCGCTGCACGCCCCCAGGATGTTCATCCAGCCGCCGGAACGGGTCGCCCGGGCCGTGGTCAAGTGCCTCCGGCGGCCCCGGGCCGAGGTCTGGACGACGGCGGCCGGCCGGTTCGCCAACGGGTTCTTCGAGTTCCTCCCGCCCATCTACGACCTCGTGCTCCGGAGTGCTGGAAAGAGCTGATTCCCACGGGCGGCAGGGGGTCGGCGGCGTCGCTATCCTGTCCGGTCTTGTCGCTGCGCAGGAGGCTCGTGGAGCCCCCGGGCGACGAGAGGATCACTCGGAACGAGGAACACGACGATGGCCATTCGGGTCGGTATCAACGGTTTCGGACGCATCGGACGACTGGTCTACCGGGCGGGCATTCGCCGCGGCGGCTTCGAATTCGTCGGGGTCAACGACCTCGTCCCGAGCGACAACCTCGCGTACCTCCTCAACCACGACTCGATGCACGGTCGGTTCGAGCATCCGGCCACGGCGAACGCCGACGGCTTCGAGTGCCACGGCCAGACCACGCTCTGCTCGGCCGAACGCGACCCCGCGGCGCTCCCCTGGGGCAAGCTGGGCGTCGACTACGTGCTCGAGTCGACCGGCCTCTTCACCACCGCCGACGACGCCGGCAAGCACATCGCCGCCGGCTGCAAGCGGGTCGTGATCTCCGCCCCGACCAAGTCGCCCGACTCCGTGAAGACGATGGTCTTCGGCGTCAACCACGACCAGTACGATCCCGCGAGCGACACCGTCGTGTCGAACGCCAGCTGCACCACCAACTGCCTCGCCCCGATCACCAAGGTCCTCAACGACGAGTTCGGGATCGAGGAGGGGCTCATGACCACGGTGCACGCGGTCACCGCGACGCAGCCGACGCAGGACGG
>JAYZBK010000060.1:0-2109 GCA_036339295.1 Planctomycetota bacterium
CATCCGAGGCGACTTCAACTGCGACGGCGTCTTCGACGAGGAGGACTACCTCGCGGTGCAGGCCAGCCTCGGAATCTGCATCGGCGACCTCGACGGCGACGGCCAGGTCCGGGCCGGGGACCTCGGCATCCTGCTCGCCGCCTGGGGGATGTGTCCGTGATCCGAATCGTGACTCTCGGGACGTTCGCCGCCCGGGGCCCCTGCGACCGACCGCCCCGCCCATGAAAAGACCGCGTCCGGGCAGGGCCCTGGACGCGGTCTGGAGTGAAGCTCCCCCGGCTGGACTCGAACCAGCAACCTAGCGGTTAACAGCCGCTCGCTCTACCATTGAGCTACGGAGGAATGGACGCGACAGCGTACCCGCCATATCGGTCGGGTCAAGCCCGGGCTTGAGTCCGGAAACCGGATTCCGGGTCCGCAGCCGCTCTTTCCGAGCCCGGGCCGCCCCGTGGGCCGACCGTGGCTTGCCCTCCCGCCGGCTTCCGCTACACTCTTCGATCTGCCGTGCCGGGTCGTGGAGGCCCGCCGGCGACCGATCAGCCAGCCAACGAGAGCCCAACCGTGAAGCCCGAGATCCATCCCGAGTACTACCCCGAGTGCAAGGTGTACTTCCGCGGCGAGGTCGTCATGACCGTCGGCGCGACCGTGCCCGAGATGTCGGTCGAAGTCTGGTCCGGCTCGCACCCCTTCTTCACCGGCAAGAGCGCGTTCGTCGACACCGCCGGCCGCGTCGAGAAGTTCCAGCGCAAGTTCGCGGGGAACTACTTCGACAAGAAGAAGGGCAAGAAGTAGCCCACGGGGGCCTCGGTCGCCCCGGCCGCGACCTCGACGGCTCCCCCATGAAACGCCAGGCCCGCGTCGTTCATCGACGCGGGTCTTTCATTTCGCCCGATCCCGCCAACCGTCCCACCGCCGACGCTTGCCCATGCCCATCGAGATCCCCGACAACCTCCGCCGCAAGCTCGAGGAGTTCCAGGCCCAGTTCGAGGACATCGAACGGCAGCTGGTCGATCCCGGGACGCTGTCCGACCATCGGGCGGTCGCCCGGCTCTCGGCCCGGCGGAAGGCCCTCGAGCCGCTCGTCGAGGGCCTCCGGACCTTCGAGGCCGCCACGGTCGAGGTCGCGGACTGGCGAGCGACGATCGACGCCGGCGACGACGCGGATCTCGTCGCGATGGGCCGCGAGGAGATCCCCCGGCTCGAGGCGGTCCAGGTCGAGCTGGTCGAGTCGATCCAGTCCCGCCTCGTGAACGCCGACGACGACGCGATCGGATCGGTGATCCTCGAGATCCGGGCCGGGGTCGGCGGCGACGAGGCCGGACTCTGGGCGGGCGACCTCCTCGAGATGTACCAGCGGCTCGCCGCCGACCAGGGGTGGTCGTTCGAGCTTCTCGAGCTCTCCCCCGGCGACGCGGGCGGCGTGAAGGCCGCGATCGCCCAGGTCTCCGGCGACGGGGTCTGGGCCGACCTCGCCTTCGAGGCCGGCACCCACCAGGTGAAGCGGGTCCCCGCCACCGAGACCCAGGGCCGCGTCCACACCTCGACCGCCACGGTCGCCGTCCTCGCCGAGCCCGAGGAGGTCGAGGTCGACCTCGCCCCCGCCGACGTCAAGGAGTCGATCACCACCGCGCAGGGGCCCGGCGGCCAGAACGTCAACAAGGTCGCGACCGCGGTCCACCTCATCCACGAGCCCACCGGCGTCGAGGTGAGGATGCAGGAGACCAAGAGCCAGACGCAGAACCGCGAGAAGGCGTGGGCCCTCCTGCGGGCGAGGCTCTACGAACGACAGAAGGCCGAACGCGACGCGGCCCGCGTGGCCGAGCGGAACTCGATGATCGGTTCCGGCAACCGGGCGGAGAAGATCCGCACCTACCGCTGGAAGGAGAACGTCGCGGTCGACCACCGGATCGGCGAGAGCGTCAATCTCGGGACGTTGATGCAGGGCGGCATGCGGCCGCTGCTCGACGCCCTGCGGCGTGAGGAGACGAGCCGCCGGCTCGCCTCCCTCTGAGAATCGGTTCCCGGTGCGGGTCCCGGCAACGGGTCCCGGCGGCGGGTCAGGCCTCGCAGACCTGCTCGCACGCGTCGAGGAAGTCCTCCAGCCACTTC
>JAYZBK010000061.1:0-5845 GCA_036339295.1 Planctomycetota bacterium
CCCACTTCGCACCGAGCACGTGCTGGCCGACGCCGAGTCGGGCCGCTTCGGGCACGGGGCCCGACATCACCGAGGCCGTGCCGCCCTCCGGGACGAGGTTCTGGAGGTGGGCGTACTTCTCGGGCCGTGCCCGGGTCGTGAAGGCCATCACGTACGGTTCGTCGTCGATGATGCCCGAGAAGGGCCGCATGTTCGGGAACTGGCCCACCCCGGCGAAGTACCACCGTTCGAGGTTCATGGTCCCGCGCCAGAGCGCCTCGAGCTTCTCGCGGTCCTTGGACTCGCGAACCTCGCGGGCGAGCGCGTCGAGCTCGGTGCCGATGCTGGCGGGATCGACCTCGGCTTCCTCGGGGGTGTGGTCGGTCAAGGGATCAGCAGCTCCATGCCGACGCGAAGCTGGTTCGGTTCGGTCAGCTTGTCCCGGTTGGCTTCGAGGATGCGGGGCCAGAGGGCGGCGTTCCCGTAGGCGGCCAGGGCGATGGCCGACAGCGTCTCCCCGGACTGGACGCGATGAATGACCGGCTCGGTTCCCTGCCGGGCATCGATGATCGTCCGGAGTTCGAGATCCTTGGGTGGCAGCCGGATCTCCGTGCCCGGCATCATCCGGTTCGGGTCCACGAGTGGGTTGGCGGTCAGGAGGAGCGACACCTTGTCGTCCGCGCCGAACCACGCCAGGGCGATCGAGCTCGGCGTGTCCCCGGGCTGGACGACGTAGGTCGTGTAGGCGTCCTCGGGGAGTTCGCCTGCCCGGGCGGGACGTCCCGCTCGGCCGGCCGTGGCTGACGCTCCCGGCTCGACGGCCGGAGCCTCCGAGGCCGAGGATCCACGAGGCTGCCCGACCGTCGTGATCCGCTCGGACCAGCTCGTCGCCTTGGCCCGCGGAACCTCGGTGGGAACCAGGCCACGCTGGCTGATCGCGATCTGCGGCTTCGAAAGGGCGATCAACTCGCCGCCGAGCACCCACGCGACCGGCGACCCGGTCAGCCGTCCGGACTCGACGCGAACGTCGTCGATGGCGTCCGGAGCGATCCGGAACCGGATTCGGGACAGGTCCGATCCGGGAAGCGACGACGATTCCGCCGTCGCCACGCGTCCGTCGAGCGAGACCGTCGCCTCGAGATCCTCCCGGACGAGCACGAAGAGGACCTCCTCGTCGGTCCCGCGGGCGGTGATCGCCTGCTCGAGAAGCTTCGAATCGACGAGAGTCGCGGGCACCGCGAGCCAGGCAAGCCGGGGATCGGTTCGGAGGAGGACCACGTCCGCGGACGCGGCTCCGAGGGAATCCCGGGCGGCGTCGGTGACCGCCGTGGCCAGCTCCCCGTCCAGGGCGAGCCGGTGGGCACCGAGGCCGGCCGCATCGGTGGGTCGTCCGGGCTGCGACCGATCGACCGCGATGATCGACTCGGTGTCCGAATCGGACGCTTCGACCGCGTCGATCGGCTCCTCTTCCGCAGGATCCGCGGTCGGTTCCTCCATCCCTGCCGGGTCGAGCGGCTCGACGTCCGTCGGCTCCATGCCGTCGGCGGCCGGTTCGACATCGGTCGAGGCGGCGTCGGTCACCGCATCGTCACCCGGCGCGACCGGGGCAACCTCGTCGGCGGCGCTTCCGTCGACATCGCCGGGCTCGGAGGACGCGTCGGCGATCATCGTGGTCTCCTCGGCATCGCCGGGGAGGTCGTTGGGGTCGCCTCCGGGTTCGCCGAGGAGCTCCTCCTCGAGGGTGGAACCCGGGCCCGATGCCACGTCCGAGGCTGGATCGATCACGGGTTCCGTGATCGGGAGGGGGATCGGATCCGGTTCGGGCTCCGGCGTCGGCTCGGGCTCCTCGACGACGACGACCGGCAACGGTTCGATGACGGCGAGGCCGTCGCCCTCGTCCTCTCCCAGGCTTGCGTAGTAGACGCCGAGCGCGATCACGATGATCACGATGATGGCTACGGAGAGTCGGACGCCGCTGTTCATGCGATGCTCCCTGTCCCTGGCCGGCCTTGGAGGCCGGGATGACGCGATTCACCGTCTTGCGAGCCGGTCGACGGGGTCTCCGCCCGAGGCCGAGCCACGTCGCTGCTCGAACCGCCCCACGATATCCCACATCGGCCGGGGAACGGGACGGGCTCCAGACTGCCCGGAGCCGGGGGGCGGTCAGCCGGTGGTGGCCGCCGGAAGTCCGGCCGGTTCGCCGCCGTCCGCCTCGTCCAAGGGCTCGGGAGTCGGCTGCCCGCCGCCCCGGGACCACGTGAGGGGGGCCGCGATCGCCACCGACGAGAAGGTCGCCGCGATCAGGCCCACGAGGAAGGTGAAGGCGAACGGGCGGATCCCGGTCCCGCCGAGGCTGTAGAGGATGATCGCCGAGGTGATCGTGGTTCCACTGGTCATGATCGTTCGGCTGAACGTCTGGTTGATCGAGTTGTTGACGACCTCTCGACTGGCGTAGCTCAGCTTGCCGCGGTTCTCGCGGATGCGGTCGAGGATGACGATCGTGTCGTTGAGCGAGTAGCCCACGATGGTGAGGAGACCCGCGACCACGTTCAGGTCGATGCGGAACTCGTCGAGCAGACGGACCCCGTTGAACGTCTTCTCGCCGACGATCACGCTGATCGCGATCGCGCCGAGGCAGACGCTGACGTTGAAGACGAGGGCCGCGATCGCACACAGCGAGTACCGAAGCGAGCCGAAGCGGAACCAGATGTAGACCAGCATCCCGAGGAGGCTCAGGATGACCGCCACGATCGCGCTGGCCGCGAGGTTCTCCGCGACCTTGGGCGAGAAGCTCGAGACCTGGTCGAGGCTCGCCTCACGCGTGAGGGCCGCCCGGACGAGCTCGAACTCCCGCTCCGCGAGGGTCCGGTCCCAGGTCTCGAGATCGACGAGCAGGCTCGAGGCATCCTCGTCCCCGACCATGACGGCGAACGACGTCCAGGTCGGGGCGTCGCCTTCCATGTCGCCACTGTCGACGAGACCGACGATCTCGGTCGGCCGACCTCGCGTGTCCGCGAAGTCGGGCTGGTTTCGCATGCGGACCAGGCGCTGCTCGAAGTCGGCGACGGTGATCGGCGGGTCGACATCCTCGACGACCACCGCCACGCCGCCGCGGAACTCGCCGACCGGCACCGTGGCGGACGCCCGGTCGATGGCCTGCGAGAGAAGCGGCTTCTCGAGGGAGTAGGTGAAGGGGCTGTGGTCCTCGGCCGCGACCGCGGCGAAGGTGACCGGTCGGGTCACCGCCAGGATCTCGCCGAAACGATCCACCAGGGCCTTCACGACCGTGTTCGAGATGTTCTCGTCGCCATCGAGCCCGGCCGGGTTCGCGACCTTGATCTGGAAGCCGGTCGACCGCCCCTCGTCGTCGGTGGAGCCCACCGTGAGGACCGTGGCGTTGGCGAGTTCGGCGAGGACGGGGTCGTCCTGGTTCTCCCGACCGATCGCCTCGATCTCCTCCTGGATCTCGCCGCGCGAGACGAGGAGTCGGCCCGCGGCCTCCCCTTCGGATCCCGCGGCTTCGCCCTCGCCGGCGTCCCGCGTGGTCATCACCACGCTCACGCCGCCGCGGAACTCGGTCTCGAGGACGTCCGCCCCTCGCTGGAAGAACAGGGTCAGTGAACCCGCGGCCAGGATGAAGCTGATCGTCAGCAGCGGGATCCGCAGCGAGATCCAGTTGATCTTGGGCTCGAGCAGGCGGTGGATGGTCGGCACCGCCGTCGGCAGCATCGGCAGCGACCGGATCTTGAAGACGTCGGTGAAGAGGGCGAAGAGGACGCGGGAGACGAACAGCGACGTGAAGAGCGTCGCGAGCACGCCGATCGAGAGCGTGAGGGCGAAGCCCTTCACCTCGGTCGCCGCGGTCTGGTAGAGGATGAAGCAGACGATCAGGTTCGTGATGTTGCCGTCGAGGATGGCGCTCGCGGCCTTGGCGAACCCGAGCCGGATCGACGTGCGCAGATCCTCCCCGTGGTTGACCAGCTCCTCCCTGATCCGTTCGAAGATGAGGACGTTGGCATCCACCGCCATGCCGATCGTCAGGGCGATGCCCGCGAGGCCCGGCAGCGTGAAGGTGCCGTCGATCATCGCCATGATCCCGAAGATCATGACGGCGTTGATGAGCAGGGCCAGGTCGGCCACGAGCCCGGCGCCGAAGTAGTACAGCACCATGATCAGGGCCACCACGGCGACCGAGATCGCCACGGCCTCGAGGCCGCGGACCAGGTTGTCCTGGCCGATCGACGGCCCGAGGATGCTGGAGGAGATCGGCTCCGGGCTCAGCCGGGCCTCGAGGCTGCCGGCCGCGAGCACGCGGATGAGGTAGGTGATCTCCGCCTCGCCGAAGTTGCCCTGGATGATGCCGTTCGAACCGATCGCGCTGTTGAGGTTCGGGGCCGTGTAGACCTCGCCGTCCAGGACGATCGCCATCGGCTGGTTGACGTTCGGGCCCGTGAGGTTCCGCATCCTCGATCCGCCGGGCTGGTCGAGCCCGAAGGAGACGGCCGGGCGACCGAGATCGTCGACCGTGCGATTCGCTCGTCGGATCGCCCACTTCTCGCCGTCGGCATGGGTGAGCGAGCGATCCGGCGTCGTGTAGAGCAGGATGAAGTAGCGGCCGTCCTTCTCCGCCGCGACGAGCTGGTACCGGTTCTGGAAGAAGCCGACCGGATCCGCCTGAAGGGCGGCGATCTGCTCGGGGTCCTCGTCGGTCCACTGGTCGAGGTCGTTGATGGGGAACCAGCGGGCGACCACGGAGTCGGTGTTGTTGGGGCCCCGCTCGGCCAGCTGCTCGCGCAGGAGCTGGACCGGCACGTCCTGGGCCGCCGGTCGCACGCCGATCCGGAACTCGAGGACGCCGGCACCCCGGAGCAGTCGCTTGAGATCCTCGGGGTCGTCCAGGCCCGTCCGCTTGGCCTCGTAGGCGCGGTAGGTCGCATCCAGCTCCGCGAGGGCGGCCGCCAGGTGCGGCAGGTCGGACTGGAGGCTGGCCATCGCCTGGGCCCGCTCGCTCGAAGCGGGATCGAGCTCGCCGTCATCGCCACGGGTCGTGGGGGTCCCGTCGAGCGCCAGCACCTCGAGCAGCTCCTGCTCCCGGAGGGTCTTGGCGAGGATCGCGGTCCGGAGATCCTCGACCTCGATCTCGGCGGTCGCGACGCGGTCGAGCACCGGGCCCATCGCCGACTCGTCGGCATCGGGATCGGCCTCGAGGGCCGCGAGTTCGGCCCGAGCGGCCTCTCCGGCGGACCACGCGGCCTGGAGCCGACGCATCTCCGCGGCCCGGTCGCCGTCGCCACCGCCGAATCGTTCGACCGCGGCCCCCGCCCGCAGGGCGGCGTCGAGATCGGCGGCGGAGATCTTCGCGATGTCGAGGACGTTGGCACGGGCGGCCTGGTACGCCTTCTGGAGCTCGAGAACCTCCGCGTTGGGCAGCGGCATCACGACCTCGATGCGGTCGCGGCCCACCGGCTGCATCGCGATGTCGAGGATGCCCTGCGGATTCACGCGATCCTTGAGCACGTCGATCGTCTGGGCGAGCACCTCGTCGGCCCGGGCGTCGTCGGCCACCTTGACGGCGTAGACGAGGCTGACGCCGCCCTGGAGGTCCTTGCCGAGGCGGATCTTCTTGTCCGGTGGGATCACCGACCAGAGGCAAGCGCCGACGAGAAGGGCGATGAGGACGAGCTTGAGGCCGATGTTCTTCATGGCATCCAGTGCGGGCGGCCCGAGGGCGGGTCAGTCGGTCAGGAAGAGGAGGATTCGGAGGATTCGGAGGATTCGAGCACCTGCTGGACGGCATCCCGGCTGAACGTCATCCGGGTGTTGCTGCTCTCGTCGACCTTGAGCACGACCGTGTCGCTCTTGACTT
>JAYZBK010000062.1:0-3747 GCA_036339295.1 Planctomycetota bacterium
GCCGTCCAGTCCTCCTTGCCCTGCAGCGGGGGCCGACCGGCGGCGAGGTTCTCGTGGAGGGCCAGGGCCAGCGTGTTTCCCCGCCAGTGGACGGACGAGATACCGTTGGCTCGGAAGTACTCGTGGAACGACGTGGTGCCGCACTTGTTGAAGCCGATCACGAAGATGCGGCGTGGCGTCGGCTCGGTCATCGCTCGCTCCAACGGTCGTCGCTCCAGAGGGCCCGCTGTTCCGGGTTCTCGAGCAGGTTCCGGCACAGCTCGGGAAGGGCGTGGTCTCGGATGGCGTCGAGCGGGAACGGACGGACGTCGTTGAGTTCGCGGACGCGCATCACGGCGGCATGCAGTTCGTCGTGCCGCCGGCTGGTGGTCGCCCCCGGGTGCTTGCGGTAGCGCACGTGTTCCTCGTCGACCTCGCGGATCTCGACGCCGGCCCGGGCCATGCGGAGGTACAGGTCGTAGTCCTCGGCCATGGTGAGCTCCGGGCGGAACCCCTGGTCGACGGCCTCCACGGCGCGACGCGTGAAGGCGGTGCCGGGGTTGGTGATGAAGTTCATCATCTCCAGCAGGGGCGCGGAGAACGGCTGGAGGACGCGCTTGGGGCGCCCCTCCGGATCCTGGTCGCTGAAGAGCCGCACCCGCGTGTAGATCAGCTGCGGTTCCGCCGGGTCGAGCAGCGCCCGGCAGCGAGCGGCCCGGTCCGGGTGGTTCAGGTCGTCGCTGTCGAGCGTGACCAGCCGATCGCTGCGGGCCAGTGCGATGGCCCGGTTGCGGGCGACCGAGACGCCGCGTTCCTCGCCCTCCAGTCGGGCGTAGCGGAGGCGGTCGTCGCCGAATCCGGCGACCAGCTCCTGCAGGTCGGCCTCCTCGCTGTGGTCGTCCACCACAACGGCCTCCCAGTCCTCGCTGCCCTGCGCGAGACAGCTGGCGAGGGCGGCCTCGAGCTCCCGGGGTCGATCGCGGGCGGGGATCAGGAAGCTGACGGCGGGCGTTCCGGTCATGACGTCATGATCCTAGCAATCCGCGGCAGGGTTCCTTCCGGGCGGCCGGGATCGCGCGGGCTCAGTCCGCGTTGGCGTACCGGGCCAGGTACCGCCGGAACAGCTCGGGGTGCCGTTCGGCGTAGTACTCGTCGAAGGCCCGCTTCTCGTCGTCGGAGAGCAGGGCGTCCGAGTGGTGGCTGAGCTTGTCGGCGTCGCCTTCGGTGTAGGACGCTTGGTTCCGGCGATAGAGGTCCACGGAACGTCGGCGGTGCTCGTCGAGGTCGGCGAAGAGGTCGTCCACGCCGTCCCGAGGCAGGTCCAGGAACTCGATGAGCCTCCGGAGTTCGGTCTCCGGCTCGGTCATGAGGTCCTCGTAGTAGAGGAGCAGCTTGTCGCCGGTGAACTCGTCGAAGGCCCGGATGTTCTCGATGAACCATGCCGGCGGTTGACGCGTGGACTCGTCGTCGAGGAAGCCCACGACGTCCAGGCGGCGCGTGCCGTCCTTGTTCGCCTTCCAGTCGTCGATCGAGTGGCGGACGAGGCTCTCCTTGTAGTTGCGGACCACCAGGATGATCCGCTGGTACTCGGAGGCCACGCGGTAGCCTTGGTGGGCCCGGTCGACGACGAAGTCGTCGCCCCCATGCAGCCGCTCGTGCCCCGGTGTCGGCCGGCCGCTCAGCAGTTCGATGACGTAGCGGAGCCAGTTGGTGCCGCTGCGCGAGTAGGTGATGAGGAGGGGGAGGTCGTGGCGTTCGAACCCCGTGTAGACACCCTTGTTCCGGGTCGGTCGCTTGCGTCGGTTCAGCATCGGGTCCCTCCGCCATCGAACCTTGCCAGGGCGTCTCGCCTCGGGTGCTTCCGGTCGGGAAGTGGACGCGTTCGCGGCCCCGTTCCTCGTGGTTCGCTCGCCGTCGCCATGCTATAACCGAAGCATGAGATCCGCGATCGTCATTCTCACGATGTTCCTCGGCGGCATGGCCGGGTGCGGCGTGCCGGGGAACGGCGGTGCCGTTGCCTACGACGAGGCGGGGACGAGCACCGCGGCGGACCGAGCTCCGCGACCGAACATCGTCCTGCTCTACGTCGACGATGCGGGCTGGGTCGATTTCGGCTTCCAGGACGAGGCGGCGGCCGATCTCGCCTCGCTGACACCGCACATCGATCGCATCGCGTCGGAAGGGGTGGTCTGCACCCGCGGCTACATGAGTGGGGTCGTCTGCTCGCCCAGCCGGGCCGGCATGCTCACCGGCCGCTACCAGCAACGCTTCGGTCATGAGAACAACATCCCTCCGGGCTACATGGACGGCGGGATGGACCTCGAGCAGCGCACGATCGCCGACCGCCTCGGCGACCTCGGCTACACGACGGGTCTCGTGGGGAAGTGGCACCTCGGCTACCCACGGAGCTACCAGCCGCAGGCACGAGGCTTCGACGAGTTCCACGGGCTGCTCCAGGGATCGCGGAGCTACCACCCGATCGAGGACGTCACGCCGCACCGGGTGATCCAGCGGAACGGCGAGCCCCTGCCCGAGGAGGGATACGTCACCGACCGTTTCGGCGACGCGGCCTGCGAGTTCATCCGGTCGAATCGGGATCGACCGTTCTTCCTGTTCGTCTCCTTCACCGCACCGCACGGACCGATGCACCCCAGGAAGAGCGACGAGGCGATGCTCGCCGAACTCGGCATCGAGTCCCGCAAGCGTCGTCGCTACGTGGGCATGGTCCATGCCCTCGACCAGAACGTCGGGCGCATCATGGAGGCGCTCCGGGAGAACGGGGTCGACTCGAACACCCTCGTCGTCTTCACCAACGACAACGGCGGTCAACCCCTGACCGGGGCCTCGAACGGGCCGCTTCGGGGCGGCAAGTCGAGCGTGTACGAGGGCGGCACGAGGGTGCCGATGGCCTTCCGCTGGCCGGATCGAATCCCCGCCGGGGAGCGAATCGACACCCCGGTGATCGGCCTCGACTTCCTGCCGACCTTCGTCGGGATCTCCGGTGGGGGACTCGACGGGATCCCGCACGACGGCAGCGATCTCATGCCCCTTCTCGGTGGAGCCGGTGGTTTCGAGGGCGATCGGCCGCTCTTCTGGCGTCATGCCGGGCCTCGAGGCGACGTGGCGATGCTCGATGAGCCGTGGAAGCTGGTCTGGCGTCGCCGGGCCGACCGACGGCCGGAGCTCTACGACCTCTCCGAGGATCCCGGGGAGTCCACGGATCTCTCCGAGGCCGAGCCCGACCGCCTGGCCGCCATGCTCGACGCGGTGGCCGGGTGGGAGTCGGAACTCGAGGTCCCGCGTTGGGGACCGGGCTCGGAACCCGCATCGAAGTGAGGCGAGCAAGTCCACCTCCCGGCGTGCCGATGAGGAGGTCTCCTGCCGTGAGGCCTCGTGGGACCCGATTCCAGCGAGGCATGGTGGGGGGCTGAGGGCTGCGTGGTTCATTGGAGCGGTGACGGGCACCGGGTTCACGGCGCGGAGCAGAGGCCCCAGTAGCCGAGGACGTACGCAAGGTCGGCACCATCGACCGTCCCGTCTTCGCTGATGTCGGCGACCGAATCGGCGGTCCCCCATGCCGCGATCAGAAGGCCGAGGTCGGCGGAGTCGACCTGCAGGTCTCCATTGAGATCGCCCGGGCAGTCGACGCACTCCGGTAGGCAACCTTGCGCATCCAGGTAGGCGTTGGCCAGCTGGATGTTGCTGGGGTGGAACTCGAGCTGGATGTTGCTCATTCCCCCGGTGCACAGTTGGCAGTAGCTCATGAGG
>JAYZBK010000063.1:0-21650 GCA_036339295.1 Planctomycetota bacterium
CGAGGTACTTCGTGACGTCGTCGACCGTCCTCTTGGTCCGGCAGAACACCACCGTGAGCGCCGGGTCCTCGTGGGTGAGGAGGTGGTGGAGCAGTCGCTTCTTGTCCCACGGCTCGACCTTCAGCCAGGACTGCTTCACCCGGGCGACCGTGAGGCTCTTCTCGCTCGTCACGATCTTCTCGGGATCCCGCATGTAGGAGCGGGCGAGCTTCTCGATCTCCGGCGAGATCGTCGCGCTCACGAAGACGGTCTGCGGACGCTGCTTCATCGATCCGAGGATCTTCCGGATGTCGTCGCGGAAGCCGATGTCGAGCATCCGATCGACCTCGTCCAGCACCGCCATGCGGATCGAGTCGTAGGGCAGCATCCGTCGGTCGTGCAGGTCCATGACCCGACCCGGCGTGCCCACCACGATCTCGGGGCCCTTCTTCAGGTGCGGGGCCTGGGCGGTGATCCTCTGTCCGCCGTAGACCGGGAGGATCTTGAGCGGCGTGCCGCGCCCGAGGTCCTCGATCTCCTTGGCGACCTGGATGGCGAGTTCGCGGGTCGGGACGAGGACGAGGGCTGCGAATCGATCGCCCGGCTTGATCGTGGCGAGGAGGGGGAGGCCGAACGCCGCCGTCTTCCCGGTACCGGTCTTCGCCTGTCCGAGGACGTGTCGCCCCGACATCGCCGCGGGGATCAGCGCGGCCTGGATGTGGGTCGGATGGACGAACCCGCTCTTGGTGATCCCCTCCAGCACGTCCTCGGGGAGACCGAGGTCGGCGAACGTCCGACTGGTGTCGAAGGTCTCCTCCGAGCTGTTCTTGGAGGCTGCTTGCGGATCGGCCGGCGGAGCGGCATCGGGGGTTGGAGCGTCGGTCACGAGGGGGTCCAGGGGCCTTGCGGGGGGCGAGGCGGGAAATCCGAGGCACGGAGTGAAGTCATCGGATCGCCTCGAGGTTGTCGATAGTATGCGGGGACGCGTCGGACCGCTGGACCGACGGCCCCGACGATTGGATATTCCGAGTCAAGCATGGGCGATCACAGCACCATCCGGATCGATCGGGACGCCCTGGAGAGCAATCTCCGGGCGATCGCCGCGCACTGCGGTGGCGGCCCGGAGCGGATCTGCGCGGTGGTCAAGGCCGATGCCTACGGCCTCGGGGCCCCTCGCATCGCGCATGCGATGGAGGAGTTCGGCATCGACGGCTTCGCGGCCTACGGCCCGGCCGAGGCGATCGACGTGGCGAACGCGACCCGGAGCGCCTGGGTGCTGGTCCTCATGCCGGTCGACGAGCTCGGGCGAGATCCCCGCTCGGTGGGCCTGCTCGGCGAGGGCCGGCTCCATCACACGGCCCATGATCTCGGCCAGGTCCGAAGCCTCGAGCGGGATGCCGCCGCCCTCGGGATCGTCCTGCCGCTGCACCTCGAACTCGACACCGGCATGGGCCGCGGCGGCTGTGATCCGATCGAGGCCCGAGCCATCGTGGAACACGTCGCGGCGAGTCCGCGACTTCGCCTCGCCGGCGTGATGACCCACTTCCCGGATGCGGTGGAGGACCCGATCTCCGCCGGCCAGCGAGGACGAGTGCTGCGCGAGTTCCTCGAGGAGGTCGGGCCGTTGGTCCCCGACGACGTCATTCGTCACGCCGCCGCGACCGCGAGCCTCGAAGTGGGTTCGACGCATCTCGACCGTGTTCGGGTCGGCATCGGCTGGATCGGTCTCGGCAGCAGGGCGCTCGCCGGACGTCCCGATCCCGTCCCGCTCTCCCCGATCGTCTCGTGGTCCTCGTCGGTGATCCGGACTCGGCGCATCCCCGCCGGACGCACGATCGGCTACGGCTGCCACGCCCGGACGACGCGGGAGACGATGACCGGCATCGTCCCGGTCGGCTACGGGGACGGCCTTCCGACCGCGATCGAAGGCGAGTCGCACCTGGCGGTCGTCCATGCGGAACAGGCGTCCTTCGTCGTGCCCGTGCTCGGCCGCATGAACATGGACCAGTGCGTGCTCGACCTGACCGACGTCCCCCGGGCATCGAGCGGCCTGTCGGTCGAACTCGTCTCGGCCGACGCCGACTCCGCCGTCTCGCTCGAACGAGTGGCCGCTCGCGCCGGGGTCTCCCCGTACCAGCTGCTCTGCGGGATGGCGCCGCGGTCGCCGCGCCTGCTCGTCGCCGGTGGATCCTTCGCCGCCTCGCGGCTCCCCGAGCTCGACGCCAGCGTGTCCCCGCCACGATCGCATCGGCTCGAGGGCTGAGACCCGCCCGGGCGGGCGAGGGCGTCCTACCATGTGCCCATGCACGCAGATCCCGACGGGGAGTGCCGCCTCGGTGCGGTGTCCTACCTCAACACGCTTCCGCTGATCGACGGCCTGGACCGGATTCCCGGCGTCCGGGTGATTCCGGACGTCCCGGCGCGGCTCTGCAGTCGCCTCGAGGCGGGTGAGACCGATCTCTCGCTCTGCTCCGTCATCGACCACCAGACGAGCACGCGACCGCTCGAGCTGGTGCCCGTCGGCCAGATCGGCTGCGACGGCGAGACGAGGACCGTCGCGCTGTTCTCCCGACGACCGATCGACGAACTCGAGGAGATCGCCTGCGACGTCGAGAGCCACACCTCGGTGGCACTCGCCCAGGTCCTGCTGGCGGAGCGGACCGGTCGGCGAGTCGAGGTGTCGCCGTTCCCCCCGGAGTCCTCGGACGTGCCCGAAGCGGTGCTGCTGATCGGGGACAAGGTCTCCCGACTCGCCCCGCCGGTCGAGACGCATCCCCACCGGATCGACCTCGGCAGCGCCTGGAAGGAACTCACCGGCCTTCCCTTCGTCTTCGCGGCGTGGTTCCGATGTGCGGACGCCGACCCACCGGCGCTTCGTCGGGCCGACCGGCTCGCGACGCTGGTCGACCACAATCGGCGGCGACATGCGTCGCTCGTGCCGACGCTCGCGCGTCGGCAGGCGGAGGCCCATGGCTGGTCCGTTCCGGAAGCGGTCCACTACCTCGGGACGCTCCTTCGCTACGACTGCACGGAGCGATCGATCGAGGCCATCCGCACGTTCCACGAACTCGCTGCCCGGCACGGGGTGATCGAGGAGGCACGACCGCTCGGGATCCACGACTCGCGGGCGCTGGCGGTCGGATGATCGAGTCGAGGCCCAGCCCGGCCTTCCTCGCCATACGTCGACAGTTCGAGTTCGCGGGGACCGCGGCCGCCCGGAGGCTCGATCGACTCGAGTCGCTCGTCGCGGACGTCGTGCCGGACGCCACGTATCCGGTCGACTGGCTCGTCTTCCGCGTCACGGGCGTGACGCCGGAGGCCTCGAGCCAGCCCGATGTCGTGACGGGTTCGCAGCTCCTGCCCGAACTGGTCACGCTCGTCGAGGAGATCGACCGCCGCCTCGGCCCGGCGCCGATCGATCCCGAGCGGCAGCTGGATGCGGAGGAGGCGGCGAGACGACTCGGCGTCTCCCGGCGGACGATCCAGCGGTGGCGTCCCCTCGGGCTTCCCATGAGACGGGTCCGGCATTCGGACGGGACGATCCGGGCGGCCGTTCGTTCGGAACTCCTCCAGCGGTTCGCCGCCCGTCATGGCGCGAAGGTCGGTCGGGCGGGTCGGCGAAGACTCAGCGACGAGGCGGAACGCGTGCGGATTCGCGAGGCGTTCGAGCGCGAGATCGCGCTTGGCACCTCGCCGGCGGAGGCGGCCCGGACGGTGGCGACCCGCTTCGGGCGAAGCGTCGACATGGTTCGATCGACCTGCGGTCGCGAGGGCGCCGGCCGCGAGGATCGACTCGATCGAGCCACGATGGTCCGCACGACGATCCGGGCCCGTCGACGGCAGGTGTCCCGGGCCGAGATCGCCGCGAGATGCGATCGATCGGCGGAGACGATCCGGCGGATCGAACTCACCGCTCGCTGGATCGCCATCAGGGACCTGGAACCCGGTCGGATCGAGGTTCCCAACCGCGATCGCGACGATGCGGCCGAGGTCTTCGGGGCCGCGGGCGAGCTGGACGACCTCGCTCGTCGCCTCCACCGAACGGGACCGTCCGAGCGGCTGGAGATCGTCCGGGGACTTCCCGGGATCGAGGACGAGTCGATCGTCGAGGCGAGGATCGCCGCGATGCACTACGCACGTTCGCTCGCCCTCGACGGCGTGGCCCGGCTTCGGGCGGAGGGTCGCGAGACTCCCAGCGAGCGCGACATCGATCCGATCGAGGCCTCCCTGCGATGGTGGGGCCTGCTCCTGGAGCGGAACACCATCTCCGCGCTCGCGAGCGGTCTCCTTCGCTTCGAGCAGTCCGCGGGTCGGCGCGTCGAGGAGCTTCCTCGAAGGCGATCGGAGGAGGCCTTTCGATTCGTGCTCGGGGCCACCGCCGCCTCGGTGAAGGAGTTCGATCCATCGCGTCGCGTCGAGGGGCACGAGCTGTCGAGAGCCGTCGGACTCGGCGTCGCGAGACGCGTCGCGGCGACCGATCTGGCGGCCGGTACCTCGTCCGGGGCCCGGCGCCGGGTGGCCGGGGATCCGATGGAACTGCCGGACACGCTCGAGGTGGTGCCCCCGACGATCAGGCGTCTCCTCGATGTCGATCGCTGGTGGCGCCGGCTCGACGATCCGGACCTCGCGGGATTCGGGGGCGAGGACATCGGTCCCCGGGCGATGCGTGCCCGCATGTCGCTCGACGGCACCGGGCGGCCCCTCTCCTTGCGCGAGACCGGCCGTCGCCTCGGACTCCCGCCCACGCGGTTCGCCGGCGACCTTGAATCGGCCCAGAGACGACTTCGTGCCGTGGCGATCCGTGGGCTTCCGGCACCTCCGCGCTCCTGAGGGCGTGCGTGATCGTGATGGGCCCTGCGTCGCGACAACAAGAACGCGACGCGTCCCGAGGGAAGCGTCGCGTGGTTGGAATCCTCGAACAGGGGGGTCGATCAGCGCTTCGAGAACTGGAAGCGACGTCGAGCGCCGGCCTGGCCGTACTTCTTCCGCTCGACCTTCCGGGCATCGCGGGTGAGGTAGTTGTGCTCGCGGAGGGTGCCCTCGAGGTTCGGATCGAACTCGCGGAGGGCTCGGCCGAGGCCGAGGACGATGGCACCGGCCTGGCCGGTGAATCCGCCGCCACTGCAGTTGATGAAGACGTCGACCTTGCCTTCGGTGTCGGTGTTCTTCAGGACGCCGCGGATCGTGTCGAGATCGCGGGTCTCGGTGAAGTACTCGTCGAGGGGCTTGTTCTTGACGCGGCCGCGGATCTGGAACTCGCCGCTGCCGGCCTTGATGCGGACGCGGGCGACCGCCGTCTTCCGACGTCCGGTTCCTCGGAACCACCCGTGGGCGTCCGGGCCGCGGCTCTCGCGAACCGGGACGACTTCGGTGGCGGTGCTCTCGAGACCCTCGATGGGTGCCTCGGTGGCGAGCGTCTCGACGTTTTCAGGGCCTTCGGTCATCTGGGGGGGTGGTCCGTTCTGGTTCCTGGATCCTCTGCGAACGATCGCCGTCAGGCGATCTCCAGCGGGCGGGGCTGCTGGGCCTGGTGGGGGTGATCGGCACCCGCGTAGACCTTGAGCCGGGACTCGATCTGACGACCGAGCCGCCCGCTCGGCAGCATCCGGACGATCGCCTCGCGAACGACGCGGCAGGGATCGCGCTCGAGCACCGTTCGGTACGACTCGACCTTCTGCCCGCCGGGGTAGCCGCTGTAGCGCCGCAGCGCCTTGTCGTCGAGCTTGTTGCCCGTCATCACGATCTTCGACGCGTTCGTGACGATCACGAAGTCGCCGCTGAGCACGTGCGGGGTGTAGGTCGGACGATGCTTGCCGATGAGGATCGTGGCGATCTCGGTGGCGAAACGCCCGAGGATGCGTCCCTCGGCGTCGAAGTGGTGCCACTCGGCTTCGATTTCACCGGGCTTCGCGTTGTAGGTCTGGCGGGGCATGGGTTTGAGACCGTTTCAGTGGTCGGCGTGGATGGCTTGAGCGAGGGACCCTCGCACGGATCGGCGAATCGACCTCGACCGACGCGAACCGAGTAGCGTTCGGAGCGTGGCGGACGACTGGATCAAGACGCCATGACCGCCCCGGTCGGAGCGGTCGAGAATCGCCAAGAATAGCCGTCTGGCCGTGGGTGTCAAGCAGCCGCCGATCGATCGGCCGGCATCCACGACCGACCCGACAGGGCGTCGGATCGAGCGAAACGGACCCATGCAGCACATGAACGATCACGAGACCCCCGAAGCCCCATCCTCGCAAGGTCCGGGAATCCGCTTCGCCCGCGTCGGCGTCGCGGTCAGCTGGCTCCTGATCGTCGTTGCGATCGCGCTCTGGACCTCCGGGCAGGGGGCCGCGGTGGAGGAGTCCGAGCTGCCGGAATCCCCCGTGGCCGAAGGCTTGCTGATCGATCTCCAGTCCGAGCTGTTCGGCAAGATCGGGCTCGGGCTCCATGATCTCTCCCCCGCCTTCTCCACCACGAGCCAGGCGGCCCCGCTGGCCGTCGGGGGCCCGGCGGACCGGCTGGCCCACGCGATCCTGGTCTCGGTCGACTCGATCGAGTCCGGACGGGAGGAGGTCCTCGAGATCCAGCGGTCCGAGCCCGGGGATCCCGTCGTCGAGATGGCGGCCCCGTGGATCCTCGCGGCCTTCGACGCCATCGAGGACGGGACGCCGCTCGCCCCGTCGACGGCCGATGCGCTGGTCGAGCGGTTCGGCTGGTACGGCTCCCTCCTGGTCGCGATGACTTCCGAAGGGGGGGTCGAGCGCGTGGCGGGAGCGGCCGCACGGACGGTGGTCACCATGCTGGTCATCGGCGGGACGATGTTCCTCGCCGCCGTCCTCGGTTTCCTGGGCCTGATCGTCGTGCTCGTCCTCGCCCTGACGGGCGGCGTGCGTTCGAGGGTGGCGGCCAACGGTCACCACGGCATCTACGCCGAGACGTTCGCAGGCTGGCTGTTGCTCCTGCTCGGGCTGCAGTACGTCGCGGGACTCGTCTCGCCGCCGGGGCTCGAGCCGCTCTTCGGGACCGTGGCCTTCTTCGCCAGCCTCGTCATGCTCGCATGGCCCGTCGTCCGTGGTCTTCCGTGGGCCGTCGTCCGAGCCGACATCGGGCTCGCCCGTCCCCGCGCGATGGACGTGCCGATGGGCGTGGCGGGCTGGGCGATGGCCCTTCCGTTCATGGCCGTCGGGCTCGGCCTCACCCTCGTGCTGACGTTCGTGGTGGAACTCCTGAGCGGTGCGTCGCCCGAAGCCGGCCATCCCGCACAGCAGGCGATCTTCGGTGCGGGGACGTGGACCATCGTCCAGGTCTTCATCCTTGCGACCGTCGCGGCGCCGATCGTCGAGGAGGTCATGTTCCGGGGCGTTCTGCTCACGCACCTTCGAGGGGCGTCACGAGCCGTGCCGATCGCGCTCTCACTCCTCTTCGCGATGCTGGTCTCCAGCGTGATCTTCGCCGTCATCCACCCGCAGGGGCTCCTCTTCGTGCCACCCCTCGCAGGTCTCGCCGTGGGGTTCTGCATCATCCGGGAGATCCGAGGCAGCATCGTCCCGGCCATCGTCGCCCATGCCGTGAGCAACGGCATGGTGATGACGCTGAACATCGTCCTCGCGGCGTCCTGAGACGTGGCCATCGAGTCGGATTCCGCTTCGATCCGGAGGGGTGGTCGGTAGACTGGCGTCACGGAGATCTCGATGCGTCCCGACCCCCGGAAGAAGCAGCAGACGGCCTCGGCCTACCACGCGACGATCGTCGCGGTGGTCTCGGCCATGCTGGCGGGCTCCGCGATCGCGGCGCCGCCGGACGCGCTCCCGGTCGACGAGCCGCCCTCGATCCTCGAGGGTCCGGAAGCCCGGATCGACGAGTCGTCCGAGGACGCGGCGGCGTCGTTCTTCGATCGGCTGGTCGAGCGGTACCGCGCCTTGCAGGAACACCGCGAGGAGGCCCGGGTCGAGGAGGTCGTGACCGATCTCGAGACCGGGGACGAGGCGGTCCGGACGGTCGTGAGGCTGAAGGTCGAGATCGCCGACGGCGAGCTCGACGTGACGACGTCGAACGCGGTGGACGCCGTCCTCGACTCCATGACGGCGGGCGAGGACTCGATCGAGTCGGATCTTCGACTGCTCCCGCATCTTCGACTTCGCTTCTCGGATCGCCCGCTCGAGGACCTGGGCAAGGGATCCGACGTGGTGTTCCGGCCGGTCGAGATCGAGCGATTCGACTCCGACGACCGAGACCTGGTCCGACTCCGACTCCTCGCCGGGGAGACCGCCTCGCCGGTCGCGCGAATCGAGATCGTCGTCGATCCCTCGAGGATGCTGGTCGAGCGGATCGAGGGCGAGTCGTGGCCTTCGGGGATGCATCGCCGGACCGAGGTCGAGATCGACATCGAGTCCGGGACCGGGTCCGCGTCCGGTCCGAGGATCCCTCAGGCCGACCGGGCCGACTGATCACCCTTCGACATCGCCGAATCGGCCATGGGCGGCAGGGGGCGGAGTGTCGTGCCGTCGCGATTGCTCGAGACCACGACGGCTCCCGGGCGAGTCTCCGTCGACACCCTCGGGAGATTGACCTGCAGGACCGTGCCGTGGGTGTTCGACTCGATGCGGAGTCGCCCGCCGGCCGCCCGCACGCCGGTGGTGATGGCTCGGAGACCGAGTCCGCGGCCGTTGCCCTTGGTCGAGATGAAGGAGTTCCCGACCCGGTTCCGGATGCCGCTCGGGATGCCCGGGCCGTTGTCACCGATCCGGAGGAGCACCGTCTCCTCGGACTTGGCGACACAGGTCAGGGCGATCTCCGGCGTCTTGGTCGGTGCGGCGTCGATCGCGTTGTCCACGAATTCGTCGATCATGAACTCGGCGAACGACTCCGGCAGGTCGACCACGGTGCCCGCATCGCATTCCATCGCCGCGATCACGATCTTGCCCTGCACCTGGAGTCGGCGGAGACGCTCGCTCACGACCTGGCCCAGGTCGACGAGTCTTCCCGCGGCCCGGGTCGGAACGACGTGTCGGATCCTCTGCGTTCGCTGTGCGGTCTCGAGACACGAGTTCTGGATCCCGTCGAGGAAGCGGCCGAGCTTCTTGGAGTCCTCGATCGGCGCCATGGACGCGGCGCCGCCGACCGCCATCGCGAAGTTGTTGACGTCGTGGACGAGCGCCGTCGCGAGTGATTCGAAGTCGCGATCCTGACGGCGTCGACGGATCTCCTCCCGCCGATGCGTGGTCGCGAGATCGAGCAGCACCACCGAGCAGCCGCGGACCCGGTTGCTGGCGTCGTGCAGCGGGGTGAAGACGGCGAGGTGCATCGAACGAGGTCCCTTGCCGTTCCGGATCGACACCTCGCATTCCCGTCGGTTGCCGGAGAGCGCGACGCGAGTCGCGGCGCGGATCCGTCGCCGGGAGCGGTCGCAGAACGACTCGGAGAAGTCCCGGTCGAAGGCGACGCCCATGATCGCCCGGCCGAGGGTTCGCATCGCGGTCGGGTTCTGGTAGCGAATCCGGCCTTCCGCGTCGAGTTCCACGACGGCGGCCCCGGTCGCATCGAGGAGGGCGTTGAGCTCGGCATGGCGGTCATGGGTCCGGGCCGCGTCCTGGAACCGCTGCTCCATGCTCCCGGTCACGAGGAGCACGAAGGCGAGGAGCGGAAGCAGCAGGAGGGCATCGCCGCCGAAGGCGTTCGTGTTGCTGAACACCACGAGGAACATGGATGCCGAGGAGGCGAACCAGCCCGAATGCGCCGCCAGCCAGAAGAAGGAGGCCGCGAGGGCGAGGACGAACCCGAGTCTCGTCCAGACCTCGACATGCCGGATTCCAGCCTCCCCGTCCGTCCCGGACGGCGCGAACCAGCTGGCGACCACGGTGGCGAGGAGCAGGAGCATTCCCGGAGCGACCTTCAGGAGCCGGTCCGCGTGACAGTGGTACGTCAGGCGGCCCCTCCGGTCGGGGAGAAGGGTGAGGGTGATCGGCAGGCCGGCCAGGAGGCCGAGCGCGAAACCGGCCACCTGGTGCGCGAGATCGATCTCGAGCATCGGGGCGCCGACCGCTCCATCGAAGATCGCCCAGGCCCCGGCGAGCGGGAGCAGGGCGACGGGAAGCGCAAGCACGATCATTCGGACGGTTTCGCGGAGACCGACCTGCCCCCAGGCGAGGCGCCTGCCGCGTTCCGCCATGACGGCATGGAAGCCGAGAAGCCCGGCGGTGGTCGCCGCGCCGAAGCCGATACACGCGATCGCGAGGGCGGTCGAGGACAGTGGCGTCGGATGGTCGGACATCCGAGCGAGGATCCACGGGGTCGACGCCGCCGTGACGAGGCCGCCATGGATCGTGAAGAGCCGGCCGGCCTTCAGCACGATGGCGGCGGTGATCCCGAGCGGGAGCCAGACGAGCATCGGGGACTCGATCAGGCTGGACATCGCGAGGCTGGCGACGGCGGTGAACGCGAGCACCCCGACGATGGCCGCCTGTCCGAGCGGCGATCGAAGCCAGCCCGTCGGATCTCCGGCGACGACTCTCTGGTGGCAGATCTGGACGTTCTTCATGCGCGGCCCCTGGAACGAGAGCCCGGGGCAGCGGTCGACGGGAACACCGCCGCCTGCCCGGTCTCACTCAAGAGGGACGACTCAGGGATCCGGGGAATCTTTCGGGGATTCGGTGGGATTCGGGGGCCTGTCGCCGGATTTCGGCACTCCGGTGCCGCTGGGCCGGCCGCTGGTCGATCAGGGCGGATCGATCAGGGCGGATCGATCGGGGCGGATCGATCAGTGCAGTTCGATCGTCCAGTACGCCTCGTCGAGGAAGGCCTTCCACGAGTCGTACTTGCCGGATCCGAGGCGAACGGTGATCGCGGGATTCCGCTTCGGCCGGACCGGCTTGCGGATGAGCCGCATCCCGGCCTGCATCGGTGTCCGGCCACCCTTCCGGGCATTGCACTTGACGCAGGCGCAGACGAGGTTCTCCCAGGTGTCGTCGCCGCCCTGCACCCGTGGCTTCACGTGGTCGAGCGTCAGCTCCTTGGTCGAGAACGATCGGCCGCAGTACTGGCAGCGGTTGAGATCGCGGGCGTAGATGTTTCGACGATTGAGCTTCACCGATCGTCGCGGACGCCGGTCGTAGTCGAGCACCCGGATGATCTTCGGCACCGCGATCGTGACGCGGGTCGTCTTCACCCAGTCGTGCTGCTCGGGTTCGAACTCCCGCTGCAGTTCGGCGATGTCCGACCACGTCTCGAAGTCGTAGTTGCGGTAGCTGCCGTCCTCGATGGCGATGACCTCCGCCACCTCCTTCGCGAGCAGCGAGAACGCCCTCCGTGCATCGACCACGCGGATCGCCGCGTAGAGCCGGTTCAGCACGAGAACCCGGGCGTCGAGTCCGGATCCACCGTCCGGACCGGAGCCTCCGTCGAAGTCGCCTGCAGGAATCGCGATCGCCATCCGGACGCACCTCCATGCCCTCGCCCGGGAGCGCCGGGCGAATCGTCGTGGCTCGATCGGCTCCGCCGACCGTTGCCCGATGGTATCGGCATCGGTGATTCGGACGCGGGAATCGCGTCAAGATGGGATCAAGTCCGGATCTGCAGGGCTCAGCTCGACGTCGGGAGGTCGCCGTGCCGCCATTCGACGGCCGTCGGCACGTCTCGCGGGTGGACGACGACCCAGGCGTCCTCCGAGAGCCCGTCGGCGAGGGCCGCCATCAGCTCCGAGGGGGGAAGGATGCCGGTCCCGAGGGGGCACGGTTCCATCCGATCCTCGTCGCCCTCGGCCGGCCGGGCGTCCTGCAGGAGGACGAGGGCGGCGCGGGGAACCATGAACTCGAGGATCCGGGCGAAGTGATCCTCGGCGTCGGGCATCATCGAGGGCAGCAGGAGATCGGCGGGGGACAGGGCCAGTCCGAACGGCTCGCCCTCTCGTCGCCGGAGGAAGTCGAGCGTGCCCTGCGGATCGCTGAGGACGTGGCGGGCGTGCGGCCTCAGGTGGAGGACGCGGCCGGCGCGGCCGAGCGCGTCCCGGACGTCGTCGCACCAACCCTCGAATCGCTGGTGGCCCTCGCCCATCCAGGTCCGTGGTTCGTCGCCGAAGAGCTCGTCCGCCAGCGTGCCGCTCCAGGAGACGATTCCGTCGCCCGGCAGATCGAGGGGGCAGAACCAGTCGTCGTCGAGCGGGTTGCCGGAGGCGATCGACGCGATCGCGGCGGTGGGGGCGCCCTGCGGCACGACCAGGTCGGCGATCGCGTCGGGGACGCCCGCGGCCCGGGCGGTCGCCCGGTCGAGGATGGTCGCGAGCCGCATGGGGTCAGTCGCCTCGATAGATGCAGGAGCTCGTGCACGTCTCGTGCACGTGGATCTCGCTCAGGAGCGGGAGGGACGGGGCGAGCCGATCCCAGATCCACTTCGCCAGCATCTCGCTGGTCGGGTTCTCGAGTCCCTCGATCTCGTTGAGGCATCGATGGTCGAGCATCTCCTCGATCGGCTTGATCGCGGCCTTGATCACCCCGAAGTCCACGAGATAGCCGTCCTCCTCGGGCACCTCGCCCTCGACGACGACGTCGATGCGGAAGGAGTGCCCGTGGAGTCGGCGGCACTTGTGGCCGTCGGGGAACTTCGGCAACCAGTGCGCCGACTCGAACCCGAAGGACTTTCGAAGCGAGACCCGCATGGACCGGGGATCAGCCCTGGCCTTCCTCGACCCACTTCAGGCCACGGCGACGGTCGCGGAGGCGACGGGCCTTGCCGATGCGGTCGCGGAGGTAGTAGAGCTTCGCCCGACGGGCGTCGCCGCGTCGAACGACGTCGATCTTCGCGATGCGGGGGCTGTGGAGGGGGAAGATCCTCTCGACGCCCTCGTTCGCGACGATGCGGCGGACGGTGATGGTGCGGTTGATGCCGCGGCCCTTCATGCCGATGAGCACGCCCTGGAAGACCTGCACGCGCTCCTTGTCGCCCTCGACGATGCGGTAGTGCACGTCGACGGTGTCGCCGACGGTCATGTCGGACAGCTGGTCCTCGGTCTTGAGCTGGTCGGAGACCACGGATTCGACGAACTCGGTGCGGTTCATGACGATGAGACTCCCGGGCCGTCGCCCGAATGTTCCCCTCGAGCGGTCTCGCCGCCGTCGGGCTGCCGCGACATGGGTCGAACGTCGTCGCCCAGGGGTCGCGGTGAGGGAAGGAGGTCGGGGCGGCGCCGTCGCGTCCGCTCGACCGATTGTTCGTGACGCCAGCGAGCCACGGCACCGTGGTCCCCGCTGAGCAGGATGTCGGGCACCTCGCGCCCGCGCCATTCGCGGGGGCGGGTGTAGTGGGGGCAGTCGAGGAGGGGGCGGCCCTCCTCGTCCCGGGTGCTGAAGGAGTCCTCCGCGGCGGAGTCCTCGTGTCCCAGCACGCCGGGGATCAGGCGGACGATCGCGTCGATCAGCGTCATCGCCGGCAGTTCCCCGCCGGAGAGGACGTAGTCGCCGACCGAGATCTCGAGCGGGTCGAGCTCCTCGATGACGCGTTCGTCGATGCCCTCGTAGTGGCCGGCGATCATGAGGAGCCGCGACGAGGTCGCGAGTTCCTCGACCCGCTCCTGCCGGAGCGGCTCGCCCTGCGGGGTCAGCAGGATGCGACGCGCCGGACGCTCGTCGAGCGCCTCGATCGCGTTGACCGCATTCCACATTGGTTCGCAGAGCATCACCATGCCGGGGCCTCCTCCGAACGGTCGGTCGTCCACCGTGCGATGGTTGTCCTGGGTCCAGTCCCGGAGGTCGTGGAGGTGGTACTCCGCGGACCCCGAGGTGGCGGCTCGTCCGGGCATGCTCGTCGCGAGGACCTCGCGGAACATGTCGGGGAAGAGCGTCAGGACGTCGAATCGCATCGATGTCGGTCCGACCGTCGGGTCGACCGGTCGCGGATCACTCCGCGGCCGGCTCCGCCGAGACGGGCTCGTCCTTGTCGACCAGGTCCTTGTGGTGCGGACCGGGCTTGGGATCGATGCCGTGCTTCTTGAGGATCGCCGCCACGGTCTCGCTCGGCTGGGCGCCGACGGAGAGCCAGTGGTGGATGCGACCGGGCTTGAGGTTGTACCGCTTGTCGTCGTCGGTGGTGATCGGGTCGTACCAACCCAGGTTCTCGATCACTCGACCGTCGCGCGGGGATCGCTTGTCCATGGCGCCGATTCGGTAGAAGGGGCGTCGGATCCGACCCATGCGCTTCATGCGCAGAACGACCATGTGTCTGTCCTCGCTGGCGTGGTCCTCGGCTCCCCCTCGTCAACGCGACGCGGGTGGATGGAGCTCGGGCGGCTCGTCGAGGTCCCGGACGGGACCCGTGCGAACCGGCCTTCGGCCCACGGGGGCGAATCGGAGATGCTACCAGACCCCTCGGAGGGGTCAACCGACCGGCTCGATCAGCCTCCGGTCAGGCGGAGCACGATGCCCTGCACGATCCCGACCCAGAGGTCGGAGACGCCCCGCAGGACCCCGAAGACGATCATCCCGACGTCGGTGAACCAGAACAGCACCAGGAAGATGCCCAGCCCGATGAGGGCCGAATTCGGGTTCAGGAGCATCCGGGCGTAACCGTCCGAGAACGATGCGAGGATCCGGGACCCGTCGAGCGGCGGGATCGGCAGGAGGTTCAGGGCGAGCAGGACGAGGTTGAGCCAGCCGCCGGTCGCGAGGAAGAGCTGGAGGTTGACCGCCCAGGTCGGCGGGGCGGCATCGCCCCCGAGCATCGCTCCCGAGACCACGCCCGCCGCCGTGAGCAGCACGAGCGCGAGGATCAGGTTCACCGCCGGCCCCGCCGCCGCGACGATCGCGTCGCCCATGCGGCCGTGCCGGAAGTTGTTCGGGTTCACCGGCATCAGCCCCCAGGCGAAGCCGATCAGCGCGAACGCGACGAGGCTGAACCCGCCCATGTGCACGAGCGGGTTGAAGGTCATGTGCCCGGTGCGACGGGGGGTGTCGTCGCCCTCCCAGATCGCGGCGACGCCGTGGCCGAGTTCGTGCAGGCAGATCGAGACGATCACCCAGATGATCCAGGAGGCGAGCAGCACCGTCTCGCCCCGCTGCCAGAGATCCGCGACCCACCATCCACTCACGAGACCGGCTCCTTCCGCTTCTCGACGAGACGCACGCCCTCGATCGCGAGGTCGGCGTCCACGCCCTTGACCATGTCCCACACGGTGAGGAGCGCCGTCGACACCGCGACCAGCGCCTCCATCTCCACCCCGGTCCGGGCCACGATCCGCGCGGTGGCGACGCATCGCACGCGGTCGGGGCCGGTCCGTTCGAACGCCACCTCCACCGCGTCGAGCGGGAGCGTGTGGCAGAGGGGGATCAGTTCATCGGTCCGCTTGGCGGCCTGGATGCCCGCGATGCGGGCGGTCCCGAGCGCCTCGCCCTTCGGCAGGTCGCCCGCCTCGAGTCGATCGAGCGTCGTGGCCGCGGCGACCAGGAACCCCTCGGCGATCGCAATCCGCCGAAGGGGCGGCTTGTCGCCGACGTCGACCATGCGGGCCCGGCCACGCTCGTCGAGATGGGTGAGGTCGGTCATGTCCGGGGACGGTATCCCGGTTCACGACCTCACGGGCAGCCGTCCCAGTTCGAGAGGAGGATGCCGAGGTCACCCGCCCGGATCTCGCCGTCGCCGTCGAGGTCGCCGCAGATCGGACCGGTGGCGCCCCAGAGCGACAGCAGGATGCCGAGGTCGGAAGGCCCGACGCAGCCGTCGCCGTCGAGATCGCCGTCGCCCTGGTCGCCGGGACGTCCCTTCTCGCAGGAATCGGGGATGCCGTTCGCGTTGCAGTCCGGGACCAGTTCCTCGAAGACCGCCCAGGCGTCGGGCCGACCATCCTCGTCGCAGTCGGGCTGGCAGTCGTCGGGGATGCGGTCGCCGTCGAGATCCGCCACCAGCCCGTCGGCGATCTCGCAGTCGTCCTCGACGCCGTTGTCGTTGCAGTCGCGCCAGGGACCATCGATCTCGATCGCGAAGGCCATCGAGAAGCTCGAGCCGGTGCACTCGGCGGGATCGACCGGGAGGCTCGGCGAGACGGTCAGGATGCGCCGTTCGTCGGCGTCGGTCGCGTTCCAGATCCTCGGTTCGACGGGGAATTCGTCGTCGAGGCGCGGGCAGTCGGGATCACCGACGCTCGACCGATCGAACGCCGTGGCGATCGCGGCACCGTTCCACTCGAACAGCAGGAACTCGTTCGCGGCGTCGAGGTCGCCCGATGCCGTCACCTCCACGAGCACCGGCGCGTCCGACCCTGGAACGTCGGTCAGGTCGAGATCGAAGCCTTCCGCGACGATCGGGCCGGCCTCGAACCAGTGGGGGGCGGGGCGGCAGGCATCGAGTCGTCCGTCGAGGTCGCAGTCGAGGGTCGGATCCGCCGCGATCTGTTCACGGTCGGGAACGCCGTCCTCGTCGCAGTCGGCGGGGAGGGGGATGGTCACGAGGTAGTCGTGGCCGCCGGCGGCGAGGGAGACCGGCGTCCGTGTGGAGCCTCCCTCTCCCGGGTAGGGGAAGCTGCTCGACGATGTCTCGAGGTTGCGGAACTCCCAGCTGCCGTCCGCGAGCACGATGATCGTGGACGGTCCGGGGAAGATCGCCACGCAGGGATTGGTTTCGTCGAACGACCGGATCCCGGCCCCGTCGACGTAGCGACCATCCGCCAGGCGCACCGCGAGGCTCGGGAAGTCGTTGTAGGAGCCGTCGAACTGTGGCGACAGAACGGCATCGACGATGACCGCGTCGGGGGGCAGGTTGTCGCCGGGCCAGTAGACGGTGTCACCCCAGCGAACGAGCGAATGGTCCTGCAGCACCGCGACGCACGTATCGCGTCGGGCGAGGATCCGGACCGGCGGATTCCCCGGATCCCGGACCTCCTCTGGGACCTCGCACACCAGCTCCCGGGGATTCTGGCCCCAGCAGCGGATGTCGCCGGAGGCGAGGAGGGCGAGCGAGAACCCATCGCCCGCGGCGATCGCCACGGCGGGGTCCGAGGGGCCACCGTCGTCGCCCCGGAGGTCGATCGGCACGTCGCGGCCGGGGCCGCATCCCCAGCCGACGACCGAGCCGTCGCTGCGCAGCGCCATCGAGTGACGGGTGCCGGCGGCGAGGGCGATCACGGCGGAGAGGTCGGCCGGTGGGTCGCACTGGCCGCACGGGGTCCCGGTGCTCGGATCGAACGGCCCGTTCCAGCCCGCGGCGCGGACGGAGCCGTCCGCGAGGAGGACGAGGGCGTGGTACGGGCCCACCTCGACGTCCACGACGTCCCCGGCCGAGATCTCGCCGAACGATCCTTCGAGCGGGCCGAGGATCTCGAGACCGTCCTCCACGGCCCCGGCCGCGGCGACCGTGCCCGTGATCGGGCCGATCGCGGCGATGGCGGTCGTCACCGCTGCCTGGACCGACTTCCAGCCTTGCGAGGCCCGGCTCATGGCTCGGACCTCAGGTAGTCGTGGATCGCGATCGGCCTGGGACTCCCGTCGCCGCCATCGAACATGACTTCGTTCATCGCGATCCAGGCGTCGCGCATCTTCCATTCACCGGTGAAGTCCCCGCAGGAATCGTGCTCCGCCGCGAAGATGTTGTCCGGGCGGGCGGCCTCGTCGCCGCAGCGGAAGACGAGATCGCGGAAGCCGAAGACGGGGGTTCCGTCCGTGTTCCCGAACTTCGGTTGCACGAGCCGTTCCACGCGACCGTCGCCACGCACGACGTTTCCGATCCAGGTGTCGGGATCGCCGAAGAACCGCAACGTGGGGGAAAGGTCGTAGTCGTCCCCCTCGGCCGCCCCGTTCTTCACGCCGCGATTGCCGAGGAGCACGGTCCACGGTCGGGCGTTCACGTTCCAGTCGAGGCGACGCTGGCCCGCGAGCATCAGGTGGGCGTAGGAGACATGGCTCCGACCGCTGGTCGGGGGGCGATTGATCTTGCTTCGGAAGACGAAGTTCGGGCCGCCGCTCGGCGGGGTCCCGGGGGCCACCTGCGGCGGGTCGGGTGCGTCGCCCATCCAGTAGGTGTCCGACGGGGGGTCGTACGCGGTGTAGTCGTACTCGGTCGAGTCGTCCTGGGCTTCGGTGCCGTACCGGGACACCACCGGGTTCGTCTCTCCCGGGCTGATGACGACGTCCGTGTCGAGGTACTCCTGGGCGATCATCGCCGAGAAGAGGTGACCGGTCGAGTCCTTCCTCCAGTTGGCCGGGCCGGCGCCCTGCTGGCGACCGACGAAGGCCGAGGTGAAGCGGTTGATCCGACCCGGCGTGGGGAGCCCGCCGTCGGCGTTGCGGTCGCCGAAGGTCGTCATCGCCTGGTGGATGGTGCGCAGGTGCTGCTGGTCGAGCAGGAGCACCGGATCGGCGGCGCCGCCTCGCACCCCGTGGCTCCCCGCGACGACCAGCGATCCGAGGACCGCGACCGAGAGCGAGGTGGCGCCGAGTTCGACGATGTTCATGCCGTCTCCTTCGTGTCCGGCGGCGAGCGGGTTCCACCAGGACCGACCGATCCAGCGTATCCCGGCGTCACGCGATCACTCCCTCCGATTCATGGGAATCGAGGGCGAAACCACGGGGGCACCGTCGGCCCGGCTTGAAGCGGGCAGGGGCGGCGACGCCTCGCGGCTCCGTACACTGGCGACATGCCGCGGATCAGCGAACGAACGTCGAGAGGCACGCCCGCGCTCCTCCTCGGGCTCGTGCTCCTGGCGGGCGGTTGCCGGGGTCCGGTCCCGCCCGTCGAGACCGTCGAGACCGTCGAGGTCGTCAACTGGAACACCTGGCACCTCTTCGATCACCAGGCGAAGCTCGATGAGGCGACCGACTGGCTCGTCGAGGAAGGGCCCGACCTCGTGGCGCTCCAGGAGGTCCTGCACTGCGACGAGTCGCGCCTCGCCGAGCTCGCCCTCGCCTGGGGACACGAGCATGCCGTGATGCACAAGGAGCGGGGATACCCGGTCGCGCTGACGAGCTCCGCCCCGATCGAGGTGCTGGAGCGTCGGGTGGAGGGCTGGCATCACGGGTTCCTCCACGCGCGGACCCACGGGATCGACGTCTTCGTCGTGCACTTCTGGCCGACCAGGCCGGCCGAGGCGACGATCGTCGCCGAGATGGCGGAGGCGGTCGCGGGGGACGGACGTCCCGTGCTGGTGCTCGGCGACTTCAACGGCAAGATCCGCTTCGACGAGGCGTACCTGAGGGAACACGGGTTCGGCGAGGAGAAGGACGGCGAGGAGTGGTTCGACTACCGGATCACCGATGCCTTCCTCGATCGCGGGTTCGTCGAGCTCGTCAGCGAGCACGCCCCGGACGATCTCTACACCTTCGGATCGCCGGCGCTGATCCCGAAGTGGGCGAAGACCATGGACGAGGTCGAGCGACGCCGGCGCCGGATCGACTTCGTCTTCGCCAGCCCGGACCTCGCGGCGGGTTGCCGGTCGGCCCGCGTGGACGTCGACGACACGCGGGTCGGGCGATACTCCGACCACTACCCCATCCTCTGCACGCTCGAGCTTCCGGAGACCGAGTAGGGGACCCGCGCGGCGGGATCGAGGTCAGGCTCGGTCGTCGTGGCGTCGCCCGGCGATCACCGTCGCCCGCACCGTCGGGACCTCGGTGTCCCAGTCGACGGTCGCCGGGTCGCGGTCCAGCACGACGAGATCCGCGGGCGCCCCGACCTCGACCGCGACGCGAGGGAGGCCCAGGGCCGCGCGAGGGTTGGTGGTGTACGCCTCGATCGCGGTGGCGACGTCGACGGTCCGACCGCCCGGCACCACGCGGCCGCTTCGGTCCCGGCCGGTGACCGCGACGCGGATGCCCTCGATCGGATCGGGGGTCTCGATCGGCCAGTCGCTCCCGAAGCAGAGCGTGCCGCCCGCCTCGTGGATGCCGCGGAACGGGAAGAAGCCGTCGAGGCGCCCGGTCCCGAGCGACCGTTCGACCGTGATCCCGTCGTCGAGCATGTGGGTCGGCTGCATGCTCGCGAAGCGATTCGCCGGCGCGAAGCGGGGGATGTCCGATCCGTCGAGCGTCTGGCAGTGCTCGACGCGGATCGCGGGCGTCGCAAGGCCTGCGGCCGAGGCGATCGCCTCCGCGTGGTCGCACGCGTCGAGGGCGAGCCTCGCCGCCGCGTCGCCGATCGCGTGCATCGACGGTCGCCAGCCGCGGCGGACCACGAACTCGATCCAGTCCATGAGCTCCCCGCGTTCGGCGAGCTCGACCAGCATGCCGCGCTCGCCGGGCCGATCGGCGTAGTCGGCGAGCATCGCGGCGGTGCGCGATCCGAGCGTGCCGTCGAGGAACGCCTTGCAGCCGACCAGCCGGAGGCGATCGTCGGCGGCGAGCACCTCGAGTCGGGCGAGCGGTTCGTCGATCGGCAGCTCGCGGTCGAGCATCGTCACCGCGACCGAGACCGCGAGGTCGTCGCGGATCGCGTCGAGGACGTCCGCCATGTCCTCCGCGTACTCCATCGAGCCGACCGCGGTGATTCCGAGCGACGCGAGATGGCGCGTCGCCTCGATCGTCGTGCGGCGTCGCGCCTCGGCCGACGGCCTCGGCACGATCGGGTTGACGAGGCGCCACGCGGCCGCTTCGAGCAGCAGCCCGGTCGGACGACCGTCGGCGTCGCGGACGATCGTGCCGCCGGGGGGGCACGCCGCGTCGCCGAGCATCCGGAGGACGACCTCGTTCACCAGCACCGCATGGTGGTCGTGCTTGAAGCAGACGACCGGCCGATCCCCGCAGTCGGCGAGCCAGGAGGCGTCCGGCAGGCCCGCACCCTCGTCGTCGGCCCAGTCGGTCTCGAGCCAGCCATGACCGAGCAGCCACGAGTCGGGACCGTCGTCCGGCAGCGTCGCGGCCCGTGCCGCGAGGCGGCGGGTGAACTCCGCCCGGCTCGGGCAGCGGGCGAGGTCGACCTGCTGCATGGTCGTCCCGGCGAGCACGAGGTGGACGTGCGTGTCGACGAAGCCGGGAAGCACCGTGCCGCCGCCACCGTCGATCGCGGGCAGGGACGCGTCGCCGTCACCGGCGGGCCGGATCGAGGCGATTCGGCCATCACGGATCTCGAGGTCGAGAAGTCCGCCGTCGTGACGGACGTCTCGGATGAGCAGGTCGTCGGAATCGTCGCGGGCCATGGAGCTATCGTACGTCGACACGAACCCCGGACCTTCCAAGGAACGTTCCATGCACGGATTGAAGGACATCGTCTCCCGCACCCGCCTCGCCGCCGCCATCGTCCTTCCGATGGCGGTGCTCCACGGCTGCGGGGACGGATCGTCCGGCGCCCCGAAGCCGCCGACCGCGATCCCCTCCTCGGGCGCGACGGCCCCGGCGGCGCCCGTTGCCCCGACGGACGCTGCCTCGGTCGCGGCCCCGACCGACCAGTCGGGCTGGACCGTCTCCGACGCCGACAGCGATCCCAAGATGGCCGAGGTCGGCGGACTCGTCTTCCCGAAGCCGCCGACCTGGAACTGGACGAGCCCCCGGATGCGGTTCCGGACGCTGCAGTACGACGTCCCCGGCACCGCCGACGGCAGCGGGGCGGCGGAACTGGTCTTCAGCCTCTTCATGGGCGGGGACGGTGGACCGACCGACATGAACATCGATCGATGGGTCGGTCAGTTCCGCGACCCCGAGGGCGGCGCCGCGGAGGCGCGGACCTCGACCGCGGACGTCGGCGGTCTCACGGTGCACCGAATGGAGACCCGAGGCAGC
>JAYZBK010000064.1:0-20979 GCA_036339295.1 Planctomycetota bacterium
GCGATCCCCCGCTCGCTCGGACTCGTCCGCTTCCGATCCAACGGCCCGGATACGCACGATGACGACCACCCGCTGCTACTACGAAGTCCTCTCGGTCTCGAAGGACGCCTCGGGTGAGGAGATCAAGCGTTCCTATCGTCGCCTGGCGATGAAGTACCACCCCGACCGCAACCCGGGCGATGCGGAGGCGGAGGCCTCCTTCAAGGAGTGCGCCGAGGCCTACGAGGTCCTGTCGGACTCCGAACGACGGGCGCGGTACGACCGTCTCGGGCACGAAGGCCTTCGCGGCACGGCGGGCCACGACTTCAACCGAATGAACGTCGAGGACATCTTCTCGATGTTCAACGACATCTTCGGGGGTGGCGGCGGCCAGGCCCGGGGACGTCGCGGCCCCGCGCGAGGCTTCGACCTCGAGACCGGGATCGAGATCACGCTCGAGGAGGCGTTCGAGGGTACGACGCGGGAGGTCGAGTTCCGGCGGCTGGACGTCTGCGATCCCTGCGAGGGCAGCGGTGCCAAGCCCGGGACCACGCCCGTGAAGTGCCCCACCTGCGAGGGGGCGGGGCAGGTCCAGCAGGCCGGCCTCGGCGGGATGTTCCGGATGGTGGTCGCCTGCCCGAACTGCCGGGGCCGGGGCGAGGTGGTGACCGAACACTGCGGTGAATGCCGAGGAAGCGGCCGCGTCTCCGTGAAGCGATCGCTCGAGGTGCGGATCCCGCGAGGGATCGGGCACGGCCAGGTGATCCGGGTGCAGGGCGAGGGCGAGCCTCCCCGCCCGGAGGACCAGCCGAACGGCGACGGGATGCGCGGCGACCTGCACGTGGTCGTCGGGGTCGAGGATCACGACCGCTTCCAGCGGGACGGCGACGACCTCGTCACCGTCGTGCCGATGGCCTTCGCCCAGGCGGCCCTCGGGGCGGAGGTCGAGGTCGGGCTCGTCGACGAAGGGACCGAGACGATCCACATCGAGCCGGGAACCCAGCACGGCGAGATCGTCCGGCTCGCGGGCCATGGCATGCCCAACCTCCGGAGGAACGACCATCGCGGCGATCTCGTGGCGATCCTGCAGCTGGTCGTCCCGCGAAAGCTCGACGAGACCCAACGCGAGCTCCTGACGAAGTTCGCGGAGACCGAGGAGCTCGAGGTGGACCACCGGTCCCCCGGCTTCTGGAGCAGACTCAAGGACACCTTCTCCTGATCGGTGGTCGCAGGCACCACTCGACGCGAGGCACGACGACATGGAATCCGAACGAACCGAGGACACGACCGAACAGGCCGCCGCCGGCGAGACCGGCGTCGATGCGCCGGACCCGATGGAGATCGAGGCGTTCCTCGTCGAGCTCGGGCTCGACGACACCATGATCGACGGGATGTCCCCCGAGTCGCGTGAAGCCATCCACCGTCTCGCCGCGGATCGGCGGACCGCCGAGGAGGCGAAGCTCCGCACGCTCGCCGACTTCCGGAACTTCCAGCGTCGGTCGATCGAGAACGAGACCCGCGCCCACCGCGAGGGCAAGGCCGAGCTCGTGCGCGAACTCCTTCCCGCGCTCGACCAGTTCGACCTCGCCCTGCAGTCCGCGGAGTCCGCGACGAGCGTGGACCAGGTCGTGACCGGGGTCCGGATGGTCCGGGACGAGCTCCTGCGGGCGTTCGCCAGCCGGGGCGTGGAGGAGCTCGTGGCCGCGACCGGGGACGAGTTCGAACCCGGCCGCCACGAGGCGATCGGGATGATGCCCCCCGAACACGTCGAAGGCGACGCGGCGGCCGGCTCGGTCGCGGTGACCGTGTCCCCCGGCTTCGCGATCGGCGACTACATCCTGCGACCGGCGAAGGTCATGCTGGTTCAGGGCGACGACTGATTCGACCATGCCGACCTACGACTACGCCTGCGATGCCTGCGGACACGCGTTCGAGCTGTTCCAGTCGATCACGGCCGCCCCGGAGAAGAAGTGCCCGGCGTGCGGGAAGCGGAAGCTCCGCCGGCTGATCGGCATCGGCGCCGCCGTGCTCGTCGGGGGGAGCTCGTCCTCCTCCGGAGGGGGCGAGGGCGATTCCGGCTCGACCACGGAGTCCTCCTCCGATGCCGGCTCCGGTTCCGGATCGGAATCCGGTTCCGGTTCCGGGGCCGATGGAACCTCCTCGGATTCGAAGACCGGCGGCGGCGAGGCCGGCGGGGAACGGAAGATCTCCGGATCGACCTCGACGCCCACCCACGAGGCCCGGGAGGGGCGGGGCGTCGGCAACCTGGTCGATGCGGCCCGTCGCCAGAGGCGAGAGAGCGAGCCGAAGCCCGCGAAGGATGCGAAGCCCGCCAAGCCGAAGAACGCATCGAGGACGGCGAAGGCGTCGAAGAAGAGGTCCACGACGTCCGGCGGCAAGACCGGCGCCGGGAAGGCGAAGAAGAAGCGCGGCGGTCGATCGTAGACCGGGCGTTCGAGATTCCGGAAGCCAGAGCCACCAGATGCCCACTCGATTCACCGGCCGCATCCTCGCCCACCTCGCCCACGACAGCTACCGACCAGCCCTCGTCGCGGACATCGAGCGGCAGATGCAGATCGAGCCGGACGATCGCCGCGTCTTCGAACAGGCGGTGGAGCTCCTCGAGTCCGAAGGTCGGGTCGAGACCGGGTCCGACGAGAAGCTGAGACTGGTGAGCTACGGCGACGAGATGGAGGGCGTGATCAAGGTCACCGCCCGAGGGTTCGCCTTCGTACGACCCGCGACTCCCTGCCGCGAAGGCGATCTCTTCATCCCTCCGGGCGACACGCTCGACGCCATCAGCGGTGATCGGGTCCGCTGCCGGGTCTTCCGCCGGGCGGACCAGCGGTTCCGGGGCCGCGGCGCCGCCGAGGCCGCACGACGAGGCGTCGTCGGACGGGTCGAGGAGATCCTGGAGCGGGGCCGATCGACGTTCGCGGGAACGCTCAGGAAGCGTGGTCGCAGCTGGGTCATCGAACCCGATGGAACCGACCTCCGCGATCCGGTCATCGTCCGCGACCCGCACTCGAAGAACGCGAAGCCGGGCGACAAGGTCGTCTTCGAGCTCGTCCTCCATCCCGACGAACACGGACTGGGCGAGGGAGCGATCACCGAGGTCCTCGGCGAGGCCGGCGAGCCCGACGTCGAGACCCGGGCGGTGATCGCGGCCTACGGGCTGCGCGAGGAGTTCGAGACGGCGGTGGTCGACGAGGCCAGGAACGCCGCCGGCGGATTCGACGCCGATCTCGAGGACCGACGTGCGATGGAGGAGGAAGGGCGCGAGGACCTGACCGATCGGTTCATCTTCACCATCGATCCCCCGGACGCCCGCGACTTCGACGATGCGATCTCGATCACCTACGACGAGGACGAGGACGAGTGGGAGCTCGGCGTCCACATCGCGGACGTCGCGCACTTCGCGCGGATCGACGGCGAGATCGACCGGGAGGCCGCCCGCCGCGGCAACAGCGTCTACCTGCCGCGACACGTCATCCCGATGATCCCCGAAGTCCTCTCCAACGGCGTCTGCAGCCTGCAGGAGGGCGTGCCGCGGTTCACGAAGAGCGCGTTCATCAAGCTCGATCGCAAGGGTCGCGTGCTGGACACCCGGCTCTCGCGCTCGATCATCCGCTCGAGGAAGCGACTGACCTACCTGGAGGCCCAGGCGCTCATCGACGGGAGCCAGCACGACGCCCGTCGGCACGCCCGGACCGAACCCGTCTACGAACCCGATCTGCTCGAGGCCCTGCGGCGGGCGGACCGGCTCGCCCGGATCATCCGCAAGCGACGACTCTCGGACGGGATGCTCGTGCTCGGCCTTCCCGAGTTCGAACTCGTCTTCGACGACGACGGACACGTGGTCGACGCGCAGCCCGAGGACGGGTCGTACACGCACACCATCATCGAGATGTTCATGGTCGAGGCGAACGAGGCGGTCGCCCGGACCTTCGCGGATCTCAACCTTCCGCTGCTGCGTCGCACGCACCCGGAACCGACGTTCCACGACGTCGAGGAGCTCCGGCAGTACGCCCGGATCGTCGGTTTCAACCTGCCCGAGGAACCCGACCGCCACGACCTCCGCGCCCTGCTCGACGCGACCCGCGACAGTCCGGCGGCCCGGGCGATCCACTTCTCCGTGCTTCGCACCCTCACCAAGGCCGTCTACTCCCCCGCCCTGATCGGGCACTTCGCGCTCGCCGGCGACCACTACGCACACTTCACCAGCCCGATCCGGCGATATCCCGATCTCCTCGTCCACCGCGCAGTCGACGCCTTCCTCGATCACTCCGAGGGGGGAAGGGTCCCGGGCGGGAAGGGACGTGGTCGACTGCGTGAGCTGCTCGTGGGCGACGATCGAATCATCGACGAGAACCACCTGCTCGAGCTGGGCCGACACTGCTCCGAGACCGAGGGGACGGCCGAGAAGGCCGAGCGTGAACTCCGCACCTTCCTCGTCCTGCAGTTCATCAACGAGGAGCACCTCGGCGAGGAACTCCCGGGAATCGTCACCGGGGTCAGCCCCAACGGCGGCATCCACGTCAGCCTCGATCGGTTCCTCGTCGACGGACTGGCCCGTTCCTCCGACATCACGGCGGGTTCCGGCCGGGAGGATCGATGGGATCGGGACGAGCGTTCCGGAAGACTCGTCGCTCGCCGGAGTGGCGCCAGCGTCGGTCTCGGGGACGCGGTCAAGGTCCGGATCCTTCGATCCGATCCGGACGCCCGCCAGCTGGATCTCGCGATCCTCGAACTCGTCGATCGGGCCCCGATGGTCGCCGCCGGACGAGGCCGCGGAGGCGGTGCTCGCGTCGGATCGAACGAACGGGGCAAGGGCCAGGGGCGAGGTCGGGGTCGGGGCGGTGGTCGGGACGACCGCGGCGGCCGGGGCAAGGGAAAGAAGGGCAAGGGCGGCGGCGGACGTCGAAGTCGGCGAGGCTGACGCCCCCACCGGTCGGCATGGCCGCCGGAGGACTCAGAACGACTCGAGGAACGCCTCCTCCTCCGGGGTCAACCAGGCATCACCCAGGGTCATCGCCTCCCGGACCCCTTCCCGGAGGAACCGCGCCGCATCGAGGTCCCGGTCGCCGAGGCAGTCCTCGATGGCGGTGAGCAGTTCGCTGGTGGTCGTGGTGGAGTCGGGCATGGGTCTTCTCCTCGAGTCCGGGGAGCCGCATGGTGCTCCCGAGGGTGGGTTCACTGCTCGGTAGGGCGTGGCCGGGCTCGAGTGACATCGATTCCCCGCGAATCCTCGGAGGCGGTGCGGGACCCGGGATCCGGCGGGCTCCGGGGCATCGACCCCGTGCCGGGACTTCCGCCCTACATCCCGCTCCTCCCGGCATCGGCGGCGAGCATGACCACGATGGGTGGGCCGCGGAGTGGTGTTCGATGATCGATCCGGGAGTCGTCCCTGCCATGCTTCTCTCCCTGTCGCAGCTCCCCTGCACGCCACGACCACTGGACGGAACAGCCGCCCCCCCGCTCGAACGGATCCGCCTGTCGGACCGGGCGACCGTCGTGGCGGCCCCTCCGGGAATCGCAGCGCCGGGGCGATTCGGCGTGGCCGTGGCGATCGACGACCAGAGGCTCTTCATCGGTTGCGATGGACTCCGTGACGGCCCGGCCGTCGCGGGACGGGTCTTCGGCTTCCAGGCCGCTCCGAACGGCGACTGGGTCCTCGACGCGGAGATCCTGCCGACTCGCTCGACCCCGGGCGATCGTTTCGGTGCGACCCTCGACCTCGAAGGCGATCGACTGGTCGTCGGGGCCCCGGGCGGGACCGGCGGACGAGGCGGTGGCTGGCTCGTCGAACTCGAGCCCGGATCGGTCGTTCCGCGGATGGTCCTCGGACTCCCCCTGCCCGATCCGCGCCGCGGGGATCGATTCGGTGAATCGATCGCGATCGCGGGGGACCTGGTGCTGGTGGGCGCGCCTCGAGCAGACGTGGACGGAAGGTTCGACCGAGGAAGGGTCGCTGCCATTCGACTGGACGAGCCCGGGAAGCCGGTCGAGATCCATCCACCCATCTCGGCGACCGGACTTCGTTTCGGCTGGGCCGTCGAAGCGGGCGAGCACGCCTTCATCGGCGCGCCGGGCATGGACGCCCCGAGCCTCGAGGGATCGATCGATCGTGCCGGTGGCGTGCTGGTCCACGCGATCGAGCCGCCCTTCGAACACCTCCGGACGCGACATCTCGGTGCGCCGCGTCCCCTCGAGCGATTCGGGTCCTCGATGGCCGTCGACGGGGACGTCGTGGCGGCCGGAGCGCCCCGCGCGTTCGTCGACGACGTGCGGGCCGGCGTCATCGGCATCCTCTCCCCCAGGCCCCTCGAACTCGCGGGGACCTCGGCGTCGGATCTCGGATTCGGGGACCGCGTGGGGATGTCGTCGGGGTCGTTCGCCGCGTCGATGCCCGGCCGTCGCGAGGACGGGCGCCTGGAGCCCGCGGTCCGGATCGGGCGGGTGGAGAACGGGAACCTTCGACCGATCGCGGACCTGCTCATCGAGGCGGGCGGCCGCGTCCCGGCGACCGTCGCCTTCGATCCCCTCGGACACACCCTCGCGATCGGCCTCCGGGATCCGGGGATCGACGATGGCGCGACGCTCGAAGGCATCGTCCAGGTGATCGATTCGTGGTGGCTCCCCGGCGTCGTGCCGGCGCCGTGACGGCCGTGGTCAGCCGGCGCCGATCACGTCCGTCTCCCTCGCGGGATAGAAGCGATCGATGACCGCGGACCACTCCGCCATCGACTCCGCCTCGATGAACGCCCGCTTGACTCGATCCCGGTCCGGATGGAGCCCCGCGAACTTGATGCCGAACTTCCTCATCTGCCGACTGGCGACCTTCTCCCCGTGCACGATCCTCGCGAACGCGAGGTGCTGCTCGAGCGTCCGGCGCTGGTCGTGCGGATCCGGGTGCGTCGGCATGCGACCTTCCATCAGATCCCTCGCCTGGCGGAAGATCCAGGGGTTCCCGATGCATCCCCGGGCGACCGAGACGCCCGAGACCCCGGTGAGTTCGAGCATCGCGAAGATGTCCTCGACCGTCCAGACGTCGCCGGAACCGAAGAAGATGCGGTCGGGATGCCGGCGGCGAAGATCCCGCAGGAACTCCCAGCGGCCCGGTCCGATGTACTTCTGCTGGACGGTCCGGCAGTGCACCGTCGCCCAGGCGCATCCGAGGTCGTAGACGGCGTCGAAGATCCGCTCGAAGCTCGACGCCATCTCCTCGGTGTCGTCCCACGCTCGTCGGAGCTTGACGGTCACCGGAACGTCGCCGGCCACCCTGCGAACCGCTTCGAGGACGGCGATCGCGTCGTCGGATCGGGCGAGGAAGTGGCCGCCCCGGGCACGCTTCTTGATCTTCTTCACCGGGCAGGCGAGGTTGACGTCGATGACCTCGTAGCCCATGTCGAGGAGCACGGCGGCCCCGTCGGCCATCTCCTGCGGATCGGTTCCCATGATCTGGCCGGCGATCGGATGATCGTCGAGGGTCGCGGCGCGGTTGTCGTCGAGCTCGCCCATCCCGCACTCGGAGGCGATGAGATCGGGGTCCTCCCGCCGCCGCCCCTTCCCCCCGTTCAGGAGGGTCCGATCGAGCAGGGCCTCGGTCACGCAGAACGGGCAGCCATGGCTCCGAGCGACCAGGCGCATCGCCCCGTCGGAATACCCGGCGAGACCCGCCTGGAAGAACGGTGCGTCGAAGCCCGGAACCTGTGCGGGGATCCGCGGATCGAGCCGCGTGGCGGCGGCGATCTCCTCGATCGGACGATCGAGGAGTCGACTGGGGACGCCATCTGGCCGGAGTCCGACGCTCATCGCCCGATCCTAGCAGGCGGGTGCCCCCCTCCCACTGCCGATACCATGATCCGCGTGAACGCGACCCCCGACACAGCCGACGCCCCTCGACGTTCGAACGACCGAAGGCGTGGATTCCACCTCGTGGTCCTCGCGACGGTCCTGGCGGCGACCGGTCTCCAGGCCTGCAGCGGTCGCGTCTACGATCCGGCCCGCGCGACCCGCCGGTACCCGAGCGAACTCGACCAGGAGCGGATGCTCGAGATCCAGGTCATCCGGGACGGTGGCGAACTGATCGTCGTGAACGCCACGCCGCAGTCCTTCGCCGACTTCGACATCTGGGTCAACCGCCGGTACATGTACCGGGTCGATCGGCTCGAGGCCGGCGAGACGAGGCGATTCTGGTTCGGCGACTTCTTCGACGAGTGGGGCGAGTCGCCGGTGGCCGGCGGTTTCTTCCGGACCGAGCGGCCGACGCCGGCCGAGCTCGTCCAGTTCCAGATCGGCGAACAGTCCCCGCTGCTGGGGGTGGTCGCCGTTCCCGCCGATTCGCTCGAATAGCCTCGGCGACCCCGGACCCGGTTCGACCCGCCGCAGCCGACCCGCCCGACGGGCCGGGCGTCGGACTTCACTTCGAGCCTTCGGTGTCCGCGACCTTCCGCGGCGGCCGGACCTTCGTGCCGGTCGTCTCCGTCAACGTGTCCCCCAGCTCCGAGCGAGCTCGATCGGCCAGGGCCGTCATCGCCGCCACGACCTCGGGGTGGAGGGCCGAGACGTCCTCCGCCTCGCCGGGATCGGCCTCGAGGTCGAAGAGCTCGAGTCCGATCCGAAGGCCGTAGGCATACTTCGTCGGCCGTCCGTTGTTGCCACCCGGCCGGCCCTCGAGCGATCGGTAGACGTGCGGGAAGTGGAGCTTCCAACGACCCATCCGCATCGCCTGGAGCTCGTCGTTCCGGTACCAGAAGAACAGGGCCTCGTGCGGATCCTCGGCGTCGGGGTCGTCCTGGAGGAGGGGCAGGATGGATCGCCCGTCGATCTCCCTCTCCGGCGGCACGCCACCGGTGAGCTCCACGATCGTCGGCAGGAGGTCGATCGTCATCGCCGGGCGGCGACAGGTCGTCCCGGCCGGGACGAGGGGCGGATAGCGGACGACCATGGGCACCCTCACGCCGCCCTCGAAGGTCGTCCCCTTGCCCTCGCGAAGACCACCCGTCGTTCCGGCATGGTCGCCGTAGCTCAACCACGGGCCGTTGTCGCTGGTGAAGATGAACATCGTGTCGTCGAGGATCCCGTGACGCTCGAGCGCCTCCCGGATGCGGCCGACGGACCAGTCGATCTCCTTGATCACGTCACCGTAGGGGCCGTACATCGTGCTCTGCCGGAACGCGGGACCCGCACCGAGCGGCACGTGGGGCATCGAGTGGGGCACGTAGAGCAGGAACGGTCGATCCGCATGGCGATCGATGAAGTCGACCGCGCGATCGGTCAGTTCCCGAGTGACGACGTCCTGCCCGTCGAGATCGTCGATGAAGGCGATCGGTCCGCACCCGGACGCCACGTCGCCTCCGTAGATCGGCAGTCGCGGCCACGCCTTCGGCGACTCGGGATGGCCCGGCCACATGTCGTTCGAGTACGGGATGCCGTAGTACTCGTCGAAGCCCTGGTTGGTCGGGAGGAACGGTCCGAGGTGGCCGAGGTGCCACTTGCCGTAGCAGGCGGTCGCGTAGCCCAGCGGCTTGACGGCCTCCGCGATCGTGTGTTCGTCCGGGTCGAGGCCGTGGCGCGTGCTCGGCACGAGCGCCCCCCGGATCCCCAGGCGATTCGCGTAGCAGCCCGTGAGCAGCGACGCCCGGGACGCGGAGCACACGGGCTGGCTCGCGTAGAAGTCGGTGAACCGCATCCCCTCGGCGGCGAGCCGATCGATGTGGGGGGTCGCGATGTCCTCCGACCCGTAGCAGGAGAGGTCGCCCCACCCCTGGTCGTCGGTGAAGACGACCACGATGTTCGGGGGAGCCTCGTCGGACCGGTCCTGGCCGGACGCGGAAGCCACGAGGCCGGGAAGCAGGCAGGCCGTGGCGGAGAGAAGGGCTCGTGACGAGCCACGACGAAGGGCGGTCGACGTCTTCATGACGTCATCCTACGCCGAGGCGATCAGTCGAGCCCGAGCCTCTTGCGCTTGGCCTCCCACTCGGCGTTCTCGCGCTTGTTCGTGCTCGCGAGCGGCTGGCCGGTGCGCAGGGCGTCGATCTCGAGACCCGTGAGGTGCATCGCGTTGATGCGGTAGTCCTCGAACGCCTCGCAGGTGAGTGGGACGATCCCCTTGATGAGGTCGTACATCGCCGTGGCGTAGTCCCGGATCTCGATCTGGGCGTGCTCGTCCATGCGAAGGGAGAGGAAGTGCAGGATGTTGTGGAGGTCGCACTTCCAGTACCACTCGGTGAACACGCTCACCGGAAGTGCGGCGCGGGCGATCTCGCGGGCCACGCCCTTCTCGGTGAGCGAGAGATACCGCTCGTACAGGGCCTCGGAGTCCTCGAGCAGCTTCAGGAACTCCTCGGCGGTGCCGACCTCGATCGACTCCTCGCCGCCCTGCCGGTTCGTCGTGCTCTGCTTGCGCACGTTTTCGATGCTCGGACGATAGAAGCGGTCCGGCACGATCGAGTACCGGGCCGAGTACTCGTTGACGTTCGCGGTGCGGTGCCGGATCCACTGGCGGGCCACGAAGATCGGCATCGCGATGTGGAACTTGAACTCGATCATCTCGAACGGCGTGGTGTGCCGGTGACGAAGGAGATACCGGATGAGCCCGCGGTCCTCGTTGACCTTCTTCGTGCCGGCGCCGTAGCTGACGCGGGCCGCCTGCACGATCGCGCTGTCGGCGGTCTGGCCTTCCGGCACGAGACGCGGCATGGCATCGACGAGGGCGACGAATCCGTGGTCGTGGACCGGGATCTCCCAGCGGGCGTCCCCGTGCATCACGTCCTTGAAGGGCTGCTCGGTCGCGACCCGGCGGGCACGCTCCGGCGGCACTCCGAGACGGTCGGCGGCGGGACTCTCGGCGGACGGTGTATCGGGGCTCATTCCAACATCCTCCCACGGCTCCCTCGTCGGGGCCAGCCCCCCGAAGAAGTCGACATCCGGCCAACATCCGGCCAGCCCCCTGAATGGATCGGCTCCTTGCCCAGGCACTCAGCCGGGCTCAGCGAGGACCCGAATCGGGCCCGAGGGCCCGATCAGGGACCTTCGGCTCCGGGGGCGAGGGCCTGGCTGGCCCGCTGGAGCCACGCATTGACGAGCTGGATCGTCGTCCCCCCGTCGACACGACCGCTCGGCCGGCCGGCCACCGACAGCACCGGGGGCAGGGTGCCCTCGGGATCGAGCGAGACCACCACGATCTCGTCGATGGCCGCCGCGTCCGGGAGGTCCCCATCCGCCCCTGCGAGCGCGGGCTCCACGAGCAGGATCGCCTCGGCCCGGGTGGCGGGAAGCCCCTCCCCCGCCAGCGAGAAGCCGCCGAGGGCCTCGGCCGAGGAGAGGGCACCGAGTCGATCCTCGATCCCCATCCGATCGAGGTGGACGTCCGCCTCCTCGACGGCGACCGGGAACCGGCCCGTCGCGTCGGCATGGGCCAGCAGGGACCAGGCGCGAAGCCTGAGGGCGACGTCGCTGCGGGCGGCCTGGGCCTTGACCCGGTCGACCACCGTCATTCCGTAGAGCAGGGTCAGCACGCCCGAGATCGCGAAGATCGCGAGAAAGACCAGGAGGAAGACTCGATTGCGTCGGGCCTGCTTCGGATCGTCGACGGTCACATCCGCATCCCGCTGAAGCTGATCCGCGTGCGCTCGCGACGCGGATCGGGCTCGGGCACCGCGGAGAGCAGGGCTCGCGTGTACTCGTGCTGGGGGTCGTGGATGATCTGGTCGCGGTCGCCGACCTCGACGATCTTCCCGTTGAACATCACCGCGATGCGGTCACAGACGTGGTGGACGACCGCCATGTCGTGCGAGATGAACAGGTAGCTCAGGTCGAACTCGTCCTGCAGGTCGGCCAGCAGGTTGAGGATCTGCGACTGGATCGACACGTCGAGGGCCGAGGTGGGTTCGTCGCAGACGATCAGCCGCGGCTCGACCGCGAGGGCCCGCGCGATGCCGATCCTCTGCCGCTGTCCGCCGCTGAACTCGTGGGGGTAGCGATCCGCGGCCTGCTTCCACAGACCGCATCGCTCGAGCAGGTCCTCGACCCGAGCCTGGAGCTCGTCGCCCTCGGCGAGCCCGTGGACGACGAGCGGTTCCCCGACCAGCCGCCCCACCCTCATCCGGGGATTGAGGGAGCCGCCGGGATCCTGGAAGATGATCTGCATGTCCCGACGCAGCGCCCGCATGTCGGTCGCCGACTGCTGGAAGACCGACTTCCCGTCGAAGACGACTTCCCCGCTCGTGGCGGGAACGAGCCGGAGCAGCGTCCGGCCGACCGTCGTCTTGCCGCATCCGCTTTCGCCGACGAGACCGAGCGTCTCGCCGGCGCCGAGCTCGAAGCTGACCCCGTCGACCGCCCTCACGTGATCCACGGTCCTCTGGAGAAGGCCTCGCTTCACCGGGAAGTGGGTCTTGAGATCGCGGACCTCGAGGAGAGGCGAACCGGAGCCGGGCTGGGCGTCGTTGGATGCCATTCGGACATGGTACTCCATCGCCGGGCCGGTTCGACCGCCGTCGAACCGGGTCCGGACCGGACGGTCGCTAGATCGGGATCTCGATCCGGAACCCCGTCCCGTCCGGCTGGACGCCCTCGAGCAGCACCGTGGGCTGGCGTTCCCGCCGGGTCCTGCGATCCATGCGTTCGTACAGCTCGTCCAGCGTGCCGACCCGGATGCCGTCGACCGCCTCGATGACGCTGCCGACCGGGAGAAGCGGATCGCCGAGGCGATCGTCCTCGACGGGCATCACCATCACGCCGCGAAGGTGCCGCACCCCGAGCTCCTCGGCCCGCGCGGGCGTCGAGGTCGCCAGCGACCCGAGCCGGCGGTTCCGAAGTCCCAGGGCGACCCGGTCGCGGTTGATCGACTGCTCCATCTCGTCGAGCACGACCTCGACCTCGAATCGCCGCGGCATGTCCTCGTCCAGCCTCCAGACGCCGAGCACCACCCGGTCGCCGGGGCGGCCGGAGGAGATCATCGACTGGAGCTGCTCGAGCCCGCGAACGCGACGGCCATCGACGAATTCGACGATGTCGCCCAGTTCGATCCCTGCCCGGTCGGCGGGCGAACCCTCCATCACGCGGTTGATGGCCACGCCCTCGCCCTCGTAGTTCTCGAGGATGCCTCTCAGGGCGTCGCCGACGCCGCGCACGCTCCCGCCGGCCTCGAGCGAACGCAGGAGCCCCGGACCGATGGGCAGCAGGCCCACCCCGAGGTACCCCTTCCTGACCTCGCCCGTCTCGATCACCTGCTCGACCACGTTCGTGATCTGCGAGAGCGGGATCGCCAGGCCGATGCCGGCGAACTGCCCCTGCCCCGTCGTGCCGCCCGGACGCCCGGTCGCGATCGCGGTGTTCATGCCGATGACCCGACCCTTCACGTCGGAAAGCGGGCCACCCGAGTTGCCGGGGTTGATCGCCGCGTCGACCTGGATGAAGTTCTCGAAGTCGATGTCCTCGAGGCCGGCGGATCGTCCGAGTCCGGACACGATGCCGCTCGACATCGAGAATCGGAAGTCGAAGGGAGAGCCGAAGGCGTAGACGAGATCCCCCTGCTGCACGTCGCGACTGTCGCCTCGGCGTGCCGGGATCAGGTCGCCCGCGGGGACCTTCACCACCGCGATGTCGCTTCGAAGATCGAGTCCGACGACCTCGCCTTCCCGAACCTCGCCGTCGAATAGCTGCACCTCGATGCGGTCGGCCCGTTCGACGACATGGGCGTTGGTCACGATGTGACCGGCCTCGTCCCAGATCCAGCCCGAACCGCTCGATGCCATCGAGAACTGCCGGGGACCACCGAAGGTGCCTCGCGACGAGACGTGGACGACCGAAGGCTCGACCACGACCGCGAGGTCCCGCTGCGCGGCGGAGATCGCCTCGAGCACCCCGACGGTCTCCAACCGGGCCGCCGCCTTGACCACGTCCGACCGGACCTCCGCCCGGGAGAGCGAGGAGACGATCCGGGGGCCGGCGAAGAGGGTGCCGATCAAGGTCGTGCCGACCAGGATCGCCGGAAGGATGTGGGAAGGTCGGTTCATGGCCCTGGAGCTCCGTTTCGGGGCGGACCCGGAAAGACCGTGGGCCCGATGCAGGACGATTCGCACCTCGGTCGTCGGAGGACGCACTGGATTCGCCTGAAATCCCCGCCATCGACCGTTGGGAGGCCTCCGGGCGTCAGGATTCGAGGCGATCGGCTTCGCCGTCCCTCATGCGGTAGTCGTGGGGAAGCTCGCGACGACGGGCCCGTTCGCACCACTGCTCGACGATCGACTGGAGCGAATCACCGAGTCGGCCCTCGCGATCGGCGAAGGTCGGCTGCCACTCCGTCAGCCCGAGGATGTCGTGGGTCACGACGATCTGTCCGTGGCAGGCCGGTCCGGCGCCGCATCCGATGACCGGCACCGAGACGGCGTCGACCACGAGCTCGGAGGTCTCCGGGGTGCTGGCCTCGACGAGGACCATGACCGCGCCGGACTCGACCAGGGCGACGGCATCGTCGACGACCCGCCTCGCCGCGTCGGCGGTGCGTCCCGCCACCTTGTAGCCGCCGTGAAGCTGCGCCTGCTGCGGGAGGCAGCCGACATGGGCGATGGCCGGGATCCCGGCCCGGGCGAGGCCCGCGCAGACCGGGGCGAACGAGGCGTCCGCCGCGAGCTTGTCCGCGTCGGCCCCGCCCTCGACGAGGAATCGACCGGCGTTGCGGATCGCCTCCTCGACGCCGAGGTGATAGCTGAGGAACGGCATGTCGCCCACGAGGAACGCGTTCGGCGCCCCGCGGCGAACGGCTCCGGTGATCGTGACCAGGAAGTCGAGGGGAGCATGGACCGTGCTCGGATGCCCCAGCACGACCTGGGCCGCCGAGTCGCCGACGAGCAGGACCGGGACGCCGGCCTTCTCCAGCCACCGCGCGATGGTGGCGTCGTAGGCGGTCAGGCAGGGGAAGACCTCCCCACTGGCCGCCCAGCGTCGAAGGTCGCGCAACGTCACCGGGGAGGGAAGTCCCTCGTCCGTGCGTTCGTCCGATGTCGGTCGGCCGGTACCCGTGCTCATCGCCACAGTGTAGGGGATGACCGAGGCCCCCCGATCGCCCCGGACTCAACCGAGCCCGAATCGCCGCGTCGGATTGCTCACGAGGTTGTCGCGCCCGAGGACGAGCTGGTCCGCGATCTCGATCGCCTCCCGAAGGCTCTCCTGGGCCTGTTCGAGATCGGCGACATGGGGAAGGACCGCCCCCTGCTCGAGGTGCTCGTAGGTGGGGACGGCATCGCCGCACACGAGAATGGTCGTGCGGGGAAGCGGGATCAGCAGCCCGCAGAGGCCGGGCGTCACGCCCGGCAGCGGGAAGAGGTCGATCCCGTCGACGAGGCGATCGGGTGCGGCCCCGCATCGAGCGATCACGGCGGACTCGGCCTCGAGGATGCGATCGGTCTCCGGATCGAGTTCGTCCTCGTCGTCGAGCTCGCGACGGCGCGTCTCGATCACGTTCCGGTAGGCGTCGCGTTCCGCCTCGCCCACGTGCCATCGGGCGTCCTGGAAGAGGTCGATCCCCCGCCGCCGCTCCGGACGAAGGTCCGTCAGGAAGACGTCGGTGACCGCTTCCGGCCCGAGGCCCGTTCGCTCGTCGAGTCTCTGGCGAAGGTGGTCGGGGGGGAGCGACGGATCCACGAGGATCCTCCGCTCGCCGTCGGAGAGCAGCGTCGTGGTCGCGTGGCCGGGCCGCTGCTCGCCGGACTCCCCTCGAAGCGGGTGGCAGCCGAGGGCGCCGAGGGACACGATGCGAAGATCGATGGACATGATTCGAACGTTCCGGACGGGGCTCAGTGATCGGAGGCGGGTTCGCTCCGGAGCGAACCGAGGGGATGATCCGGATCGAGCTGCCGATCACGAACGGCCTCGAGGACGACCGGCGGCACGAAGGCCCCGAGCTGGTCGATCGAGGCCCCGAGCCCGGCCATCTGCCGGATCAGGCTGCTCGAGGTGTAGGCGTGCTCCTCGCCCGAGACGATGAACACGGTCTCGATCCCCGCGATCTTCCGGTTGGTGATCGCGAGCTGCGACTCCCCCGCGAGATCGGTGATGTTCCGGATGCCGCGGATCATCGCGCACGCGTTCACGCTTCGTGCGTAGTCGACGGTGAGTCCGTCGTAGGACTCGACGCGGATCCCACGGCTGTCCGGATCGACCACCTCGCGAATCGCCTCCTCGACCATCCTGGTCCGGTCCTCCATCGAGAAGAGCGGTGTCTTGTCCGGATTGCGACCGATGGCGACGACGATCTCGTCGAACATGCCCCGGACCCTCGACAGGACGTCGAGATGTCCCAGGGTGATCGGGTCGAAGGAACCCGTGTAGATCGCACGATGGATGCGTTCGTCGCTCACGCTGCGGATTGTACGGCTGCGCGGTCGGTCCCACCGGCACGACCGGAGCGTTCCGAAGGCCATTCCCCTGCGAATGAGGGCGGGAGGTTGCCTCGCGGGATCCGAATGCGACTCTTCATCCGTCGTCCGAACCACACCTCGGTGAAACACGGACGGCCACCGGTTTCGATCGAAGCGGCCGCTGCCGCGGTTCGAACCAGATCGGTGGACCGTCCGCCACGACCGTCATCCTCACGCCCTGGATCGGCCCCGCAACGGTTCTGCCTCCCCGTTCGGGGCCACTTTTTCATGCCGGAGTCGAGCTCGAACGGTGCCTGCCCCGTCCCCGCGATCACTGCTCGACGAGGTCCTCGAGCCCCGCGGAAGCGAGGATCTGCCGGAAGTTGTCGCTGAACACGAAGTTGTGCTCGGGGAACTCGCGGCCGGAGCGGTTGTTGTCGAGGTGGCTGAACATGAGATCGATTCGACCGATGGTCACCCAGTCGCCCTCGACGTGGTCGAGCCGGGAGACCACGCCGCGCGTGCTCGCCCCGACGGCGTCCATGCGCTCGATCGTCGCCTCGTACCGGAGGCACTGGCCGGGAACCGCGTCCTCGTCGAGCTCGACCTTGAGGATCTTCGCGAGGACCACCTTCTCGCGAAAGCGGTTGACCGAGCCCACCAGGATGCCGGAGGTCTGGGCCATCCCCTCGACGATCAGGCTTCCGGGCATGACCGGATCGGCCGGAAGCCCGTCACTGCCGTCGAAGTGGTCGTGGAAGAGCTCCTCCGACATCGAGAGGTTCTTGACCGCCTCGAGTCGGACACCATCCTCGAATCCGGTGATGGAGTCGATCCACATCCAGCGCATCGAACCGGCCTCCTCGTCGGACGGTCGCCGTCAGGCGGAGACCTTGCGCTCGATGAAGTCGACGAGGCTCTCGACCGTGAAGACCTCGGACAGCTGGTCCACGCGCCGATCGCTCTCCAGCTTCGAGAAGTCGACGTGGGGCATCCGTTCGCGGAGGATCTCCATCGCCTTGTCCGTCAGCTTCCCGTCCTGCACGAGCGAGTCGTCCGACATCAGGTTCTCGGGGAAGAGCTCCCCCTGGTCGATCTTGATGCCGAACTCCTGTTCGAGCTTGAAGCTGATGTCGAGGAAGTCGATCGACTCGGCACCGAGGTCGCCGATGAGCGTCGCCTCCATCGTGACGTCCTCCGGATCGGCCCCGAGGGCGTTCTCCAGGACATCCTTGACCTTGTCGAAGATCTCTTCGCGGCTGGTGACCGCCATGGCCAACTCCTTTCCGGCCCACGTCGAGGCGTGCCGCCGGAGGTTGTGTGCGGTGGATGGATCGAACGACCCCGCCACCCCTCGTCACGTGCTCGCCTGGTTCTCCCGGCGAGCCCCGACCGCAATCCTCGCAGTTCGGGTCGGTCGCATTGTAAAGCGACCGGACACCGCGGTGTCGGATCCGGCCACGTCGCCCCCGGGGACGACCACCGTTCCCTCGCAGCGGAAGGTCGCGACGTCGTCCTCGTACTTCTTGAGCTCGACCTCGGTCCGCAGCAGCTCGCCCGGACCGACGAAATTCCCGTATCGCATCGCCTTGACGCCACCGAGGACGAATCGCCGTCGGGTGTCGGGGATCAGGAGCCGGGCCGACTGGACCATCGCCTCCAGCATGAACACGCCGGGAAGCACCGGGAAGCTCGGAAAATGGTCCGCGAGGTACTCCTCCGCGAGGGTCACGGCCTTGACCGTGACGATCCGGGAGTCTTCTCGCTCCACCACCTGGTCGATCAAGCGGAATCGCATGGCGGCGGATCATATCGAGTTCGAGGGCCCGGCCCGTCTTCCGAGCCCCGAGGACCCCCGGGCGGCACGGCCGCCCCAGCGGCCTCCAAGCCAGAGAGAATATTTATTATCAGACGTTGCGGCCCCGCCAACCCCCTAATCATGGGGCCGGCGAGGCCACGAGGCCGATGAAAGGATGTCATGCCGAGATCGAATTCGAACGCCGCGAAGTCCTCCAGGAAGCCCTCCCCCGACGCCGGAGGTGACGGGCGATTCGAGCCGACCGTGGTCCGCCGGGCCCTCTGGCTGGTCGGGCTCGCCGCCTGGATCTTCCTCGCCGTCTCCTTCGTGGGGGCCGACTGGTCCGACGCGCCCTCCACCATCGTGTCGAGCCACGCCGAGGAGGTCGCCAATCCGGCCGGCCCGGTCGGCGCCGCAATGGCCTGGTGGTCGTTCCGCGTCCTCGGTCCCGGCTCGTGGATGCTCCTCCTCCTGGGCGGCATCGGGCTGGTCACGCTGGCTCGGGGCATCCGGATCACGCACCCCGTCGTGCGCTGCCTCGGCATCGTGCTCTCCGCGATCACGCTGGCCGGACTCCACCACAGCCTGCTCTCGAACTTCGAGATCCTGCAGTCCCTCGGCGGCGGCATTCCCGGAACCCGATCGGGACTCCTCGGCGCCGAGCTCGAGATCGGACTCGCCTCCAGGTTCGGCCCCGTCGGAAGCCTCCTGATCCTTCTGCTCGGACTCGGCCTGGGCCTGATGGTCGCAGCCGACGAGATCATGCTCGCCCTCCCCTCCGCGATCCTTCGATCGATCCGATCGGCCCGTGGCGTGGTCGCCGGAGGGCCGTCCGTCCTCTCCCCGCTCGCGACCTCCCTCTCGAACGTCCGCGGACTCGTTCGACGTCCCGCCCTCCAGCCCGCCGGCGTGCCGGCGGAGTACCTCGACTACGAGGAGGAGGAGGAAGAGGAGGAGGAGTACGAGGACGACGAGGAATACGAGGAAGAGGACGAGGACGACCCGGAGTACGAGGACGAGTACGAGTACGAGGACGAGGAGGAAGAGGAAGAGGAAGAGGAGGACGAGGAGGACGAGGACGAGTACGAGGACGAGGCGGAGGAGGTCGTCGAGGCGCAACGAGCCGCGTCGGCCGAGGAACTCCGAGCCAAGATCGCCCGACTCCCGGTGCGCATGGCGGCCACCAACACGACCGTGGCCAAGGACGAGGACATCCCCCGCGAAGACGACTTCGAGGGCTACCGGTTCCCGACCCTCGACCAGCTCGAGGATCCCGAGGGCGACTTCTCGGCCGAACTCGAGGAGGTCGTTCGCGAACAGGCGGGCACCCTCGAGGAGACCCTTCGGACGTTCTCCATCGACGCCGAGGTGGCGGGCATCGAGAGCGGCCCCGCGGTCACCCTCTACTCGGTGCTCCTCGCCCCGGGAACCCGGGTGGCGCGACTCAACGCGATCGAGAAGGACATCGCCCGGTCGCTGCAGGCCCCGAACATCCGGATCATCCCGAACATGGCGGGGAAGAGCACCGTCGGGATCGAGGTGCCCAACGCGAAGCGCGAGAAGGTCCGACTCAAGGAGCTCATGTCGAGCGGGCTCAGTCGCGACATGGTGCTTCCGATGTTCCTCGGCAAGGACTCGGCGGGCGATCCGATGGTGTCCGACCTGACCAAGATGCCCCACATGCTCATCGCCGGCACCACCGGCAGCGGCAAGAGCGTGTGCATGAACACGATCATCATGTCCTGGCTCTACACCAAGCGGCCGGACGAACTGAAGCTGTGCCTGGTCGACCCGAAGATGGTCGAGATGAGCCAGTTCGAGAAGATCCCCCACCTCATGTGCCCGGTGATCACCGACATGGGCAAGGCGGCGGCGATCCTCGAGTGGGCGGTCGGGAAGATGGAGGAGCGATACGAGCTCTTCAAGGAGGCGGGCGTCCGCGACATCCGGTCGTACAACTCGCTCGAGGAGCAGGAGCTCCGCGACATCTTCCAGCCCTCCAACGACGTCGAGTGGGCGAAGATCCCCAAGAAGCTCCCGTACATGGTCTTCGTCATCGACGAACTCGCCGACCTGATGATGACCAACAAGGAGGTCGAGCATTCGATCGTGCGGATCGCCCAGAAGGCCCGAGCGGTCGGCATGCACCTCATCCTCGCCACCCAGCGGCCGCAGGCGAACGTGGTGACCGGACTCATCAAGAGCAACATGCCCTGCCGCGTGTCGTTCAAGGTGGCCAGCGGCATGGACAGTCGCATCGTGCTCGACCAGAAGGGCGCGGAACTCCTGCTCGGACTCGGCGACATGATGGTGGTGACGCCGTCGAGCACCGAGGTGAAGCGAGGCCAGGGCACGCTCGTCACCGACAAGGAGGTCCGCCAGGTGGCGACGTTCCTGAAGTCGGTCGCCGGACCGAACTTCGAGCGGAGCCTGATGAGCGTCAAGCCGTCGAGCCAGGGCGGCGGCGGATCGGACGGCGACTCGGGCGAGCGGGACGCCCTCTTCGACGAAGCGGTCGAGGTCATCATCGAGACGGGACGCGGATCGGTCTCCCTCCTGCAGCGACGACTCGCGATCGGCTACAGCCGGGCGAGCCGACTCGTGGACCAGATGGGCATGGCCGGGATCATCAGCGACCACAAGGGCTCGGTCGCCCGGGACGTGCTGATCTCGATGGAGGACTGGGAGCGCATGAAGCGCCTCGAGGCGGGCCTCGACGCGAGCAACGAGGCCGAGGACCTGGACGGCGAAGGCGTGCCCGACGAGATGGCGGACGAATACCGCCACTGAACGACGACGACCCGACGGGGCAACGCGAGGGAATCCCGACCGGGG
>JAYZBK010000065.1:0-7494 GCA_036339295.1 Planctomycetota bacterium
CGCCCCGGGGCCCTTCGTGACGAGCCGCCCCACCATCCGAGACCCGGACGAAGTTGAACATCGACTCCTGGGTGGTCGGCTGCGACTCCTCGTCGCGGGCCAGCACCGGCAGGACCAGCGTCTCGCGGCCGAGGCCGCAGCAGTGGCCGGTGTTGGTGGTGGTCGAGAGCTGCACCACCAGCGGCACGTTTCGCAGGGCGCGGCTGGCGAACGCCGAATCGGGGTTCGAGCCGAAGAGGTTGCCGCCCAGGCACACCGCGAGGTCGATCTCGCCGCGGTCCGCGGCCTCCATGCACGCCATCGTGTCGAGGCCGGGGGTCTTCGGCAGCTCGACCTCGAGGGTGCGCTCGAGCGCCGCGAGGATCGGCGGCTTCAGGACCGGAGTCACGCCGACCGAACCGACGCCCTGGACGTTGGAATGGCCGCGCAGCGGCAGGAGCCCCGCCCCCGGCCGGCCGAGCATGCCCCGCAGCATCGCGAGGCCGCCGATCGTCTGGACGTTGGCGACCCCGTGCTCGTGGTGGGTGATCCCCATCGTCCAGGCGAAGATCGTGCGCTCGCTCTCGGCGTAGAGGGCGGCGATCCGTTCGAGGTCGGTCCGGGCGACGCCGCACGCGGCCTCGAGGTCGGGCCACGAAAGATCCTCGACCCAGTTCCGCCAGGCGTCCCAGCCCTCGCAGTGGTCCGCGACGAACGACTCCGCCATCTTGCCCAGCGCGATCGTCGCCTTGGCGATCCCCGCGAGCACCGCGATGTCGCTGCCGATCCGCGGCATGAGGTACTCGTCGGCGATGTCGGTGCCGAAGAGCAGGCTGCGCACGTCGCTCGGCACCTTGAAGCGCACGAGTCCGAGTTCGCGCATCGGATTGACGACCACGACCTTGCCACGACGCCGCTTGAGCTCCATGAGCGACCGCATGAACCGCGGGTGGTTGCTCGCGGGATTGCCGCCGATCAGGAAGAGGAGGTCGCAGTGGTCGACGTCGTCGAGGGTGATCGTCGCGGTGCCGGATCCGGTCACGCTCGCGAGCCCCACGCCCGAGGCCTGGTGGCAGTAGTAGGAGCAGTTGTTGACGTTGTTGGTGCCGTGCAGCCGGGCGAAGAGCTGCAGCAGGAACGCCGCCTCGTTCGAGCTGCGGCCGCTGAAGTAGAAAAAGGTTCGCTCGGGCGGCGTCCTCTTCAACTGCTCGACCAGGCGATCCATGGCGGCCGACCACTCGATCGGCCGGTAGCGATCGTCGAGCGGGCCGGCGTGGAGGGGATGCACGATGCGACCGAGGGATTCGAGCTCCCGCGGCGAGAGCGCCCGCAGGGCGTCGAAGTCGTGGTCGGCCCAGAACTCCGGCGTGATCGCCCCGCCCATGTCCGCCACCATCGCCTGGAGCGACTTCTTGCAGACCTCGGGGAAGTGGCCGCTCTCGTTGACCATGCCGCCGGCCTGGCCGCCCATGCCGAGGGCACAGGTCTTGCAGGCGTTGCGGGTGCGCATCGCCTTCCACAGCCGACCGATGCCGCCGGCCTCCCGGGCCTTCTTCCATGTATAGAGGATGGCGGGGAAACCACCGCCGGCGGAGGGAGCTCGCATGACCCGAGGATACCGCCGGGCCGGGTGCCGGCCGACCGATCGGCGAGGGAATGGCCGTAGAGTGCGGTCGTTCCATCGTCCGGGAGACGACACCATGTCACGCCACCTCGTCGCCGCCATCCTCGTCGTGCTCGGAACGGGCCTGGTCGGGTCGGCCGTCGCCCGTTCGATGGATGCCCTCCCGGAGAGGATCGCCCCGAACGATCGACCGATCGTGATGGGCTTCGCCACCGAAGGCCTCCGCGACGCGCCGCTGCCCTGGTCGAGCCTGACCGACGTCGTGTGCTTCAGCCTGGAGGCGAAGCGTGATGGACGGCTGCACGACGGCTGCGGGTGGCCGTGGACCGGATTCGTGAAGAAGGCCCGGAGCCACGACGTACGGGTCTCGCTGTGCGTCACCGCCCGCGACGGTGGCGACATCGAGTCGCTGGTGACGTCCCGGGAGCATCGCGACACGTTCTTCAAGGCGGTCGTCGAATCCATGCGGGAAGGTGGCGTGACCGGCCTGAACATCGACTTCGAGAACTTCGAGTCGACCGCCTGGATCGGGCACATGCCGGACTTCATGTCCGCCCTGACCCGGCACGTGCATGCGGCGATCCCCGGTTCCTTCGTCACGGTCTGCGTTCCCGCCCACGACCAGGGCGGGAAGTGGGACTTCGACGCGCTCGCCCCCGCCTGCGACGCCATCTTCATCATGGGCTACGACTACAACGGCGCCTGGTCGAGGCATCCCGGGCCCTCCGCCCCGCTGGCGGGCGACGGACTCGACCTCGCCGAGGCCCTTCGAGGGCCGTTCGGAAAGATCGTGAAGACGAATCCGAAGAAGCTCGTGCTCGGCATGCCCTTCTACGGGAACGAGTGGGTCACCTCGTCGGCCGCCCGCGACGCGAAGGCCGTGAAGCACGTCGGGACCATGTCCTTGAAGTACGTCGACCGCGATCGAGGGAACTGGGAGGCCCACTGGGACGACGTCTCGCAGACCCCGTGGTGGACGTTTCGAAAGGACGGTCGCTGGCACCAGGTCTGGGCCGAGGACGCCCGCAGCATCGGTGCCAAGGTCGACCTCGCGATGAAGCACCGACTCGGCGGTGTCGGCGTCTGGCGACTCGGCTTCGGTGACGAAGGCGGTCGGGCCTGGAAGTCGATCGATGCCGCCGTCGCTCGGGGTCGAGCTTCCGACGAGCGTCGCGAATCCCCCACGAAGGAGTCCACCCGATGAAGTCGACCGGAACCTCGTATCTCCTCTGGCTGCTCTGCCTCATCGGCTTCTGCGGCATCCACCGCCTCTACAACGGGCGGATCGTCACGGGCATCATCTGGCTGCTGACCGGCGGCCTGTTCCTGATCGGGCAGATCATCGACCTGTTCCTGATCCCCGGGATGGTCGAGAACGCCAATCGGCGATTTGCCGACGACGTCCGCCGGGTCACGCACGGCCCCTGACGCCGGACCGATGGGCGATCAGCCGCTCCAGGCGGCGAGCAGGAGACCGAGGTCCCCGCCTCCCACCGAACCGTTCCCGGCGAGATCGCCGGGACCCGACTGGCCCCACGCCGAGAGCAGGAGACCGAGATCGCCGCCGTTCACGGCTCCGTCGCCGTTCAGGTCGGGATCCGGGCCGCACGAACCCCGCGTCGCGAAGTCGAACACGGCGCTCTCGCCCACGTTGCCGGCCCGGTCCTCCGCGCGAACGCGGTACTCGACCGCCACGCACGACGAAAGCTCGGGAACGACGCCCTCCCAGATCGAGTTGCCGACCCACTGCATCGGAACGGACTTCGGTCGCCCGCCATCGATCGCGACGACGAGGTCCATGGCGCGGGGCATGAAGCCACGGTCGGAGGTGTACTGGTCGACCACGAGCGCCCGCACCCGGAAGGGGCCGAGATCCCCGTCCTCGGGATCGAGCTCGGTCACCGCGAGGAAGGTCGGCGGGATGTCGTCGACCGGACCGTTGTTGATGTAGATGCGGTTCTGGAAGTTGCCGAACTCGCCCTGGGCCGTCACGCAGTCGGGCGCGCCGTCGCCGTCGAGGTCGGCGAAGCCGATGTCGAGCGAGGAGTCGTTCACCGGCGTCTGGACGTTGCCGGTCTGGATGTAGCTGCCCGAACCGTTGTTCCGGTAGAAGCGATCCGTGGTGGAACCGAGGGCCGCGATGACGAAGTCGAGGTCGCCGTCCATGTCGAAGTCGATGAACTTCGAGTCGTTGTCGTCAGCCGTCGGGTTCGTGATGATGCTCCCGGAGACGTCGGTCCAGGAGGTCCCGTCGCCGTCGTTCAGGATCAGCAGCTCCCGGTTCGAGGTGCCGGAGTTCGCCCCGAGCAGGTCGAGGTCGCCGTCGCCGTCGACGTCCCCGGCGTCGTACGAATAGGTGGCCCCGTCGGTGGGGACCGAGCCGTTGACCCGCGTGAAGATCCCGCCGTCGTTGCGCCAGAGCTGGCTTCCCCCGTCGACGGACGATCGACTCCCGACGTGCAGGTCGAGGTCGAGGTCGTTGTCCATGTCGAAGAAGAGGATGTCCTGCTGGTCGCGGATGATCGCGTTCGGGGTGTTGGTCGCCGTGGCGTCGGTGAACGTGCCGGAGCCGTCGTTGAGGTAGAGCTGCGGCCGGCCGTTCGAACCGAAGCGGTTGGACGTCCCGCTGTGGCAGAACGCGAGGTCGACGTCGCCATCGCCGTCGACGTCGGCGAACTGGCCGCGAGCGGACGAGAGGGGAATGCCCGGCAGCCGGTCGGAGACGTCGGTGAAGAACCCCGCACCGTCGTTCTCGAGCAGCACCGGCAGTCGGTTGAAGTCGTTCGCGAGCACCATGTCCCAGTCGCCGTCGCGATCGATGTCGCCGAACTCGACGCCGCGGAACCAGCCGGTCACCGGAATCCGGGCGGCCGACTCGTCGGTGAAGAAACCGCTCCCGTCGTTGATGTAGAGCTTCGCCCGAAGCGCTGCGCCCGGCGACGAGTAGCCCTGGCCGTCCGCGAAGGCGATGTCGATGTCGCCGTCGCCATCGACGTCGCAGAACGAGAGCTGGTTGGAGTAGACCGACTGCGACGGGAACCGCGTCGACGTCCGGTCGGCGAACTGCTGCGCCGAAACACTGGACGAGACGACGCCGAGGAGGATGGCGGCGGACGACGCGGATCTGGCCAGGGACATGGAGGACTCCGGACGCGAGGGGTGGAGTTCCAAGGTACGCCACGACTCCCGGAGTCCCTCCGGGAATCGTGGCAGATGTCCGATTCGCGGCGGCGTTCGGACGCGGCCGTCACGACGCCGGTGTTTCCGGACCGCACCCGGACGATGCTCAAGGAACGTGGCCGCACTCCGACGCATGAAGGGCGAGGAAGTCGTCGGCCACGGTGCGGGCGAGCGCGGCACACTCCGGTTCGGTGGAACCGGGTCCGGCGCCGCCTCCTGAGAGGTACGACGCCACGGCGGGCGCAACCGGCCAGAGATCGAGGGCGGCCATCGCCCGGCCGTCCCCGAGGACCAGTCCACCGTCGAGTTCGAGCGTGAACGGAAACTGGAGGAACACCGGGGGAAGGCCGGACATCATGTCCCCCATCGCCACGCCCGCCGGCTCGAACTCCATGCGGACCGCCGCCCCGAGGACCCCCGAGCCGGGCGCCGTGAAGATCAGCCCGTTGCCTTCGAAGAGTGGGTCGAGCACCAGGGTCGCGCGGCCTTCGAAACCGTCGAGCACAAGGCGGAGATCCGTCGGACGGAGCCTGCGACACCATTCATCGACCTCGTCACCCGGTCCGCCGCCCGGATGGGTGTTGGGCTGGGTGTTGGGCTGGGTGTTGGGCTGGGTGTTGGGCTGGGTGTTCGGCCGGGCGTGCGGCTGGGCCGCCATCTCCACGACGGCCAGGCGCCCCGAGAGCGCGAAGGAGAACGTCCGTCCCTGGACATCGACCTGCACCTGCGACCCCGGTTCGACGACCCACGCCCGGTCCCCCACCACCCCCGACGCACCCTCGACCGATGCGGGCATCGACGATGGTCGTCGGGACCACGACCGGAATCCGGGTTCGTCGTCGAACGGGACCGGATCGAGACGGGCCGAGACGATCGCCGAGTCGCCCGCCGCGAACGGCACGAGGATGTTCTCGCCGAACGTCGTCTCGATGCCGCAGAACTCGCGGACGATCAGGCGCAGCGGCGTCGCCGGGATCAACCCACGGATCTCGTCCCAGATCTCCCCGAGGCGCTCCCACCGACGCTCCTCGCAGGCGATCCGCATGGCCGGGGCGTTGAAGGCCAGTGCCTGGTACCGCACCGCGCGGTTCTCGCACGCCGGGCTCGTCGGGTCGAGGCAGCACTCGTACTCCCAGGCGTAGATGCCACCGGCCGCCGCCCGGATGAAGTCGCAGTACCGCTCGTCGCAGTCGATCTCGCACCCGGTCCCCGCCAGCACCCCCGCGATGATCACCGACCCGGCCACCACCCTGCGCCCGCGGGAGCCGACGACCCGGCCCTTCGATCGCTCGAGTTCTCCATGCCCTTTCCTCATGTCCACGCTCCATCACCCCCGTCGAAGATCGCTTCGACGCGACCACCGACGCCAACCTAGCGACGTCGCGGGCCCCTCCACGCCTTCGCGCGGAAGTGCTTCGAGATGAAGCTGGATCAGCGAATGAAGCGAATGCGACCGAAGTCCGGCGCGAGCCGGGTGCCGATGCCACCGAGCGCGTCCGGCGCGGGGAAGTAGACGCACCAGGCCTTGCCCACGAGCAGGTCGCGATGGACGACGAACGGCGTGTCGTCGCCGGTCACCGACACGGACAGCGGATGCGGACGACCGAGGTAGCGGGAGTCGCGGCTCGCCCCCGAGTTGTCGCCGAGCATCAGGAACTGGTCCGGACCGAGCCGGCCCGGAGCGAGCGGATCGGTGGCGAAGAGCGGTCCATCGATGTAGTCGCCGTTCGCGGGCACCTGCTGGAGTCGATCGAGTCGACCACCCTTGTAGTGGAGGTCGCGGTCGACCCGCACCCGGGTCATGGAGAACGGCGACCCGTCGAAGACCCAGGCCAGCCGGGGGCGCCGCAGCCGCTGCGAGCGGATGTCGCGGCGATACGCATCGAGGTCGAACCGGTCGTAGGACGCCTCGAGCCGTTCGAGCGGCGACCACTCGTACTCGAGGGTCACGACCTCGCGGCCGCCCACCGAGATGGCGAGCGACTGGTCGACGTGCGCGAACTCGAGGTCGAGGAGACCGCCCGGCCCCCAGTCGAAGCCGGCCTCCGCCGAGCGGACCGGAGCCGACTCGTCGTCGAGCGGCTGCATCGACACCCGCGCCTCGGCGCCGTCGATCGTGAATTCGAATCGCTGGCCTCGGGCCTCGAGCACGAGGCTCGTCGAGAACGCCTCGGGGTCGTCCGGCCGGACGGCCGCGGAGACGCGGACGTCGGACACCGCATCGAGATCGCCGAGCCGGATCCGACTGCGCGGTGCGAGGCCGCCCGTCACCGTCTGCGGGTATCGCCAGGCGTTGTACGAGTTGAAGTCGTCGAGCGGGAGTTCGTCGTCCGCCCAGTCGAGGCGGGACGAACCGGACGATTCGCATCGCCACGTCCGGACGTCGGCGATCTCCCAGGAACCGAGCGACGGCTTGAAGGGCGGGCCGTCGACCGGGCGGTCGAGCCGGGTCTGGAGGGCCACCGGATCGATCGGGACGAAGTCACTGTCGTACACGGGCTGCCAGATCGCCTCCTGCACGAAGGTCGGCGGCCGCACGATCCGGAAGTCGGCGATGTCCGCCTCCGGCGGCGCGGTGAAGATGTCGCCGTCGACGATCAGCACCTGCTCGTCGGGGAGGCCGACCAGTCGCTTGATGTAGTTCTGGCTCGGGCCGATGGGGTCGACCGGGTTCTTGAAGACCACGACGTCGTAGCGATCGGGGTCGAAGA
>JAYZBK010000066.1:0-5254 GCA_036339295.1 Planctomycetota bacterium
CGGGAACGGTTGCGCCGGCTACCAGTCGAGCTACGACGACGACGCGTGCGAGGAATACCGCCGCTACCTCCTCGGGTTCGTCGCGACCGTGGACGGCGGCGAGGTGAACGGATGGATGCGGGTCGAGGGCACCGCCTGGCAACTCGCGGTCACGGCGTGGGCGTACGAGGATTCCGGCGGTCCGATCGCGGTCGGGGAGACCTACTGCGAGGCGGACGGCGACCAGGTCGACTTCGAGTACATCAAGCGGGTGCAGATCCCCGAGATCGACTTCGACCAGGAATCCGGCTCCGACGGCTACGCCGACTACACGGAGGACGGCCCGATCGTCCTGACGGCCGGCGGCACCTACACGATCAAGGTCGAGAACGGCGACCCGCAGTGGAAGAACGACCTCTTCGGGGTCTTCATCGACTGGAACGGCGACTGGGACTTCGACGACGACGGCGAGTTCGTCGGCGTGGATCCGGGCGTCGGTCCCTACAGCGTCACCGTGAACGTCCCCGAGGACCAGGCGCCCGGACGAACGCGGATGCGACTTCGGCTCCACGACGTCGACATCAATCCGATGACGCCCTGCGACACCGCGAACTTCGGCGAGGTCCAGGACCATCTCATCGAGATCGTCGCGCCGGAACCCGCCTGCCCGGGCGACGTGAATGCCGACGGCGAGGTCACCGCGGCGGATCTCGGCCTGCTCATCGGTGCCTGGAACACCGACCTCGCCGCGGCGGATCTCAACGACGACGGGACGGTGAACGCGGCCGATCTCGGCCTGCTCATCGGCGCGTGGGGCGTCTGCCCCTGATTCGGGGCCCCCTCCAGGGCGATGTGATCGAACCAGCGGTCGGCGAGGCTCCGTCGACCGGGTGACTCGACGTCCACCAGTTCCCGCGACGAGGTCCGTACGCTCGGTTCCGGGAAACGCCTTCGAGGCGATCGCGGTGGCGGCGATGCCGTGGAGAAGCGAGCCACGCGAGATGTGATCGGACATGCGGCCGACTCCCCGGCGGATGCAGGTCCTCCGGCAGCCCATCGATCGGTCGCCCCGGCTCGCCGACGACTGATCGGATGCCCTTGAAAACACGATGGACTTCGGGGCTGCTCGAATACCCTCGAAGGGTCCGCATCCGCATCGATGGAGCCTCCATGCCCCCCATCCGATCCAACCGCCGGCGCCTCCCGATCGCCTCCGCGGTCGCCGGGTTCGTCGCGGCAACGACCACCGCGGACACGATCACGGTCTGCGCCAGCGGATGCGCCTTCACCTCGATCACCGCGGCGATCGCCGCAGCCGAGGACGGCGACGTCATCCAGCTCGCCGCGGAGACCTACCTCGAGGGAGCCCAGATCGACACGCTCGGGAAGGCGATCACCATCCGCGGCACCACCGGCGAGGACGGGCTCCCCACCACCGTCCTCGACGGCGGCGGTGTCCACCGGGTCGCGACGTGCCGGGAGGGCGAGGGAGCCGGCACCGTCCTCGTCGATCTCGTCCTCCGGAACGGCTTCCCGACCGAGGGGCCGACGTCGGAATCCGCGGTCTCCGGCGGGGGCATCCTCCTGCTCGGGACCTCACCCACGATCTCGAACTGCACCTTCGTCGACAACGTCGGTCGATTCGGGGCGGGCATCCTCTGCTTCATCGACTGCGCTCCGACGGTGTCGGGGTGCCGCTTCCTCGACAGCGAGGCGGAGGTCTCCGCCGCCGGCCTCTTCTCCTACTACAGCGCGCCGACCGTCGACGACTGCACGTTCGCCTTCAATGTCGCGCAGTACGGCGCGGGCGTCTTCTTCCAGGACGATCCGCCCGGCGGCGACCTCGCACCGCCCGGCCGGAAGACCGAATCGGCCATGCCTCCGCTTCGCGGCCCGCAGGCTCGGCAGCGAAGGAGCGGCCCGGCCACGCCGTCCGTCTCGAGCTGCCTGTTCCTCGCCAACCACGCGCTGGTGAGCGGCGGCGCCCTCCACGACTACCAGCGGACGGACCTCGTCGTGAGCGACTGCGAGTTCGTCCTGAACGCGGCGGAACGGTCGGGAGGCGGGATGTATGCGTTCCTCGCCCGGCCGACGCTCGAGGGGTGCGTATTCGACTCGAACACGGCGAACTACGGCGGCGGCGGCTTCTGGGAGGGCGGCTCGGGCAGCGTGACCACGTGCGAATTCACCGGGAACCTCGCCACCCTCCAGGGAGGTGGTGCGAGCCTGATCGCCTACGAGGGCGAGACCACCCGGACCATCTTCCTCGATTGCACGTTCCGGGCGAACGTCTCGGGCGAGATCGCCGGTGGCCTCAACGTGTCGAACAGCCGGCCACAGGTCGTCGACTGCACCTTCGATCACAACACGGCGGCCGAGCATGGCGGCGCCCTGCGACTCGTCGACGGCGACGCCTCGCTTCGCGGATGCCGCCTCCTCGGCAACCTCGCCACCTCGGAGGGAGGCGGCGTGTTCGCGGAGGGTTCCGGGGACTTCGAACTCCTCGACTGCACGATCGAGGCCAACCGCTCCGAACGCGGTGGCGGCATCGCCCTCCGCGACTCGGTCTCCCCCACCTTCGACGACTGCCACCTGCTCGACAACGCGGCCTCGGATGCCGGCGGCGGTCTCCTCTGTGGGGGTGAATCACGACCGACGTTCGCGGGCTGCCGCTTCCACCGGAACCTCGCCGACGACGGCGGGGCGATCCGCAGCGACGAGTCCGCTCGACCGAACTTCGTCGACTGCCGATTCGAAGGAAATCGCGCCACCCTCGATGGCGGCACCCTCCTTAACCTCGGCGAGTCCGTTCCCATCTTCCAACGGTGCGTGATCCAGGGGAACATCGCGGGCGGGGCCGGGGGCGGCCTCTGGAACCCGATCGAGGGCGGGATGTTGATCGTGGACACCCTCGTCTGCGGGAACGCGCCCGACCAGGTCCATGGCCCCTGGTCCGATCTCGGTGGCGGGTGCGTTCGAGGCGAATGCCTGCAGGCGGACTTCGACTGCGACGGCCGGGTCGAGGGGGAGGACCTCGGGATCCTGCTCCGTGCCTTCGGGACCCGGAACGCGCGGGTGGACCTCGCGGGGAGCGGGATGGTCGATGCCTCGACGCTCGGGCTCTTCTTCGCCGACTGGGGGCGACTCGCCGACGTCGATCGATACCAGGTGGACGACGGCACGTTCTCGACCAGCGTGGGCGCGCCCGGCGCGACGATCTCCTGGGGCAACGCCTTCCAGGCGACGACGCCTCGACTGCTGAACCTCGCGTTCGGTTTCGGGGTCCGCGTGGACGGCTCGCAGACCCTCGTCGGCGAGGAGATCGCGTGGCACGTGTACGGGGCGGCCTCCGACGATCCGCAGAACGGCCTCGAGCTGCTCGACGCCGGGACGCACCGGATCCGGCACGACGACTGGGGCACCAACGGGGTGTTCGACGTCGTGGACGTCGACATCGACCTCACCGGCCATCCATGGTTCTTCGTGGTCGCCACCCACGTCGACGAGGCCGTGGTGGCCGGCGCCTATCCGGGCGTGCAGGCGGAGAACATCGGCGACCGGTCGTGGGTCGTCACCGCGTTCAACCGCGACGGCCCTCCCGATTTCGAGACGGCGACGCGGACGAGCGACTCCGGGAATCCCCTGATCAGGGGCACCTGGATCATCCGCGGCAACCTCGAGCCGTGATCGGGCGAGGGAACGGTCGTTGATCGTGGTTCCCGGGAACGATCGACGAGGATCTGCGGATACGCTCGGGCAAGACTCTCCCACCGGATCGCCGGAGACCACCACGATGTCCGACACCGCCCTTCGAACCACCGCCCTTCGAACCACGTCGCTCGTCGCCCTCGCCCTGGCCTTCGCCGCCGGTCCCTCGATGGTCGCGGGCCAGGACGCGCCCGACGCCGAGTGGTTCACCTCGTACAACGGGTCCCGCGAGGAGTCCCACGGCCACTACATCCTCGAGTGCGAGGATGGAGGCTTCCTGCAGGTCGGCGAGACGGGCTACGTGAACGTGAACGCCCGCATCCTCGTCGTGAAGACCGATGCGAACGGAGCCCTGCTCTGGAAGAAGGAGTTCGGCTCGGGAAGCCGGAACATGGGCAACGCCGCGCTCGAGGTCGCCGACGGCTACCTCGTCTGCGGCATGATCTCCCGCAACAGCGCGATCCTGAAGCTCGACAAGGCGACCGGGGCGACGATCTTCCAGAAGACGCACGACAACGGCGGCGCCGACGCGTTCGAGCACATCGCGACCACGCCCCAGGGCATCCTCGCGGTCGGCTACCGGCAGGCGGAGGATCCCAACAGCACCTTCTTCGCCTACGGCCGCGGGTACATCACGTTCCTCGACGCCGCCGGGAATCTCGTGCAGGGCCGAAGCGTCGATGCCCACCTCTCGCAGGCGTACCGGGTGAAGCCGACCGGCAAGGACTACATCATCGCCGGCGGCACCGACGACGCCCTGCAGTACGGGGTCGTCAAGGTCGACGCCGCAGGCACCGTGATCTGGAGCCGGACCCACGGCGGCAACGCCGAGGACCACTGCTTCGGGATGGATCTCGGGGCCGACGGCTCGATCTTCCTCGCCGGACACACCCTCTCGGGCACCGCGAACTGGGACACCTACACGATGAAGCTGGATCCCGCGGGGAACCAGCTCTGGGAGGTGAAGCGCGGCAACCCCCGCGGCTTCAACCCGAACTTCATCCACGACGAGACCTGGGGCGTCAAGGCGACGCCCGACGGCGGCTGCGTCATCGCCGCCGGCACCGGCGACGAGTACAGCTACTCCGAGTGCGGGGGCGGCGTCTGCTCCGACCAGTGGGAGGCGTACGTCGTGAAGTTCGACGCGGCCGGCGGGTTCGAGTGGGAGGAGACGTACCTCGGTGGTACCGGCGACGACTGGGCGGCCGAGGACATCGACCTGACGAGCGACGGCGGTGCGATCGTCGCCGTCGACAACGCCCGCTTCGGATTCCTCAAGCTCGCCCCGTTCATCGAGGACGAGGCCGCCGCGGGCGACCTGAACGGCGACGGCTGCGTCGACGCCGCGGACCTGGGCGTCCTCCTCGGCAGCTGGGGTGGCCCCGGGGGCGACGTGAACGGCGACGGGACGACCACCGCCGCCGACATCGGCGCCCTCCTCGCCGACTGGGGCTGCTGACCCGAAGGACGACGCCCCGGCCACCCCGTATCGCGCCTGGACCTTCCGCGGCTACGACTGGGGATCGCCCGTCTCGACCGAACACTTCGACGAGGCGACGTTCGAGTT
>JAYZBK010000067.1:0-6711 GCA_036339295.1 Planctomycetota bacterium
GGTCTCGTCGACGAACTGCACACCGTCGACGAGGAGTCGATCTCGCTGGAGATCCTTCGTCTCGCGGAACTGCATCGAGGCTTCGTCGAAGGAGGCGGGGCCGCGACCCTCGCAGCGTTCCTCGAGGGGCGACTCGAGCGACTCCGGGGTCGAACCGTCGCCCTGCTGCTCTGCGGCGGCAACATCGACCCGATGGTCCTCTCGCGGGTCATCCAGCACGGTCTCACCGTCGACGGACGCCTGGTCCGGTTCACGGCGATCGTCCGCGACCGCCCCGGAGGCCTGCACCAGCTCGTCGACGCGATCGCCGCCGCGGGGGCCAGCGTCCGGGACATCCGCCACGAGCGGGCCTTCGGCGGTCCCGACGTCTCCACCGTCCTCGTCGACTGCACGATCGAGGTCCGCGATCGCGCCCACGGCGAGTCCGTCCTCGCCGGCGTGCAGGCGGCGGGACTCGATCTGCGCAGAATCGACGAATCCGATCCCAGCCGATAAGGCCCGAGACCCCCGTTCCCGGGCCCGGGAGCGGGTCGTGGCCGCGTCGGTCGCACCGTTCATCGGGTTTTGCGCGGCGAGATCGTGTGGTGCGCTTCATTCGCCTCCTGGAACGGCCGATGACTCCGGCGGCGAGGCTCAGCACGGACGCACGAGCCCGCAGGCCAGGGACCATTGGACGGACCACGACATGAGCAACGAACAGTTCAACCTCCTCGACAAGGACGTGCTCACCACCGGTGAGGTCGCGAAGATCTGCAACGTCGCCAGCCGCACCGTGAGCAAGTGGTTCGACTCCGGTCAGCTCAAGGGCTACCGCATCCCCGGGTCGAAGGACCGACGGATCCCCGTCGCGAACCTTCTCACCTTCATGCGGGAGCACGAGATCCCGATGGACGGCCTGATGAGCGGTCGTCCGCGAGTGCTGATCTGCGACGCCGACGCCGGCGCCGTCGGCACGCTCACGGGCGTCCTCGCCGAACAGACCAACTTCGACGTGCGATGCTGCGACAGCCTCTTCGCCGCCGGCATGGAGTGCGAGCGGTTCCGCCCGCACGTGATGCTCTACGAGCTCTCCGTCTCCGACGACGACGGTCGCCAGATCTGCGACCTCATCCGCGGCAACGAGGAGCTCCAGGTCACCCGCATCATCGCCATGAGCAGCCGCGTCACCGACGGCCAGATCGGGCAGCTGCAGCAGTGCGGATTCGACTCGGTCCTTCGCAAGCCGTTCACGGTTCGCCAGGTGATCGAGGCGGTCGAGGCCGCCCACGCGGTCATCTACTGATCGCCACGAGAGACAACGGATTGTCGCCCTCCTCGGAGGACGCCCCGCAGGGACGCGGGCACGCCCCGCCCCGGCCGAACGGCCGAGGCGGGGCGTGGTCTTTCCCGGCCTCGACGTTCGACGACGGGAGCGTCGGACCGCGACTCGGGGCTTCTTCCGCCCGCGGGGTCCGGGAGCGTGCTAGCGTCACGCTCCATGAGAGTGGCCATCGGTCAATTCGATTCGACGGTGGGGGACCTCGCCGGTGCCTCGGCCGGCATCCGGGCGCTCGCGGATCGCGCCGCCGCCGCGCAGGCCGATCTCCTGGTCACCCCCGAACTCGCCATCCTCGGGTACCCGCCGCGGGACCTGCTCCTCCGCGACGAGGTGGTCCCGGCGTGCGAGGCCGCCGTCGAGGCGCTCGCCCGTGAACTCCCGATCCCGACGCTCGTCGGAACCCCCCGCAGGGTCGAGGGCGGTTCCCGGGCGATCGCGAACTCGGTCGCGTTGTGCCGGGGCGGCCGGATCGAGGCTTGGCACGACAAGCTCCTTCTCCCGACCTACGACGTCTTCGACGAGGCCCGCTGGTTCGAGCCGGGGCGGCGTCCGCTCGTCTTCGAGCTCGACACCCGCGAGGGAACCCGGCGGGTCGGGGTGCTCGTCTGCGAGGACCTCTGGCGGGGGGAGGACGCGGGGGGCGTCCATCGCTACGACGTCGATCCGATCTCGATGCTCGCGGAGGCCGGTTGCGACCTCGTCGCCAGTCCGAGCGCCAGCCCCTTCGTGGTCGGGAAGCACGTCGAGCATCGACGGATCCTCGCCTCGGCCGCGGATCGACTCGGCGTGCCGGTCGCGATGGCCAACCAGGTCGGCGCCCACGACGACCTCGTCTTCGACGGGGGCTCGATGGTCGTGACGCCCGGGGGCGGGATCGCGGGCGCCCTGCCGCGCTTCGAGGACGGGCTGGACGTCGTCGACCTCGACCGACCGGCCTCGCTCGAGCTCCCGGAGCCGACGGGGTGCGAGGAGCGGTTCCTCGCGCTGCGTCGATCGATCGCCGACTACTGCCGACGCACCGGCCACGGCGGCGTGGTCCTCGGCCTCTCGGGCGGGATCGACTCGGCGATCGTGGTCGCGCTCGCGGTGGCGGCCCTCGGTCCCGACGCCGTGCTCGGCGTGCTGATGCCGAGTCGCTACTCGTCCGAGGGTTCGCGGGTCGATGCCCTCGCGTCCGGGGTCGCGCTCGGCATCCGCACCGAGGAGATCCCGATCGAGTCGATGCACTCGGTGCTCTCGGCGGCGCTGGACCCGGTGCTGCGGATCGACGGCGACGGCCTCGAAGGCCTCGCCGACGAGAACGTCCAGGCCCGCAGTCGCGGCGTGCTCCTGATGGCGATCTCGAACGCCCGGGGCCGTCTCCTGCTCTCGACGAGCAACAAGAGCGAGCTCGCGGTCGGCTACTCCACGCTCTACGGCGACATGTGCGGCGGACTCGCCCCGATCGGGGACCTCTGGAAGACCGAGGTGTTCGAACTCGCCCGCTGGATGAACGAGCACCATCGCGCGCGCGGCTTCGAACGGCCGCCGATCCCGGTCTCGAGCATCGAGAAGCCACCCTCCGCCGAGCTCCGCCCCGACCAGCGGGACGACGACTCGCTCCCGCCCTACGAGGTCCTCGATGCCTACCTGCGAGCGCGGGTCGACGAGGAGCGGGCGCCGGAGGAGATCGCCTCGACCTTCGGGATCGACGACGAGGTCGTGCGGAGGCTCGAACGCCTGCTGGGGATCAGCGAGTTCAAGCGATACCAGGCGACGATCGTCCCGAAGCTCGCTCCTCGAACCTTCGGGCGCGGCCGCGACGTCCCGGTCGTGTCCCGATGGACTCCCTGAGCGTCGCTCAGCCCGCCAGCGGTGTGCCGACGTGGCCGGTGCCGCCGTCGTCGGCCCGCGCGAAGCGGTTCCGGCGAGGGACCTGGCGGGACTCGACCGAGATGAACTCGTCGCGCTCCACGAGGTAGGCGGTCAGCCGTCCGCCGAGGACGCAGCCGGTGTCGACGTTCACCGCGACCGGGACCTCCGACCAGGTCGCGCGGATGGGTCGGCTCGCGGGCCTGTGACCGAACACGATGAGTCCGTCGCGTCCGTCGTACCGCTCCCACCAGGGCGTCTCCCCTGGGGCCGCCTTCAGGTGCACGAGCTCGTGCGGCGTCGTGCCCTCGAGTCCCCGTCCCGGTTCGATGCCGGCGTGCACCACCGTGGCCGGTCCCGCACGAGAGGTCGTCCGCGCGATGGTCTCCTCGAGGAGGGCGAGGGCCGCCGCGCGTCGGCGGGGGTCGCCGAGGCGGTCGATGGTCTTGCGATCCCGGGGGCGGAGGCCGGGGGGGGGCGCCTGGCCCCGGGTCGCGGCGAGGGCATGGTGGAGGCTGAGGTCGTGGTTTCCGCAGACGGAATGGATGTCCACCCCGAGACGTCTCGCACCCTCGATGGCATCCACGACGCCACCGGGATCCGGGCCCTTGGTGAGGAGGTCGCCCACCAGCCGGATCGTCCGCGTCGGATCGTCCTCGAGCAGGATCTCGAGGAGCTCGTCGAGCTCCTCGGCGCATCCGTGCACGTCCCCGATGACGACTGATTCCGTTCGTGCCATGGGCAGAATCCGCGGCTCCCGGTAGACGTCGGTCCGTCGCCGGATCGGACTCCAGCCGAGCGGACCGAAAGTCGGGGGCGGGCCCCGGCCTCGCTACCATGGGGCCATGCGCATCCGTCGCCTGTCTCCGGCTCTCGTCAACCAGATCGCGGCGGGCGAGGTCGTCGAGCGGCCGGCCAGCGTGGTGAAGGAGCTGGTGGAGAACGCCTTCGACGCCGATGCCGAGCGAATCGAGATCGAGATCGCGGGCGGTGGTCGGGACCTGATCCGGGTCTCCGACGACGGTCGGGGGATCGACCCCGACGATCTTCCACTCGCCGTCGAGTCCCATGCGACCAGCAAGGTCGTGGAGGCCGCCGACCTCGAGTCCATCGTGACCATGGGCTTCCGCGGCGAGGCCCTCGCCTCGATCGCGGCGGTGGGGCGGTTCTCGATCGAGAGCCGGGTGGCCGGTCGGGAGGAGGCCTGGCGGCTGGAGGTGGTCGATGCCGCCCCGGGCGAACCCCATCCGGTCGCGGGTCCGGTCGGGACCCGGGTCGAGGTCCGGCACCTCTTCGAGTCGATCCCGGCTCGGAGACGGTTCCTGAAGACCGAGTCCGCGGAGTCCGCACGCGTCGCGGAGGTCGTCCGGACGCTCGCGCTCACGCGGCCGGGAGTCGCCTTCCGCCTCGTCTCGGGCGGTCGGGTGCTCCTCGACCTCCCGCGGGTCGAGGATCCGACGCGCCGCATCCTCGGGGTGATGGGGGAGGAACTCGAAGGTCGGGTGGTGCAGGTCCACGGCGAGATCGGCGATGCCGGCGACGACACCCTCGTCACCTGCTGGGGACTCGTGGGCGTCCCGGAGACCGCACGGCCCACGTCGCGTCACCAGCGTTTCGTGCTGAACGGTCGCGCCATCGCGGATCGTTCGCTCTCCCACGCCTTGAAGGAGGGGTTCCGGGGACTCGTCGAGCCCGGCCGGCATCCGATCGGCGTGGTCCATCTCGAGCTCTCCCCGACCCGGGTCGACGTGAACGTCCATCCCGCCAAGACCGAGGTTCGATTCCGCGACGCTCGACCGCTGCACGGCCTGGTGCGGCAGGCGGTGCGGTCGGCCCTGGTGGAGGCCGACCTGGTTCGCGACATTCCCCTCGCCGCGCCTCCATCGCCCGAACCCGCGACGTCGGGAGGGGGATGGGCATCCGGTGGCGGCGGGGGATCGACCTCCTCGCGAACCGCCCCTGCGGGTGCCACGCCCTCCGTCGCCGCCTTTCGCGAGGCGATGTCGTCGCCCCCGCCGACCACCCCGGCCCCCTCCGTCTCCGACGAGGTCCTGCCGACGCTCGTCGGCGCGGACGCCGTGCTCCAGGTCCACGAGTCCTTCCTGGTCACGCAGGACGCGGAGGGTCTCGTGGTGATCGACCAGCACGCCCTCCACGAACGCGTGATGTTCGACCACCTCTCGCGACGAATCGCACAGGGACCGCTCGAGTCGCAGCGCCAGCTGGTGCCGGAGGCGTTCGACGCGGACCCCGGCCAGGTCGAGGCGATCGAGACCGTTCGACCGCTGCTCGAGAAGCTGGGCATCGAGGCGGAAGCCGCGGGGCCGCGTTCGGTCGCGGTGCACGCCTTCCCGTCGCTGCTGGTCTCGAGGCGGGTGGAGGCGGCGCCCTTCGTGTCCGAGCTGCTCGAGCGGGCCGCCGCCGGCGATCTCGACGCCACGGACGAGGAGGCCGCGTTGTCCGAGGTCCTCGACATGATGAGCTGCAAGGCGGCGGTCAAGGCCGGCGACCGGTTGAGGCCCCGGGAGATCGCGGAGCTGCTGGAGATGCGGGACCGGATCGACCGGGGCGCGAGCTGTCCTCATGGTCGGCCCACGCACCTGCGGATCCCCATCGAGGAGCTCGAGCGTCGATTCGGTCGCTCGCCTCGCTAGGGACGGGCGACTCGCGGGGTCGTCAACCGCCGGAGACCGGAGGGAGCACGTCGATCCGCCCGACCGATGCCGGGATCGCGGCCTCGGGACCGGTGATCCTCGATTCGACGCCGTAGGCCACCGCGGACCGCCAGGGCAGCAGCTCCGGCGCCACCTGCCCGGCCGCCATGAACGCCGCATCGGGCGTGGCTGAACTCGCATCGATCGACACGTCGATCGCGTCGGTCCCGGCGAGATCCCGCAGGACCGCATGAAGCCTGACCCGAATGGTCCGTCGCTCCGTCGTCTCCTCGGCCCGCTGCGTCATCGGGGCGAGCCTACCAGTCGAGGGTCGGCACGAGGGTGCCCTCGGGGACCTCGGTGACGCCGGAGGGCATCCGGGCGATGCCGTGGGTGCCCGCGAGATGGGGGAGGTCGCCGGAACCGCTCCAGGTCGCGACCTCCACGAGCGCCCGGCCCGTCGCGTCGATCGAGAAGCGGGACGGTCGGCACGCCGGTCGGTGTCGATTGGTGGCCACGGTCGAGGACAGGATGCGCGGCGTCCAGGCCGAGGCCGGGTCGAGGCCGAGGGTGGACTCGATCCATGGCCGGACGAACAGGTGGGCGCAGACGAGGGCCGACACGGGATTGCCGGGCAGCCCAACGAGTCCGAGGCGATCGTTCCGCGACCACCACGAGAGCGGACGTCCCGGTTGCACCCGGACGCCGCGCTGCACCGGCTCGAGGCCGAGCTCCGCCGCGGCCGCCGGGACGAGGTCGAGCGCGCCGGCGCTCACGCCGCCGACCTTGTTGCTGAGGTCGGCGGCGTCGACACCCTCCTCGATCGCGCGACGGGTCGCCGCGAGGTCGTCGCCGACCCGCGTCGTCCATGCGACCTCGGCGCCGAGG
>JAYZBK010000068.1:0-7435 GCA_036339295.1 Planctomycetota bacterium
GGCGGCACGGTGATCGTGGGCGGCCGGCCGGGATCCGACGCCCGGCGGCGAGCCGAGAGCGACGGATTCGACTCCTTCGACGCCGCGGTCGCCCTCGAGCGAAGCGACCTCGCGATTCTCGCCCTCCCGGACGAGGTCCACGGCATGGTGTGGCGCGACACCCTCGCCCCGGCGGTGCGACCCGGCCAGGTGCTGGGGGTCGTGCACGGCTTCAGCCTCCACCACGGAGACCTCGTCCCGCCGGAGGGCGTGGGCGCCGTGCTCGTCGCCCCGAAGGGCCCGGGACGGACCGTCCGCGAGCGTTTCCTCATGGGCCAGGGCATTCCCGCCATCGTGGCCGTCCACGCCGAGGTCGACGTGCCCGCCACCGACCGGGCCCCCGGGTCCGACGCCGCGGCGATCGCCCTCGCGTGGGCGACGGGCATCGGGTGCACCCGGGGCGGATCGATCGTGGGGTCCGTCGCCGACGAGACCGAGACGGACCTCTTCGGCGAACAGGCCGTCCTCTGCGGCGGGATGACCGCCCTCTTCCTCGCCGCGTTCGAGATCCTCGTCGAGGCCGGCTATCCGGCCGAGATCGCGTACATCGAGTGCTGCCACGAGGCGAAGCAGATCGGCGACCTCGTCTACAACCGGGGCATCGCCGGCATGCGGGAGGCGATCAGCAACACCGCCGAGTTCGGGATCGATCACGCCGGCCCCCGCCTCGTGGACGACCGGATCCGGACCGAGATGCGGGCCCTCCTGTCGGAGATCCGGGACGGGCGGTTCGCGGATCACCTGCGACGCGACGCGGACGCGGGCTTCGAGGGCCTCCGCGGCCACCGCGAACGGCAGCGGACGCATGCGATCGAGGCGGCGAGCGAGACGGTCCGGGGGCTCATGCCGTGGCTGGCGGAGGAGGACCGAAGATCGCAGGCCTCGGGCCGGGAATCGTCCGATGAGGGAGGCAAGGGAGCCACCTCCGAATGACGATCCTGGACGCGATCATCCTCGGCCTCGTCGAGGGCATCACCGAATACCTCCCCGTCTCGTCGACCGGGCACCTCATCATCACGTCCAGCCTGCTCGGGCTGGATCGGGACGAGCAGGTGAAGTCCGCGGTCGACGCCTTCAACATCGTGATCCAGGGCGGGGCGATCCTCGCGGTGCTCGGGCTGTACCGGGTGCGGGTCCTGTCGATGATCCGAGGCCTCCTCGGGAAGGATGCCGGCGGCCGACGGCTCTTCCTGAACCTGGTGATCGCGTTCCTGCCCGCGGCGGTCCTCGGCGTCCTCCTCGACGACCTGATCGAGGCGGCCCTCTTCCGTCCCTGGCCCGTGATCGGGGCCCTCGCCGTGGGAGGCCTGCTGCTCCTCGGCATGAAGCGATGGCAGGACCGGGTCTTCGCCAGCGCCGAAGGCGACGGCGCGGAGGACCGGTTCACCGACATCGAACACCTGACCTGGAAGCAGGCCCTGATCGTCGGCTTCCTCCAGTGCGTCGCGATGTGGCCCGGGACCAGCCGATCGATGATGACGATCGTCGGCGGCATGCTCGTCGGCCTTCGACCGAAGCAGGCCGCGGAGTTCTCGTTCCTCCTCGGGCTTCCGACGCTGGGCGGCGCCTGCGTCTACAAGGCCCTCAAGAGCGGCGACGAGATCGCGGCGCTCGGGGCCGCCCCGATCGTCGTGGGCATCGCGGTCGCCACGATCTCGGCGGCCTTCGCGGTGAAGTGGCTCGTGGGGTATCTCGCGAAGCACGGGCTCGCCGCCTTCGGGTGGTATCGGATCGCCCTCGCGATCGTGCTGGCCGCGTTGTGGTTCGGGGGCGTCGTGAGCTTCGGACCGGATCAGCCGGCGGGCGAGGCCTCGCCGGTGGCGTCCGCCTCGTCGGCGGCGGGCTGAGTGAACGCACCCGTCCGCTCGAAGGTCTCGAGGGCCCAAGCCGCGGCCCAGCGATCCTCGACCGCCCCCGCATCCAACCTCGCGAGGCCGTCGATCTCGGAGTCCGCCGGGGACTCGCCGCCGAGGACGACGACCCGCCAGGTCGAATCGGGATCCTGGTACGCGATGGCTCCACGCCCGGCATCGGGGGACACGACCGGCGCCATCGCATCGATCCAGGTCGGGTTCTTCCATTCCGCCTTGGGCCTGATGTCGACGAGTCCGCCTCGGTCATCGACGCGGGCGAGCCCGAACGTCCCACGGTCGTGGCTCCCACCGATCTGGTAGACGAGGGCGTAGGCCTGGCCGTCGATGTCGACCGGCTGCCCCACGATCTTCACTTCGGTCTTGGGCCAGAGCGTGCCCCCGAGGGCCCAGGCCAGCAGGGCCGCCATCACCACGAAGATCGCGATCTTCACGAGGAGACTGCGAAAGCCGAGATAGATCTGGCCCATCGGGCCGGAATTCGGGGGCATGGGCGAAGTCTAGCGGACCGGGAAACCGCCTCGCCATGATCGGCCGGCTCGGTTTCCGAGGATCGAGCGCTTTCCCGGGACGACGAGCGGCGGGCCGCCCGGCCCACCGCTCGCCCGTTCGAACGCCCGTCCTCGAGTCACGTCCACCACGGCGTGGCGGGCGGCTCGAAGATGATCGCCTCCGTGAGGAACTCGATGGCTCGCTGGAGTCCTTCCTCGATCGACATGAGGGCGTCCTCGTGCTCGATCGACAGGACGTGGTCGTAGCCCTGGACCCGGAGCATGGAGACGAACGGCTTCCAGAAGTCGTGGCCGTGGCCCCAGCCGCAGGTCCGGAAGCTCCAGGATCGCTGCGCAAGGTCGGTGTACGGGCGGGCGTCGTTGTACCCGTTGATCCGGCCCTGGTGCGGGTTCAACTCGGTGTCCTTGGCGTGGACGTAGAAGAGCAGTCCCGCCTCGCCGAGGACGCGGGCGCTCTCGACCGGGTCGATCCCCTGCCAGAAGAAGTGCGACGGATCGAGGTTCGCACCGAGCACCGGCTTCCCCTTGAGGCCGGAGGCCTTCATGGAACGCTCGCTCAGGCGGATCAGGGTGTCGGGGTTGTACGCACAGAAGCCCGGATGGGCCTCCCAGGCGACCCGGACGCCGTGCTTGCGACAGAGCTTCGCCTGCTTCGCCCAGTACGGGACGAGCACCTCGTCCCACTGGTACTTCAGGATGTCGGCGAAGTCGGGCGGCCAGGCGCAGGTGACCCAGTTCGGCGTCCGGTCGGCCTTCGAGCCCCCGGGACAGCCGCTGAAGGTGATCACGACGTCGGTGCCGAGCTTCGGGGCCAGCTTGACCGCCCGCTCGAAGGCCGCGTGATCGGCCTTGGCGTGCCTGGCGACCGGATGGACGGGGTTCCCGTGGACGGCCAGCCCCGAGATCTCGAGGCCGTGGTCCGCCACGAGGCTCTTGATCCGATTCTGCTCCTTGGTGGAACCGAGGACCTTGGCCGGATCGAAGAAGGGAGCACCGGGATACGACCCGACCGGGAGTTCGATCGCGTCGAGACCGCTCTCGGCGCAGTCGGCGAGCGTATCCTCAAGGGTTCGGCCGGCGAAGAGCGCCGCCATGACACCGAGTTTCATGATGCATCTCCAGACGGGTGATTTCGGACCGGGGCAGTCCTCGGAGGTCGGTGATCGTCCCGACCGACCGCGGGAGCGTACCGCGCCCGGGATCCTTGCCTCCCCGGGCCGCATCCGCGACACTCTCGACATGGCCCGGCTGTCCCGCCCCAACCCCAGCGTCCGAGCGAGTCGGATCCTCCCTGTCCTCGCCCTGGCGGTCCTGCCGCTCGCCGGTGTCGCGCAGGCACCGCCGGCCGACGCGCCGACTCCGCCCCCGGCGGCCGCCGACGAGCCGACGGCCGATCGATCCGAGGCGCCTCCCCGTCGCGTCCACATCTGGGTGGATCGCTACGAGGAGGTGAGCGGCGAGGTCCTCGAGGACGGCGAACTCCTGCTCAGCATCCGCACGCCCGAGGGCGAGATCAGGACGTTCACCAAGTCGCGGTTGATCCGGGTGATCCCGCTCCTCGACGTCTCGGAGCCGCGACCGGGCATCGTGGAGTTGCGCGACGGCTCGATCCTCGCCGGCCAGCTCCTCGAGGACTCCTTCGAGTCGGTGACCCTGGTGATCGCGGGCGTGCGGACGACGCTGCCCCGCGAGACCGTCGTCCAGACGAGGCTCGACCTGACCGTCGAGGAGAAGTACGAGCGGTTCAAGGCGAACATCGAGCCCGACCAGTACCTGAGGCGGTACGAACTCGCCCAGTGGCTCGTCGAGGAGGAGTCGCTCGACCTCGCTCGCACCGAGCTGATCGAGATCATCGCCGAGATCCAGATGCCCAGGGCGATCACGCTGCTTCGAACGGTCGATGCGATGATCGCACTCGAGGCGGGCACCCTTCGCGACAACCCCGGGAGCGAACGACCTCCCTCCGGACGCGACACCGGCACCGTCGACCTCCGCGACATGCTGCCGCAGCAGATCCTCTCCGCCGACGACGTCAACCTCGTCCGCGTCTACGAGATCGACTTCCGCTCGCCCCCGGCCCGCGTCAACATCGAGCCCCAGCTCGTTCGAGACGTGCTCGAGAAGTACGGGGCGAGCCCGCTCATCCCGGCGGACAGCGCCGGGCGGACGCGGCTCTTCCGGGCCGAGCCCCTCGAGTTCGTCGACCTCATGTTCCGGCTGAAGGCGCGGGAGTTCTATCCGAGGATCCAGGTCGCGAGCGAACCCCCCGCCCTGAATCTCTTCCGGCAACGGGTCCACGACGCGTGGCTGATTCCCAACTGCGCGACCAGCCGCTGCCATGGTGGCCTCGACGGCGGCCGCTTCTTCCTCCATCGCCGGGGATCCCGAAGCGAGCGGGTGCGGTACACCAACCTTCTGATCCTCGAGCGGTGGAACGAACTGGACCAGCCCCTCATCGACTGGCAGGATCCGGGCCGCTCGCTGATCATCCAGTACGGGCTCCCGCGACAGGAGGCCCGATTCCCCCACCCGGAAGTCAAGGGCTGGAGACCGATCTTCACCCCCGGGAACCACCGGGTCCTCCGGGACTCGCTCCGCTGGATCGAGTCGATGTACCAGCCGCGACCGGGCTATCCGGTCGAGTACACCGCCCCCGTGATCGAGGTTCCGGAGCTTCCGGACCCCGGTCTCGACGCCGAGGGGCCGGTCGACGGACGCCGGGATCGCTGAGCGGTTCCGCCCGAGCGGATCCCGAAAGGCGTTCCTGCGGTATATTTTCCGGTTCCAAACGTCCGATCGCGGACGGGATCGGTGCGGTCGTCCGCCCGGCCCGGATCCCCCGCTCCCAGCCTCGGAGACCTCGCGGCTCATGCTTCACCAGACGCGCCTCGTCGCATCCCTGATCCTCGCCGGTTCCACCACCCTGCTTCTCGGCTGCGATGACCAGTCGAACCGGGAGGACCCGCTCGCCGCGATCGCGGTCGACTTCACCGAGGTCGTCCGCAACCGCCCGGCGATCCGCGCCTCCGCCGACGAGACCGACGACTCGGCGAGCAACCTCCGCCAGCTCGCCAGCCGGGCCAGGTCGGCGGGCACTCCGGGAGCCGATCTCCTCGCCAGCCGGATCCTTCTCTCCGCCGGCACCTTCGACTTCGACGAGGCCCTCCGACTCGAGTCCAAGGCCGCACGCCTCCGGGCCCTCGCCCGACGACTCGCGGCCGACGCCGATCGACTCGCCCGATCCGCGGCGAGCGCGGAGCAGCTCGATCTCTCCGAGGCCACCCGGATGACCGAGGGCTGGATGGACGAGGCTCGGCGGGAACTCGGCATCGCCGAAGACGCGCTCGCCGAGCTCGGAACGCAGATCGGCGTCGCCGAGGACCAGCGAGACGCCAACCTCGCCAAGGCCGCGCAGTTCGAGGCGATCGCGGTGGAGCGAGCCGAGGAAGGCATCGACCTGGGGCCGCTCGACGGCGTCGACGCGATCAACGAGTCGATCTACTTCCGGCAGCAGGCGGACGAGCGCCGCATCGCGGCCGCCCGGGACGACACCGCGATCCTCACCCTGCAGCCCGCGCTGACCCTCACCTCGATCGAGCGGGAGAACCAGCGGGCGAAGTCCGAGCACGCGACCGAGTCGCGACGCACGACCGAAGGTCGGCTGGACACCGCCCGCACCTACGCCAACGACGTGCGGCGACAGCTGGCGACCATCGCCGACACCGTCGGTGCCCTGCTCGACGAAGCGATCGCGATCGAGACCGAGCAGATCCTCCCCCGCCTCGAAGCCTCCGTCGGGGACTTCCAGTCGGCGGCGACGATCGCCCGCTCGACGACTCGTGGCGGCAGCCGCGGCGAGTCGGACAACGGCTGGCGGTCGATCGCCAGTGCCCAGTTCAATGCCGGCCGGAGCCAGTGGGAAGCAGCCTCCGTGCTCGGTCGACGCGGGGAGACCCTCGCCCGCATGAGCCAGGGCGTCCTGCTCGACCCCAACGAGGTCGGATCGGTGCTCGACGGCACGAACTCGGGCCGCGAGGAGGCCCTCGCGGCCGCGGAGACCTCGTTCAACGAGGCGCTCTCCTCCCTCTCCAACGTCTCGGGCGACGCGACCGGGAACGCTCGACTCCGACAGTCGATCGAGTCCGCCATCGCCTCCCTCAAGGGTGATCCGATCGTCGTCGACGTCACGCCCGTCTCGACGAGCGGCGGCTTCGCCACCGGCGGCGGTGCGGCCACGCCGGCGTCGACCGGGGGCTCGTCGGCGATCTCGGGAGACGGCTTCGGAACGCCCGCCGAGGCGGCGCGGTTCCTCAGCGACTTCGACAACCAGATGAGCACCGCCGGGATCGCGCGGATCGCGGCGGCGACCAAGGCGGACACGCCCCAGGGCAAGATGATCAAGAACCTCCTGACCGTCGGACGCATCGCGATGCCCCTGAAGGAGGCCCTGGCCAGCCGGTTCGGCGAGGCCGCCGCCGAGGTCGCGATGACCGGCGACTTCATGGACGGCGCCCCGTCGGCCGAGTTCGAGGTCGATTCCGTCGACGGAGACGTGGCGACCCTGAAGTCGAAGGACGGCTCGCAGTCGCTGAAGCTCGTGAAGGGGCCGAACGGATGGATGGTGGACGCCGACAAGACGATCGCCGACGACCCCCAGGTCGCGATGATGATCGAGTTCATGGGCCCGATGATCGAAGCGATGCTCACGCCGATGCAGGAGACGCTGGACGCCGTCGCCCTGCGCGTCGAGGCCGGTGAATTCAGCTCCGCCGCGGAGGCGATGCAGGCCCTCGAGGAGGAAGCGGCAGATGTCATGCCGGGCGGTGGTGGCGGCGGCTTCCCCGGCGGCGGCGGTGGCGGTGGCCTCCCCGGCGGCGGCGGAGGTCTCCCCGGCGGCTTCGGCGGCTGAGACCCGGGTCGTTCCGGCCCCCGCCGTGGCGCTCAGGCCCGGCCGTGGCGCGCGATGCTCCGCAGCGCGCGAACGGCGGGGGTCCTGACCACCGCGTCCGCCCA
>JAYZBK010000069.1:0-9326 GCA_036339295.1 Planctomycetota bacterium
GGTCCTCCTCACCGAGGCGGAGTCCGGGCGGACCAAGATGAGCTTCCGTTCCAAGCCGGCCGACGAGGCCGGGGACTTCATGGACGTGAACGAACTGGCCGCCCGCTTTGGTGGCGGCGGCCACGTGCACGCGGCGGGCGCTCGACTGGGTCTTGACCTCGAAGCGGCGTTCGAGGCCCTGGTGGGTGAACTCGAGCCTCGTTGAGCCGGCGGGCTCAGCCGGCTTCGGGCGTGTCCTCCGCCGTCTCCGGCATCGCTGCGGGGGAGACGTCGTAGCCCAGCGACGCGATCGCCGATTCGACCTCGTCGATCGATCCGGGAGCGACCGCGATCGTCGCGGTCTCGGCCTCGAGGTCGACGTCGCACGACTGGACGCCGTCGACGCGACCGGCCTTCGTCGCGATGGCGTTGGCGCAGCCCTCGCAGTGCATGCCCTTCACCGAGAAGACGACGAGGGTCGTCTCGACGGCGGTGTCGGCCGACGACTCCGTCGCGGCGGTGGTGGTGGGTTCGTCGCCCGGCGTGTGGTTGCAGCCGGTGGCGACCGCGAGGGTGCAGGCGGTCAGGAGAGCGAGACGGATCATGGCGGTGGTTCCGATGATTCAGGTCAGGAGAAGAGTCGGGCGGGGGGGTGTTCGGTTCCCAGGATCGGTCGGGGATCGACCTGGAACCAGTCCCGGACGACGCCAGCGTAGACGGAGCGGAAGTCCAGCGTATGGCGAAGATCCCCGCCGTCGAGATTCGTCAGCGAGGGGTGGTCCCCGACGACGCCCGGCCGCACTCCGTTCCCGATCAGGAACATCGGGGCCGCGGTCCCGTGGTCGGTGCCGCCCGACCCGTTCTCGGCGACCCGACGACCGAACTCGCTGAAGACCATGGTCATCACGTGGTCGCCCGCGCCCTGCTGCTGGAGGTCCGCCTGGAAGGCGGCGACGGCGTCCCCGAGCTGCCGCATGAGGCCCGCGTGCGATCCCAGCTGGTTCCCGTGGGTGTCGAAGCCGCCGAGGCTCGCGTAGTAGACCCGGGTCGGCATCTCGTCGGCGATCATCGAGGCGATCAGTCGCAGTTGGCCCGCGAGCGGGCCACCGGGGTATCGCACGCCGGGGGCCCGACGAACCGCCGCTCGGATCCGATCGCTCGAGATCTGGGCGTCGAGACTGGTCCGCATCAGGTAGGCCGCCTGCGAGTCGGGATCGACGTCGGGGAGCTCGCCGGCGCGGACGAGCCGTTCGTACGGCGCCGCCATCGCGGGGTGGAGGTCCTCGCCCTTCCAGCGGAACAGCCGTTCGTCCTCGAACGCGATCGGCTTCTGCACCTCGCCGACGAGGGCGAGTGGTGCATCCCGCCCGAGCGCGATCGCGGCCTGCGGGTCCGGGGTCCCGCCGCACTGGTGATCGAAGAAGCGACCGAGCCAGCCCGTGCCCTGTCCGCTCGTCCGACCGGTCTGCCAGATGTCCATCGACGCGAAGTGCGACCGGTTCGGGTTCGGGTAGCCGACTCCCTGAACCACCTCGAGGCGGCCCTGGTCGAGGAGATCCCGGAATCCGGTCAACGAGGGGTGCAGGCCGAGCCCCGAGTCGACGTCGAGGGGCAGGGCGGTGCCGGCGCCGCCGGTCTCGCCCGGGGCGGCCATGGCCAGTCGCGGCCGGAGCCTTCGGTAGTCGGGGGAGAAGCAGGGGATCACGGTGTTGAGACCGTCGTTGCCACCACCGAGCTGCACGATCACGAGGATCCGATCCGCCCCGGGGGTCCGGGTGGGCGTCGACGGGTCGGGGGCGAGCCCGGTGGCCGCGTTCTGGACGAACCAGGGCACGGTCGGCGTGAGTGACGCGAGCGTGATGCCCCGTTGGATCAGTCGTCGCCTGGAGAAGGCCTTCGGTTGGTCGGTCATGCGATGCTCCGGGAGGCGATCAGCAAAGCTGGTACTCGGGAAGGGCGGTGATCAACGCGAGGATGGCGACGAGTCGATCCCGGTCCAGGGTGGTCGAATCGGGCCCCAGCTCGTCGACGAACCGGCGAAGTTCACGGCGACGGGCCTCGGTGGGGGGCCGGCCGAGGCAGAAGTGGAGGAGGTAGTCGACGACCGCGTCCGCGTCCGGAGCGGCGTCCACGCCCTCGAATCCCCGGTCGCGACCGAAGTGGGCGACCAGTCTCTCCGCGGGGAACGGGGTCGCCCGGGGGCCCTCGCCGACCATGAGCCCCACCGAGACGTTCTGCCGCACGAAGAGGGTCGCGGTGTTGATCCAGGCGCGTCCGCCGTCCCATCCCTTGACCGAGGGCGGCTCGAGGAGCGACTGGCCCATGCGATCGAGATCGACCAGCACCCGGTCGAGGTCGCCGACGGAGAGGTCGAGGCTCCTGACCGCCTCCACCACGAGCTGGACCGGGCTCTTGACGATCGCCGCTCGATTGCGAGGGTCGTGGAAGTGTCGGCTGCGAAACAGCCGGGCGAGAACCGGTGCGAGCTCGAAGTCGTGTCGCCGGAGGAGGCGGGCGAGACCGTCCACCGTCCGGTCGGCCTCGCGATCGCGGGGGCCCGGCGCGTCGTTGACGAAGAACCGGTAGAGCTTCTCCGCGAGGAAGCGACTCGCCTGCGGTCGTCCGAAGAGCACCACGAGCACGTCGTCCGCCCCGAATCGCCCGCGACGCCCGAGGATCGTCTTGACTCCGGGATCATGCCGATCCTCGAGGAACACGACGCGATCGTCCTCGATCGACAGTCCCGTCAGCGCCCTCGCCACCTCCTTGACGTCGCGCTCGCCGTACCCGGCGCCCTCGCCGAGAACGAACAGTTCCAGCAGTTCACGAGCGAGGTTCTCGTTCGGTCGGCCGCGGACGTTCTGCTGGGCGTCGAGATAGCGGAGCATCGCGGGATCGCGAACGATCCCAGCCGAGAGCTTCCGTGCGTCGCCGGCGGCGAACCGCCGGAAGAGGCGGTTCTGCATCAGCAGGTGCCAGCTGTCCTCGATCTTGCGGTAGCCCGTCGCATAGTGCCCGTGCCAGAAGAGGGTGAGCTTCTCCTCCAGCGGGCTCGGGGTCCGGATCATGCGATCGAGCCACCAGCGTCGAATGCCGGCGAGCTGGCGGCGGTCCCGCCGCTGTCGCTCCTGCCGATCGCGTCGATACCGTTCGATCACCGCCTCGTCGCCGATCTCCCTCGCCCGGGCGAGGGTGCTGCGTTCGTCCGGCGTGAGCGGCCGCATGATGTCCGCGGTGAATCGACCGTCGTCGTCCGGCCACGGTTCGTAGTCGACGAGTCGATCGACGGCGTCGTCCAGGCCGGCGGCCTGGAGCAGGCCGACATCCTCCGGCGAGCCTCCGAAACCGGCACGACGAAGCAGGTGGGCCGCCGCCCAGTGATCGAACTCGCGGGCCGGGATGGGGGAGAGCGGATCTGCCGGCATCATCCGAGACTACGCGGACGGCGCGGCTTCGGCTCCGGAATCCGCCCGACGAAGGCGGCATTGGCGGGATCGACGTCCGATCAGCCATCCCCCGATCGCCACGATCGCGGCCGCCGGCAGCAGGAGGATGGTTCGTTCGTCCACGAACCCGAGCCAGGCGAAGGGGGCCGCGATCCCGGAGACGAGCAGGGTCAGCCAGCCGCTCCCGGGTTCGAGGCGGCCGCGGCCGGCCACGGCGGCGGCGACCACGTAGATCGGGAACGGCACGGCGTAGAGCCCGAGGAACCCCATGTACGTGGCCTCGGAGGCGAGCGCGGGCAGGCCCGCCGCCGCGCCGACCAGGATCGCCCCGAGCACCATCGGTCCGGGTCCCAGCAGGGCGCCCGGAAGGAGCTTGATCTCGCGAACGTGGGCGCCGATCGTGAACACGATCTGGACCGTCCACTGGGTGACCACGAACGGCAGGAGGGCGGCGGCGATCCCGAAGGGCGATTCGAACACCCAGGCCGCGAGGACGAGCATCGCCGCGAAGGCGACCCCGAAGACGGCGAAGGCATGCCGACTGGGCGCCTGCTGCCGGGCGCGGTGGAACGTGGGATCGAGGGCCGGGCAGCAGATGAAGCCGAGCGCGATGATCGGCGCGGCCGCCGCTACGGACAGGCCGGTCTCCCGAGGAGCGGTCGTCGGAAGGCCGTCGGCGCGGTCGATCACGAGGCCGAGCAGGACGAGACCGACCCCGATCGAGGCGACGCCGAACCAACGCCAGAACGAGTCGCCCCGGGAGGCGAGCGCGACGGCGCCGACCGACCAGGTGAGCATCGTCCCGAGGACCGGCCAGACCATCGAGTCGGTCATGGTCCCGACCATGGCCGCATCGCCCGCCATCGACGCCTCCGGGCCGTAGATGAACGTGCCCGAGGACCAGCCCAGGAAGAACACCTGGAACGCGATCGTCGCCGCGGCGAACCAGCGGATCGCCCGGGCATGGTCGGTCGCGAATCGTCGACTCGATTCGGCGTCGAAGATGTAGCCGAAGGCGGCGCAACCGAGCACGTTGGGGATCAGGAACGCCCAGAATCCGGGCCAGCCGAATCGAGCCAGCAGGATGATGGGGAGGAACATCCCGATGCACCAGGTCCAGCTCGAGGCGCAGTAGCAGCCCCATCCGACGGTGGATGCGAGTCTGGAGACGTTCGTTCCGGGCAGGGACGGGGCGGCGCCCGATGCGAGGCTCATGCGGAGCCGCTCGTCGACTCTTCGACGGAGTCGGCTCGCTCGCCCTGCGCCTCGTTCCGCTGGCGGCGTCGCTCGCGGAGCCGGGCCGCGAGGTCCTTCGGCGTGCAGTGGAAGGTCACGGAACAGCGACCGACCTTCAACTCCCGATCGCGGCCGCGGCGGGTCACCTGCTGGGTCACCTCGAGTTCGAGGTCGATGTTGAACTCCCCACCCGCGGCGATCTTCGCCTGCACGTCCTCGGCGTTCGCGACGCGGTAGACCGCCGGCCCGTAGCAGGGACGGAGGAACTTGTACTCCATCCGCTTGCAGATCACCTCGTAGTCGCTTCCGCACTCGGCGAAGAGGTACATGCCGCCCGCGACCTCGGAGTTCCCGAGGAGGGCGGCGCCCGCCATCGCGTTGTACCAGTTGCGGTTGAAGCGACGGTACGGCAGCACGGCGGTGAAACGCTTCGCGTCGATCCGCTTGAGGGAGATCCCGCTTCGGAAGGCGAAGGGGAGCCAGATCAGCGAGCAGACGCGATTCCAGAAGTTGTTCCTGGTCGAGAGCCGGCTCAGCCACGCCTCGAGTCGCTTCCCGAAGGGCTTCTGCGCAGGCAGCATGCCGGCCGGCGGGGTGGCGTCGGCGTCGTCGAGGCTCGATCGATCGAAGGGCGCGGTGGTCAAGGGTGGAGCGTGGCCATGGGTGGGGGGAAGGTCCCGAGTCGGCATCGTACGCCGGTGGCGGTCCGGTCGACAAGGGCGACTCCCGGTGTCCGATAGACTGTGTCCGGGGCCGATGACGGCCCGGAGCCCCTCATGACCGACGCCACGACCACCTCCATCCCGATCGAGCGACTCGGTGTCTGCAGCTGGAGCCTGCAGCCGACGTCCGCGGAGGACCTCGTGGCCACCCTCCAGGGGCTCGGCGTCGGGAAGGTCCAGCTGGCCCTCGATCCCGTGATCGAACGCCCCGACGACTTCGGGGACGCCATTCCAGCCCTCCGGGCCGCCGGGATCGAGCCGATCAGCGGGATGCTCGAGGCGGTGGGCGAGGACTACTCCTCCCTCGATTCGATCAAGGCCACCGGAGGCGTGCGACCCGACGAGCACTGGCCGGCGACCCGGGCCAGGGCCGGGAAGGTCGCCGAGCTCGCCGGACGCGAGGGCATCCCGCTCGTGACGATGCATGCGGGCTTCGTCCCCCACGATGCGGGCGATCCCGCCCGGACCGTGGTCCTCGACCGCCTTCGTGAACTCGCGGATCTCTTCGCCGCCGAGGGCGTGCGGCTCGGCCTCGAGACGGGGCAGGAGACCGCGGGCACGCTCATCGACGCGCTGGACCAGCTCGACCACCCCTCCGTCGGCGTCAACTTCGATCCCGCCAACATGATCCTCTACGACATGGGCGACCCGATCGACGCGGTCCGCGCCCTCGCGCCGAGGATCGTGCAGGTGCACGCCAAGGACGCGACCCGCACCCGGGAACCCGGGACCTGGGGGGCCGAGGTCCCGGTGGGGACCGGCGACGTGGACTGGGCCGCGTTCCTCCCGATCGTGCTCGGGATCCGTCCCGAGGTGAACGTGATGATCGAACGGGAGGCCGGCGACCGACGGGTCGCCGACATCGCCACCGCTCGCGACCTCCTGACCCATGGACCGGCCTGAACGGCCCTTCCGAGAGAACCATGCCGACCTACGACTACGCGGTGATCAAGCCGGACGGCTCGCTCGGGGAACGCTTCGAGGTGTTCCAGTCGATGAGCGATGCGCCGTTGACCACGCATCCGGAGACCGGCGAGCCGGTGAAGCGGCTCGTCTCGGCCCCGGGCCTCGCCCTGAAGCACTCGGATGCGAACGACAAGTCGAAGCTCTCCGACGCCAACCTCGACCGTCTCGGGTTCACGAAGTACCAGCGCTCGGGGGACAACACCTGGGACAAGACCGCGGGGTCCGGTCCCGATTCGATCACGCGGGACTGACGCCTTGAGCGACGCCGACCGCATCGACGAGCTGCGCGAACTCCTCGATCGCGCCAACCGCGCCTACTACGTCGACGCCGATCCGATCATGTCGGACCGGGACTTCGACGCCCGCCTCGCCGAACTGGCGACGCTCGAGGCGGAGCATCCCGACCTCGCGGATCCCGACAGCCCGACCCGTCGGGTCGGCGGGGAGCCGGTCGAGGGGTTCGAGACGGCCGAGCATGCCGTCCCGATGACCTCGATCGACAACACGTACTCGACCGAGGACCTGCGGGCCTGGTACGAGCGGGTCCTCAAGGGCCTCGATCGGGAGACCGCCGAGCCCGGCGACGGGTCGGGGGACGACTCGGAGGGCCTCTTCGAGGCGACGACGGCCGGACCCGGGGTCGACCTGGTCTGCGATCCGAAGATCGACGGCGTCGCGATCTCGCTTCGCTACGAGGGGGGGCGCCTCGTGTCCGCGACCACCCGCGGGGACGGCTCGCGCGGGGACGTCATCACGAACAACGTCCGGGCGATCCGGTCGATCCCCCTGGCCCTGGCGACCAAGGACCCGCCCGAGGTGGTCGAGATCCGTGGCGAGATCGTGATGCCCAACGGTTCCTTCGAACGGGTCAACGCGGAGCGGGAGGCGGCGGGCGAACCGCTGTTCGCCAACGCCCGGAACTCGACCGCCGGCACGCTGAAGAGCCTCGACCCGAAGGTCACCGCGAGTCGCGGCCTGCGGTTCATCGCCCACGGTCGCGGCGAGACCGTCGGCGTCGACGTCGGGACCTACTCGGGTTTCCTCGAGCTCGTCCGGTCGTGGGGCGTGCCCGCCAACGTTCACTCGCAGGCGTTCGAGTCGTTCGACGACGTGGTGACCCGGATCGAGTCGTTCGCCGCGGAACGGTCCGGACTGGAGTACGGGGTCGACGGCATGGTCGTCCGCGTCGATCGCTTCGACCTGCAGCGGGACCTCGGGGCGACCGCGAAGGCGCCCCGCTGGGCGATCGCGTTCAAGTATCCCGCGGAGCAGGCCCGGACCAGGCTCCTCGAGGTGGAGTGGCAGGTCGGCAAGGGAGGCACGCTCACGCCGAGGGCCACGATGGAGCCGGTGCTGGTCGCCGGCACCACGGTCCGCCACGCCACCCTCCACAACATCGAGGAGATCCGTCGCAAGGACCTCCGGGTCGGCGACGTCGTCGTGATCGAGAAGGCCGGGGAGATCATTCCCCAGGTGGTCGAGGCCGTCGTGGGCGAACGATCCGGCGACGAGGTCCCGATCGAGCCGCCGACCGGGTGCCCCGCCTGCGGGGGCACGGTCGAGCAGGAGGGCCCGAAGCTGTTCTGCACCAACCCCGAGTGCCCGGCCCAGTTCCGCGAGAAGCTCAAGTGGTTCGTCGGTCGAGACCAGATGGACGTCGACGGCCTCGGCGAGAAGCTGGTCGACCAGCTCGTCGACGCCGGCCTCGTGCATCACTTCGCGGACCTCTTCCTCCTGAAGCGCGACGACCTGCTCGAACTCGAGCGGATGGGTGAGAAGTCGGCCGACAACCTGCTCGAGGGACTCGAGGCCGCGAAGTCGCGCGGGCTCTCCCGGGTGCTCGCAGGCATGGGGATCCGTCACGTCGGCGCGAGCGCCGCCAAGGTCCTCGCCCGACATTTCGAGGACGCCGACCAGCTGATGGCCGCCACGACGGAGGCCCTCGAGGAACTGCCCGACTTCGGGGAGATCACGGCATCGAGCCTCCACGACCACCTCGCGGCGGAGACGACGAAGGACGCCTTCAGGCGGCTGGCGGAGGCGGGCGTGTCGCTCGCCAGCGATCTCCATCGCGATCCGGAGGACGACCCGATCCCGACCGACTCGCCCTTCACCGGCAAGACCGTCGTGATCACCGGGACCCTCGAGGGCTTCGGTCGGAAGGAGCTGGCCGAACGCCTGGAGTCGCTCGGGGCGACCGTGACCGGCAGCGTCTCGAAGAAGACCGACCTGCTGATCGCGGGCGAGAAGGCGGGCAGCAAGCTGGGGAAGGCCGCGGAACTCGGGATCGAGACCTGGGACGAGACCCGGCTCGTCGCCGAGCTGCCCGACGCCTGATCGTCAGTCGGACGACGTGCAGATCCCGGTCTGCCAGAAGATGAACGCCCACCGATCGGCCGCCTCCTCGACCCGGAGCCGGAGGGGCTTGCCCTGCCCGTGGCCGCCGTCGCGCTCGACCTGCAGGAGGATGGGTTCGGTCGCGGGGTCGCTGCCGGTCGCCGCCTGCATCCGTGCCGCCATCTTCCGGGCGTGGAGCGGGTGCACGCGGGTGTCGTTCTCGCCGGCGGTGAACATCACGGCGGGGTACTTCCGGCCCTTCTCGATGTTCTGGTACGGCGAATACGCCCGTAGCCACTCGAACTGCTCGGCATCCTCGCTCGACCCGTACTCGGGCACCCAGAACCTCGCCATCAGGAACCGGTGGTACCGGATCATGTCGAGGAGCGGCACCGCGCTGATCGCGGCACTCCAGAGCTCGGGACGCTGCGTGACCGCGACCCCGGTCAGCAGGCCGCCGTTGGACCCGCCCATGACCGCGAGCTGCGCGGGAGAGGTCAGGCCCGAGGCGATGAGGGTCTCGGCGCAGGCGTAGAGGTCGTCGTAGACGTTCTGCTTCGACTCGAGCATGCCCGCGCGATGCCACGCCTCGCCGAACTCGCCGCCGCCGCGCAGGTTGGCGACCACGTAGATCCCGCCC
>JAYZBK010000070.1:0-2295 GCA_036339295.1 Planctomycetota bacterium
GCCGGCACCCACGTCGCCTACGACGTGATGTGGAGCATCACGGCCTGAGGAGCGGGTGTCCGACCCTCGTGAGCGCGACGTGTTGCCGGGGCAAATTGTTGCGGAATGATGGATCCTCCACGGCCGGGGCACGAACCACGAAATCCAGTCCGCGTGGAACCCAACCACGAGCACGGACGGGCGAGCTCCGGCTCGCGACATGGAGGTCGCCCCCACGGGACGCGACGCCCCTCAGATGCGAATCTCGAACGCTTCCCGGGACCTCGACGTCGAGTCGAGGGACCGATCCTCTTCTTTCGGACCTCGGCATGATCGATCGGCCGCCCACCTCGCTCCACGGATATCGAGTCCTCAAGCATCTCGGCGACGGCGCCGCCAGCCGCCTCTTCGTGGTGAGCGATCCCGGGACTCGCGACCTCTTCGCGTTGAAGCACGTGCGGGCGAGCAGGCCCCCGGAACGACGTTTTCTCGAGCAGGCGGAGCGTGAACACGCCGTCGGCTCGCAGGTCCGCGATCGTCGAGTCCGGGGCAGCCGGAGGATCCTCCGGTACCGGGAGATGTTCCGGACGACGGAGCTCGCGCTGGTCCTGGATTTCGTCGACGGGGAGCCGCTCGATGTGGCGAGGAGGGACTCGCTCATCGCGGATCTCGGAGTGTTCGCCGACGTCGCCCAAGGTCTCGCCCATCTTCACGCTCTCGGCTGGGTGCACGCCGACCTCAAGCCGGGCAACATCCTGCGGACGGGCTCCGGCCAGGGCACCGTGATCGATCTCGGACAGGCCTGTCGCATCGGGGAACGCAAGGCACGAATCCAGGGAACGCCGGGATTCCTGTCGCCGGAACAGCTGTCGCGGGCACCCCTGGACACCCGCACCGACGCATTTCTGCTGGGAGCGACCATCTATCGTCGGATGACCGGTCTCTATGCCACGACCCGCCTCCTGGATGGCGAGTCGCGACCACCCTCCCTTCGCCGGTTGGTGGCCTCGGTCCCGTCGCGTCTCGCGGATCTGGTGGAAGCCTGCCTGCAGCCGAACCCGCTCCGCCGCCCGTCGGATCTTCGGATCGTCGCGTCGGAGCTCCGCCAGGTCCGATCCGCCGCGGCATCCCGAATCGCCGCCCGAGCGGAGCCGGTGGTCTCCCAGCCCGTCTGCGCTGCCGATGAAGGGCGCCACGGGTAGGCTTCCCGCATGAGCACGACCGACACTCCCGCCTCCCGCATCCGACTCCTGTGCCTCGATGTCGACGGCGTCCTGACCGACGGATCGATCCTGCTCGACGACGAGGGGCACGAGACCAAGCGTTTCTTCGTTCGAGACGGCACGGCGATTCGAGCCTGGCAGCGTGCCGGGGGCGTGGTCGCGATCATCACGGGCCGCGGCGGTCGGGCGGTGGAACGGCGAGCGTCGGAGCTGGGAATCGAGCTCGTGCGCACCTCCGTCGATCGGAAGGGGCCGGTCTTCGACTCGCTCCTCGGCGAGTTGGGCATGACCCCGGAAGAGGCGGCGATGGTGGGGGACGACCTGCCGGATCTGCCGGTGCTCGAGCGTTGTGGCTACCCTGTGGCGGTGCGGGATGCGGTGGCCGAGGTTCGAGCGGTGGCTCGGTTCGTGACCGAGCAGCCCGGGGGCCGAGGCGCCGTCCGCGAAGTGGTCGAAGCGCTCCTCAAGTCCCAGGGGGCCTGGGAGCGTGTGGTGGCCCATCATCGCGACCCGATGTGCCGCGGGATCGACGCCCCGGACGCGTCGAACGCCGGGTCCGGAGGATCGGGGCGAGTCAGGAGGCGGTCATGGCGGACCACGACGTCGGCAACACGAGGAAACGATTCCACCCGCGGGGTGGGCTGTCCGATCGCAAGCCCCTGCTTCTGGTGCTCGGGGGTCTGGCGGCGGCCCTGCTGCTGACCGCCCTGATCTGGAGACTTGGAGACGAGGAGCAATCGACGACCACCCGTCGGCTCGTGGATCTCGATCGAATCGTGATCCCTTCCGTACCCACCCGCGAGGAGCTCGACGATCCGGCGAGCGATCTCGATCGGGATGCGATGAGCAGTCTTCGCGAGGGCGCGTCGGTGCAGGTGGCGGATGAATCGGGACGGCTGGCCCAGGAGTACGGTGCCGCTCGGATCGATCCGCTTCCGGAGGATTGGATCGAGATGGCGGAGCCTTGGGCCAGACTCCATCCCTCGGGGGGACGAGTCATCGAGATGCAGGCTCGGGACGGAACGATGCGGGTCCCGGACCAGGCGATCGAGTCGGGGCGGCTCGAGGGAGACGTGCGCATTCGCCTCTACGA
>JAYZBK010000071.1:0-8169 GCA_036339295.1 Planctomycetota bacterium
CGCGACCCACGCGGCGACCGCGACGACGAGGCGCGGGCGATCCCGTCGAAGCAGGTCGCGGAGGACGACGGCGACGAGCGCGGCCATCAGCGGTGCCGCCGGGAGGAGGAACCGGGCCTTCGCATGCGTGGCGAGGGCCCAGGCGGCGAGCATCAGCAGCAGGGCGAGGCCGAGACCGCCGACTCGACGTCGGAGGTCCCGCGATCCTTCGGCGGTCGTCGGGCGGAGCAGGAGCACGGCCAGCGCCGCGAGTCCCGCGATCGGGAGCCACGACCACTGGGGGCGTCGTGGTTCGTTCGAGCCCTCCGGCAGGAACAGGTCGTGGAGCAGGAACTCGGCCGCGAACGCCCGGCCTCCGGCCGACCATCCGAGGCCTCCGTGGGCCCGCGCGAATCGATCGACCTGTTCCGCCGTCCAGTCGTGGGTCCCGAAGAGGGCGGTCGCGAAGGGGAACACGGGGTTGCCCGTCCAGTCCCAGTTCCGCACGAGCCACGGCAGGCAGGCGACCACGCCGACCACCGCGGTGGCCGGAACGATCCGGAGCCAGCGTCGCGGGGGGATCACGACGGCGGCGAGGGCGGCCGCCGGCAGCACGACCAGCAGTCCCGAGGAGGCCTTCCCGAGCACCGCGGCCCCGAGCAGGAGTCCGACCACGGCGCCGAGCGCGATGTCCGCCCGTGGTGCGGCGTCGCCGGGACGCCCGGGCACGGAGGCCGGGGGACCGATCTGTCGAGCGGCGGCCGCCGCGAGCATCAGCAGCACGAACGCCTCGTCGTAGGCGAGCGAGCCGGTCACGATCACCCAGGGCGTCGCGAGCAGGGCGACCATCGCGACCGCCCGGACCCGTCGATCGTGCCCACCGAGGACCGACTCGGCGAGATCGGCGGTGGCGATCGCAGCGATCACCGTCAGCCCCGCGACGAGCACCTGGCAGCCGATGTCCGCGGTGCCGGGATCGCCGACCACGGTCATCAGGTGGAGGAACGCGGCCGACATGCCGCCGGGCAGGTAGCCGTAGGCGTTGTGCGGCGTCTCGATCATCCCGCCCGCGATCCACCACTCCCGCGGAAGCTGGAGGTGGTAGCTCAGGACGTCGTAGCCGCCGAACTCGCTCTCCCACAGCCAGCCCGGGGTCGAGGCGGCCGCGAGCGCGAGGACCCCGAGCGGGATCGCGATCGGGAGACGCAGCCAGGATGCGGTCGGGTCGGGTCGCGGCTCGAGGGCCCGGACCGGACCCGGAAGGAGGAGCCCGAGGGCGGGCAGGGCGAGGGCCAGCCACGCGACGACCTCGTGGCCTCGCCCGAGCAGGCCCAGCGTGCCGAGGGTCGCGTCGATCACGACGAGGAGCGCGATTCCCAGCGGCCAGGTCCGGCGGATCCGGCCATCGGGGCCGGATCGGGCCAGGACGGGGATCACTCGTTCGGCGACGCCACCCAGTCCGAGGGCCGCGAGCAGCCAGAGCAGGGCCGGCCAGCCCTCGAAAAGGAGCAGTCCGACGGCCAGGGGGCCTTGTCCGGCCCCGCCGGTCGGGAGGAGGGCCCCGAGGAGCACGATCGTGGCGAGGGCGATCACGACCCCCAGCACCGGGATCGTGGGCAGGATCGTCCGTGAACGGGATGGATCGGCCGAGGCCATCGCCAGAGGGTACCCCCGACTCCGTCGGATTCGCCGCGACTGGCACGCGACGTGCCTGTCTTCCGTGGTCTCCCACGGAGGATCCGTATGAAGACGCACTTTCTGCGCATTCGAAGCATCGTTCCGGTCATGGTTGGCGCATGGACCGCGCTGGCCGGCCTGATCTCGCCCAACCCCGCCCTCGCCCAGGACGTCCGCCTGCAGGACCGGCTGCAGTCGGAGTTCGAACGGCCGTTCGAGATCACGGGGTGGGGCCTCGTCACCGGGCTCCAGGGCACCGGCGACACCGGTGGCAACTACGCCGCCGCCCTCAACTACATCGAACGGCTCAAGCGGGCCGGCGTGGTCGAGGAGGCCGATCTCCCCCAGGCCATCCTGAAGGAGGAGTCGATCGCCCTCGTCCAGGTCACCGTCACGGTGCCCCAGCTCTTCGGATCGGGGATCGGCTACGAGTGCTTCGTGGACGCCGGTGCCGGCGGCGCGGAGTCGCTCGCGGGAGGCACGCTCCTGATCACGCCGCTGCGTCGATCCGACGCGATGCTCGATCGTTCGATCGAGGAGATCGACCTCGAGCCGGTCATCGGCTTCGCCCAGGGACGACTCGCGGTCTCCGAGGCGTCGCCGACCCGGGGACGCATCGCCCGGGGGGCTCGACTGGTCACCACGGGGGCCCCGATCTGGGAGACCCTGCGAAGCAGCCGATCCGTCGTCTTCGACGTGAAGAACCCGGCCTACGAGTCGTTCATGATCCTGAACCGGCTCGTGGACTCGATCAACGAGGAACTCCTCGAGGACGGATTCGCCGACCTCGCCCGGATCACCGCGGCTCGCCAGATCACGGTCGACGTGCCCGAGTCCGAGCTCGACGCCTTCCGATTCGCGGGTCGCGTCCTCTCGATGAACGTCGACTTCCGCAACGTCGAGCCGCCCGCGCGGATCCGCTGGAACCCGACCACGGGCGTCCTCACGGTGAGCGGCAACACGACCTTCGGCGACGCGACGGTCAGCATCGACGGCTTCTCGATCCAGCGGATCGAGCCCCGTCGGCCACCGACGCTGCAGAACCCGGACATCGTGAGCGAGTCGTTCACCCCGATCACGAGCCGGGAGCAGGCCCCCCTGAGCCTCCAGTCGCTCAAGGCCCAGCTGGACATGCTCCGGGTGCCCGCCCGGTCGCAGGCCCAGGTGCTCCAGCAGCTGTGCGAGTCGGGGCAGTGCAACGCCGTCTTCACCACCGTGGGACTCGAAGGATGATCGCCACGACTCCCGAGATCGACGCCGCCGCGTTCCGCCCCTTCGAGGCGGCGACGCCCGCGGCCCCCGCGAAGTCCGAGGACCAGGCCGGTTTCCTGCGTCGCCTCGCGAGCCGCCTCGGCGCGGACCCCCGCGACGAGCGGGCGGGGACGCCCGAGGGTCTCGCCCGACTGGGGGCCGAACGCCTCGTGTCCACCGCCCTGCTCGAACCGCTGGTGCGGGAGGCACGCGAGTCCTCGGAGGCCACCGGCCTCTTCGCACCGGGGGCCGGCGAGAAGCGATTCGGCCACCTGCTCGATCGCGAGATCGCCGATTCGATCGCGGCCTCGCCGGACTTCGCCCCCGTGAACGCGATCGAGAAGCGCGTCCTCTCCTTCGTCGAGAAGGCCCTGCGCGGCGGCGACCAGCCGACCGCCACGAACCTGGAGGCCCGGGCATGACCCAGTCGACCACCCGTCCCCGACCATCCGCCCGCACCCTCGAGCTGCTGAAGGCGCTCCAGGAGGTGCTCGACACGCAGGCGGAGGGCTACCGACGCCTGCTCGTCTCGATCGAACGGCAGCGGGAGGCGATCCGCGTCGCCGACCTCGAGGCGATCCCCGGGATCTCCGAGGTGCAGGGCAAGATCGTGGAACGGCTCCGGACCCTCGACCAGCGACGCGAGGAGGCCGGTCGAGCCCTCGCCGAATCGATGGGCATCGATCCTGAATCGAGCGTCTCGGCGCTCGCGGCGGTGCTCCCGATCGCCGCCGCCGACCGACTCGAGGCGCGGGCCGCCGAACTCCGGGAACTGCTCGATCGATCCCGGAGCGAGCAGTCGCTCCTCAAGTCCGCCGGCGACGCGCTCGCCCGACACATGGCGGGCATCGTCCAGAGCGTGACCGGCGCCCTCTCCGGCACCGGCGTCTACGGCCGACGGGGCCGACTTCGCGACGGCGCATCGCTCGCCACCGGCATCGACCTGACCAGCTGAGGAACACGCCATGGGACTCAACGGTGCACTCCAGATCGGCCGCTCGGCCATCCTCACCAGCCAGGCTGCGATCAGCGTGGCGGGCAACAACATGGCGAACGCCGCGACGCCCGGGTACCACCGGCAGATCGCGAACCTGTCGCCCAGTCGCTCCGACGCGATCGGACGCAACCAGTTCGTGGGGACCGGCGTCTCGCTGGTCAGCGTCAACCGCGCGATCGACTACGCCCTCCAGTCGCGGCTTCGCGACGCGATCAGCGACGAGAGCGCGGCCACCATCGACGAGCGGTTCCTCTCCGCGGTCGAGACGATCCAGAACGAGCTCTCGAACGACGACCTCTCCTCGCGGCTCTCGGCGTTCTTCAACGCCTTCAGCGAGCTGGCGAACAACCCGCTCGACGACGCGGTCCGGACGGTGGTCCTCCAGCAGGGCGTCAGCGTCGCGGATCACGTGAACATGATCCGCGACGAGTACGTGACCCTTCGCGAGGAGGTCGACCGGTCGCTCGGCACCGCGGTCGAGCGGGTCGACGGCCTGCTCGGCGAGATCGCCACCCTCAACCAGCAGATCGCGACCGCCGAGGGCGGCCAGGGCGGGACGACCGGCGGCGCCAACAGCCTCCGCGACCGCCGCGACCAGCTCATCGACGAACTCTCCGCCTACATGGACGTGAGCACCATCGACCAGCCCAACGGCGTGGTCGACGTCCTCGTGGGTTCGACCCCGATCGTCCTCGCGGGCGAGAGCCGGGGCCTCGAACTCCGCCGCGAAAGCGGCCCCGACGGGGTGGAGGTCACGGTCCGGGTGGGCGAGGACGGAACCATCCTCGACGTGCCCTCGGGATCGATCGGGGCGCTGATGCGGCAGCGGTCCGAGACCGTGGATCCCGCGATCGCCGCGATCGACGACTTCGCCGGCCAGCTCGCGTTCCAGGTCAACCGCGTGCACTCGCAGGGGCAGGGCACCTCGCTCCGCTCGGAGTTCACCGGCTCGATCCGACTGGAGGATCCGGCGGCCAACCTCAACGGCGACTTCTCCGGCCTTCCCTGGCCGATCGAGAACGGATCGTTCCAGCTGCACGTGGTGGATCCCGCCAGCGGGAACCGGACGACCCACCAGGTCTCGGTGGATCCGCAGAACGACAGCATGCAGGACATCGTCGATCGCATCAACGTCGACCTCGGGATCCCCGACGTCACCGCCTCGGTGACCGCCGACGGCGAGTTCCGCCTGGTCGCGGCGACCGGACGCGAGGTCGCGTTCAGCGACGACTCCAGCGGCTTCCTCGCCGCGGTCGGCGTCAACGGGTTCTTCACCGGCACCGACGCCACCGACCTCGCGGTCGACCAGGCCCTGCTCGACGACCCCTCCCTGATGTCGACCTCGACCGACTTCACCCCCGGCGGGAACGGCGCGGCCCTCGCCATGGTCGCCCTCGAGGAGAAGCCGATCGACGCCTTCAACGGCCGCAGCCTTCGCGAGAAGTGGCAGTCCTCGGTGAACGAGCTGGCGGTCAAGACCAGCGCCGCCCGGACCTCGCTGCAGTCCTCGCAGCTGGTGCGGGCGAACCTCGACGCCCAGAGCCAGTCGGTGAGCGGCGTCAGCATCGACGAGGAGGCCATCGACCTGATGACCCTCCAGCGGCAGTTCCAGGCCGCCGCCCGCTTCATCACCGTCATCGACGAAACGATGCAGACCCTGCTCAGCATCGCCTGACCCCGGATCGGAGACCGACATGAGTGCCATCTCCTCAGTCCTCGGACGCGTCCCCAACCTGCTCGCCTCGCAGACCGTGCGCGGTTCGATCACCCGGACCAACACGGCGCTGCTCGACCTCCAGGTGAAGCTCGCGTCCGGCAAGGAGATCATCCGGGCGAGCGAGAACCCCGTGGCGGCCGGGACGATCGGCGTCCTCGACGACGTGCTCGAACGTCGCGACCAGCGACTCCGGAACCTCTCGGAGGCGTCCGCCGTCCTGGGCACGATCGACTCCGCGCTGGGGGACGTCAACGACCTGCTCCTCGAGGCCAAGGGCGTCGGGCTCTCGCAGATCGGGATCGGCAGCGACGCGGAGACCCGTCGGAACCAGGCCCTGGTGATCGACTCGATCCTGCAGGGGCTTCAGGGCATCGGGAACCGCGAGCATCGCGACCTGCACCTCTTCTCCGGGAGCGCCGTCGGCACGACCCCGTTCGAGGGACTGCTGGGCGGCATCCGCTACGCCGGGACCGGCAACGGCCTCGTGAACGACATCGGCCTCGGTGGCTCGACCCCGATGACGATGTCGGGCGAGCGGGCGTTCGGCGCGGTCAGCGCCCGCCTCGAGGGCGATCGCGACCTCGATCCCGCCGCCTCCGGCGACACCCGCCTCGCGGACCTCGACGGCGGCCGCGGCCTCGGGGTCGCCGAGGGTGCGATCACGATCACGGTCAACGCGACGGCGATCGACGTCGATCTCTCCGACGCGGAGACGGTCGAGGACGTCCGGACCCGGGTCGAGGACGCCATCCGGACCGTCGACCCGGGCGCGGTCGTCGACCTCGATCCCGCCACCGGCGATCGATTCCGGATCGCCCCGACCGCCGGCAACACCGTCACCATCGCCGAGGCGGGGGACTCGACCACCGCGTCCGACCTCGGTCTCTCCGGCACCTACGCCGGTGGGGTTGCGACCGCCGCCGGCGACCTCCAGCCGCGACTCACCTGGACCACCCCGATCTCGGCCCTCGACGGCGTCACCGTGCCGATGGGATCGATCCGGATCGGCAACGCGGGCCAGTTCCGCGACCTCGATCTCTCCGGGGTCGAGACGCTGCAGGACCTCCGGAACCGGGTCGACGAGCTCGACCTGGGCGTCCGGGTGGAGATCGCCGATTCGGGCGACCGGATCCAGTTCCGCAACGAGCTCTCCGGCGGGGCGATGTCGATCGCCGAGGTGGGCGGCGGCACGACCGCCACCGAGCTCGGCGTCCGGTCGTTCTCCGGCGCGACCCGGCTCGAGGACTTCAACGACGGGCGGGGGGTCGAGATCCTCACGGGCGGCATCGATCCGGTGAACGGCACCCTCGATCCGAGCCGGGACGTGGACTTCTCCATCGAGCTCCACGACGGTCGGTCGTTCGACGTCGATCTCGTCGGGGCCGAGACCGTCCAGGACGTGGTCGACACGATCGCCGCCGCGGCGGCCGCCGCCGGGATCGCCGTCCCGGCCGAGTTCGATGTCGGCCTCGCGGCCGACGGGAACGGGCTGGCCCTCTCGGACAACACCGCCGGTGGGGCCGATTTCCGGGTCGTGGCCCGGAACAACAGCGCCGCGGCCGCCGACCTGGGCATCCTCCAGGGGACCAGCGGCGCAACGATTGCCGGTGAGGACCGCGCAACCGTGGCCGTCGACGGCGTCTTCGCCCACCTGATCGCCCTTCGCGACGCCCTGATGGCGGATGACGAGGCTGGCATCGCCTTTGCGACTGGCAAGCTCGACGCGGACATCGCCCGCGCCGCCGAGGCTCGGGCCGAGGTGGGCGTCAGGGCACAGCGAGTCGAGGCCGCCCTCACTCGCGAGGAGGACCTTCGGGTGCAGGATCTCTCGCTCAAGTCGACGCTCCAGGACCTGGACGTCACCAGTGCGGCGATCCGCTTCGGGCAGCTGCAGCAGCAGCTGCAGGCCGGGCTCAGCACCGCCGGCCGGATCTCGAATCTCACGCTGCTGGACTTCCTCCGGTAGCGACGCGAATCAAGGACGCCGGATGCGTCCGAACCAAAGCCCCTCTCCACCGACCGGAGGGAGCCGAGGACAGGAAGTCCCGAGCCGGATGGACCCGGTGGGAACCAAGGAATGGAGGTCGGTGGACCTGGAGTGTTCGGATGAACCTCGAGACCACTCGTTTCGGAAACGTTGAGATCGAAGACGATCGCGTGATCACCTTCCCCTCGGGGATGCTCGGATTCTCGAGCTACAGCAAGTTCGTGCTGCTGCAGCCCGACGAGCAGGGGGTGTTCTTCTGGCTGCAGTCGACCGAGGCCCCGGATCTCGCCTTCGTGGTGACCGATCCCGCCCTCTGGATCCCCGACTACCAGGCGAACATCCGCAAGGACCAGATGGAGGAGCTCGGCATGAGCGAGCTCGCCGAGGCCCAGGTGCTCGTGATCGTCAACAAGCGTGACGACGTCATCACCTCGAACCTGCAGGGTCCGCTGGTGGTCAACGTCCAGGGTCGAACCGGCATGCAGCTCGTCCTCGCGGACAAGCGCTGGAGCACCCGTCACGAACTGCTGAAGATCGCGGACGCGACCCCGAAGGCCGTGT